>DATABZ010000393.1:0-7683 GCA_036259315.1 Gemmatimonadales bacterium | reverse complement strand
GATCATCGGGTCCGCGATGCGAGTAAGCGCGGCGGTCGGTACGCGGGCCGAGGTGAGCGCGAGCGAGAGAACCGACTGCTGCGAGGGGTCGAAGCGGGTGAGGACCGGCTCCTCCATCTCGGTCGGCAGGTCGGCGCGCTGCGTCGAGATGGCGTCGCGGATGTCCTGCGACGCCTCCTGGAGGTCCTTCTCGAAGTCGAAGAACACCACGAACTGCGCCAGGCCGTCCGTCGCGCTGGCCTGGGTCCTCGACCAGTCCACCCCGCTGATCGTGGAAAACGACTCCTCGATCGGGTCCACGATCTCCCGCTCGACCGTCTCGGGCGACGCGCCGGGGTAGAGGATCGTCACGCCGACGATCGGCTGCTGTATGTCGGGGAACTCGTCGGTGTCGAGGTTCACCAGGGCCGCGATGCCGAACGCCACCAGCGCCAGCATGGCGGTGACGGTGACGATCGGCCGCTGGATCGCGAAATCGGAGATGAACATCTAGCGGCCCGCCTCCTCGTGGAGCACGCGCACGTGGCTGCCGGGGGCGACGCCCTGCGCGGAGCCGAGCAGCACGGTGTCGCCCTGGGCCACGCCGGACTGGATCTCGATCAGCTCCGCGGCCTCGTCGCGCACGCCCAGCTGCACCGGGCTCTCGGCGACACGCCCGCCCTTGAGGACGTGAACCGCGGGCGTATTGCCCCGATTGTCGACGGCGGCCAGGGGCACGGCCACCCCCTTCTTCGAATCGGTCGCGACCCGACCCTCGGCGAAGAGCCCCGCGATCAGGGATCGGTCCTGGTTGGGGATCGAGACGTAGATCCTGACCTGGCGGGTGGAGGGGTCCACGACCGGGTTGATCCGCTCGATCTCTCCGGTGATCCGCCGTTCGAGTCCGGTGACCGTGAACTCCACCGTGGTGCCTCGCCGCAGGCGGCCGATCTGCTCCGCGGGCACGCTGGCCTCGAGCCGGAGCCGGGTCGGGTCGACGATGGAGAACAGGGCCGCACCGACCTGCACCACGTCGCCCGCGTCGGCCGGGCGCTCGCTCACGATGCCGTCGAACGGCGCGCGCACGCGGGTGTCCTCCAGCTGCTCCTGCGCGTTGGTCAGGCGGGCGCGGGCGTCAGCCAGCGCACCCTCGGCGTTGGTGACCTCCAGCCGCGCCGTCTCCAGGTCCCGCTCCGCCACGGCCCCGGCCTGCTCCAGGCGCTCGGCGCGTTCCTCGTTCCGCCGGGCGAGCTCCAGTGAGGTCTCCGCCGTGCGCACGGCCGAGCGCGCCGACAGGAAGGCATCCTGCACCGCGTCGTCGTCGAGGCTGGCGAGCAGCTGTCCGCGCTTCACCCGCTCGCCGGCGTCGGCGTAGGTGCGGAGCACCGCCCCGCCGACCTCGGCACGGACCGTGGCGGCCTGCTCCGGCTCGAGTGAGCCCGAGACCGCGGGGCCGCTCCGGAGCTCGGTGACGGTGGCGACCGCGATGTTCTCGGGACCCACGGTGGTGACCGCCTCTGCCGTCTCGGTCGCGGTGGCGCTGGCGCCCTCGTCGCGGTTGCAGCCGGCGAGGAGGAGGGCGACCGCGGCGGCCCCGAGAAAGTGTTGCCGGATCATGGCCCGACGGCTCCGGTTTGTCTCGTGCTGGTGAGGACGCCCGGCGTCTGCGGCTGGGGCGCCTGGTACGGTGGTGGCTGGCTGCCGCCCCCCTGCCCGCCGGGTGCCGTGACGGCGGGCGACGTGGCGCCTGCCGCGTCCGCCGCCGTTCCCGTACCGGTGCCGAGCGGGAGCGACGGGAGCAGGGCGAGCCGCATCCGCGCCACCTGGAGGTCGCGCGCGGCCTGCGCCCGGTTGGCCTGGGCCTGCGCGAGCTGGATACGCAGGTCGTTGAGCTCGGTCTGGGTCGAGATCCCCTCCCGGTAGCGGATCTCGGCGATCTCGTAAGCCCGGTCGGCCTGCTCCTCGGTGCCGGCGCTCGCCTCCCACGCGGCGACCGCCGCCTGGAGCTGGAGCTGGGTGTTGCGCGCGTCGAGCTGGGCCAGCTCCCGGGTCTGCCGGAGACGCAGGCGTGCCTGCTCGAGCCCGGCCTCGGCTACCGCGACGTCACCCTTGATGCGGCCACCGGTGAACAGCGGGATCTGGAGCCCGAGCGCGACCACCCAGTCCGAGAGGTAGTTGGTGCCGAACGGCGAGACGTCGTTCGGGTAGCCGATCTCGGCGTAATCGGACGTGAGCGAGACCTGGGGCCAGCGCTGGGCACGGGCGGCCCGCAGGAGCCCCTGCTGGGACGTGACCGCCTCGCCGGCCTGGCGGACAGGAGCGCGGGCCTCGGTGGCGGTGTCGCCGGGGCTCTCCACCAGCTCCACGAGTCGAGCGGTCTGCACCAGGGCGGTGTCCACCAGCCGGCTGGTGAGCTCGAGCGGCTGCTCCGGAGCCAGGTTCAGCAGGTTCTTGAGCCGGTAGTACGCGAGGTCGCGGGCGGCCCGGCGCTGGATGACCACGGGGCGCTGGTTGTCGCGCGTGACCCTGGCGCGGAGCAGATCGAACTCCGACTGGTTCCCCACCTCCCGCGCGAGCCGCGCCTGACTGAGCGTGGTGTCGGCCTGTTCCAGCGTGGCCTGGGCGATGGCCACCAGGCGGTCGCCGAGCGCGGCGTCGTAGTACGCCTCGGTCACGTCGAGAAGAAGCTGCGCCCTGGCGGCGGTGAGGCCGAGGCCCGCACGGCGCAGGTTGGCGGTCGCCGCCTGTGCCTGGCCACTGACTCTGCCGCCGGTGAACAGCGTCTGGGAGAACGAGAGCCCCAGGCGGTAGGTGTTCTCGCGGCCGAAGGGCAGATCGTCGCCCAGCCCCGCGAAGGGGTCGGCGTTGCTCGCGCACTCCACCGCGGCCTCGAGCGAGTCCAGGCGCTCTTCGACGGTGAGGCCCGGCCGCGGGGCGAACGCATCGCATTCCTCGGGCGCAGGGGCAGCAGGGCCGCCTTCCTCGCCTTGGAGCGCGGAGAACTGGCTCCGCAGGGTGCGGGTGTAGGAGGCGGAGCCGGTGAGCTGCGGGAAATACGCGCTCCGAGCCCGACGTCGCTCGCCTTCGGCCTGCGCCAGGTCGCTCCGCGCCAGGCCTACGGCTTCGCTCTCACGCTCCGCGAGGTCCAGGGCCTCCTCGATCGAGAGCGCACGCGCGGAGGTTCCGGGTGACTGTTGGGCCCAGATGGTCGTCCCGTTCCACGAGGCAGGGCCGGTGGCGGGAAGGGCGGCGAGGAGGGCCGCGAGCAGGAGGACCAGTCTCATCGACTCCTCAGGGTGCTCGTCTCCACGCCGATTCCGCGCAGGAAGAGCGCGACGTACTGTGCCGCCGCTTCCTCCGCCCGTGTGGCGTACAGGTCGGGCACGATGTCGCGTCCGATGGCGTCCGCGAAGAGCGCGCCCAGCAGCATCGCTGCGGCCGACGGCACGTCGAAGGTTGCGGGAGCGAGCCCGCGCTCCCTGAGTCGCGTCAGATAGGCTGCAAGTGCGGCCGTGGCCCGCACCGGGCAGCTGAACTCCGGCATGACGAGGTCCGGCCGCTCGGCGACATCACTGAGGCAGGTGCGGATGAGTGTGGCGCGCTGATGGAGGTGCTCGAGGTGGGAGCGGCTCCAGTCGGTCAGCTCCTGGAGAGGGTCCTGTGGGACATCGGGCAGCACGAGATCGCCCTCGGCATGACAGCGGGCGATCGCCTCCCGCAACAGCACGTCCTTGCTGCCGAAGTGGCGGAACAGCGTGATCTCGTTGACCCCGGCCGCCGAGGCGATGCGACGCGTCGTGGCTCCATGATAGCCGCTCTCGGCGTAGACCTGGGCCGCGGCTTCCAGGAGCTGATCCTTCACGTTCATGGGGCGCGAGTATAGGGAGGATGACGATCTAACGCAAGCAGGTACTTACAGGCAGGGGATTTCGATAGGATGGAAGCCTTCGCAACGTGGTTGATTGGGCGGCCGCTTTTTTAGTGGCTCTATAGCTTCTACGAAGGATGAGCGGTGGGCGCGAAGCGGTTCCCCAGCCGCCGGATAGCAGCTATCCCCGCAGCCGGGCCGAGGGCCAGGATCGGGAACGCGAGCGGCCAGCCGATCGTCTCGACCAGCAGCGGAATGAGCTGGATCGTCGCCATCGTGAGCAGGAAGCCGAGCGAGGTCTGGAGGGTCAGGGCGGTGCCCACCGCGTGCGCGGGCGACAGCTCGGTGACCATGGCGCTGAACTGGGCCGAGTCGGCCACCACGAAGAAGCCCCAGAGCAGAACGAGCGGGCCGAGCAGCCAGAGACTCCTGCCGTAGAAGAGTCCGACGGCTAGAGAGCACAGGCCGCTGACCGTCATGGCGACGGTGACCACGCGGGCGTAGCCCACACGTCGCGCGGCCCACCCGCCCCAGACCGCGCCGGCGCCTCCCACCGCGATCGCAGCGAAGGCCAACACGGACACGACTGACGTGGACGTCGGGGATCCGGCTGTGGCCCCGGTGGCGGCGCTCGCCGCGAGGAAGACCGGCACCCAAGTCCACATCGCGTAGAGCTCCCACATGTGCCCCAGGTATCCGCCGGTGGCGAGCCGGGTCTCCCGGTGGCCGACCACGCTGGCGACCAGGCGCCAGGAGAACGGCCGGCGGGGAAACTCGAACGGTCCGTCGCGGTAGCCCAGCGCCACCAGCGCGGCGGCGAGCACGGCACCGGCCGACGCGCTCAGGACCACCCCACGGACTCCGCTCGTCTCCACCGAGCGCACCAGATAGGGCATGGCCTTTCCGACGGTGAGCGAGGCCACGATGACCCCAATGGCGAGGCCGCGATCGATCCGGAACCATGTGGCGGCCATCTTCATGGCCGGCGGGTAGACGCCGGCGAGAAAGACGCCGGTCGCGAAGCGGCAGCCGAGGGCAGCGTAGTAGTCGCCCGCCCAGACCAGCGCCGCGTTGGCCCCGGCTCCGAGGAGCGCGCACGTGGCGAAGTACCAGCGGGAGGAGAAGACGTCCGCGAGGTTGAGGACCGCGGCTCCGGCCGTCCCGACCACGAAGCCGAGCTGGACGGTGTTGGTGAGCCAGGCGGCTTCGGCGGCGCTGAGGTGCCAGAGCGCGCGGTACTGGCCGGAGACCGCGCTGGCGGAGAACCAGAGCGACATGCCGAGCACCTCGGCGAGGGCGAGCAGGCCGAGGACGCGCCAGCGGCGGGAGTCGCTCTGGCCCGAGTCGCTCGAGTGCGAATCGCTCACCCGCGAGTCGCTCGGGCGCAAGTCTCCCGGGCCCGAGTCGGTCAGTCGATGTCCTCCATGTTCCGCGTAGCCGCCTCCCACTCGGCGAATGCAGCTTCGAGGCTGGCGCGGGCCTCCTCCAGCTCCGCGCCGAGTCGATGAGCCTGGGCTGCGGCGTCGGGGGCCAGGTAGAGCGCGGGATCCTCCAGTTGCCTCCGCAACTCCTCCACGACCCGCTCGCGCTCGCTCACACGCACCTCGGCCTCGGCGACGGCGCGCTCGGCGGAGCGCCGTCTCGAGTGCCGCGTGCGCCGGTCGTCCTCAGCACCTCGACCGGGCCGCCCATCCTCGGGGCGGGCGGTCTTTCGCTCGGCTTTGGTGCGGTTGTTGGCCTTTCGTTTATCGGGGGGCGGACGCGTGAGCTTCCGCTCGCGGACACGGCGGAGCGCCTCCTCCTCAGCCGCGCCGACCGCGGCGGCATGCTCCCGCTCGGCGCTGGCCGCCTCCCATTCGGCGAAGCCGCCGTCGAAATCCGTGATCCGTTCACCGTGCAGGACCCACATTCGCGTCGTGAGCGCCCGGAGGAGCGCGCGATCGTGGCTCACGAGGAGGACGGTGCCATCGAACTCCTCGATTGCGTCTTCCAGCGCCTCGATCGACTCGACGTCGAGGTGGTTGGTGGGCTCGTCGAAGATGAGGAAGTTGGCGCCGGAGAGCATCATCATGGCGAGCGCCACGCGCGCCGTCTCGCCGCCGGAGAGCGATCCCGCCCTGCGCTGCACCGAGTCACCACTGAACCCGAAGCGGCCGAGATGGCCCTGGATCGGACCGCGGCCCCAGGAGGGGCGGAGATCGGCGATGATCTCGTACAGCGTACGGTCCTGGGGCACCTGGGCGAGGTCCTGGCGGTAGTAGGCAATTCGCACCGAGTCCGGCACCCGGATCTCGCCGGCGTCGGGTGTGCGGTCACCGACGATCGCGCGGAGCAGCGTGGACTTCCCCGCCCCGTTCGGCCCCACGAGCCCGACCACGTCGCCACGGCCTACCCGGGCGGAAAAATCCCGGAGCAGCGTGCGACCCTCGACCTCGAGCCGAACGTCTCGCGCGACCAGCACCTGGTCCCCGCCCCGCTCGTCCGCGGCGAGCCGCAGCGCCATCGCGCCCTCCTCGCCGGGGGGCGGGCTCAGCCGGCTGACTCGCTTGAGGCGGCGGCGGCGGCCCTTGGCCTGGGCGCTGTTCTGGCCGGCGATGTTGCGCCGGATGTAGTCCTCCTCCGCGGCGAGCACCCGGCTCTGCTTCGCGAAGGCGCGCTGCTGAGCGAGACGGCGCTCGGTGCGTTGGCGGATGAAGGCCTCGTAGTCACCGGTGTACGCCAGCGCGGTGCCAGCTTCGAGGTGGAGCACGTGATCCACAACCGCCTGGAGGAAGGCGCGATCGTGGCTCACCACCATCACGGTCGCGTCGAGCTGGCGGAGGTGGTTCTCCAGCCAGCGCGTGGTCTCGAGATCGAGGTGGTTGGTGGGCTCGTCGAGCAGGAGGAGATCGGCGGGGGCGACGAGCTGGCGGACCAGGCCGAGCCGGCCGCGCTCGCCGCCGCTGAGGCCGTCCAGGGGGCGGCGCCGGGCCTGGTCGGGGTCGAAGCCGAGCCCGTGCAGCACGGCGTCGATCCGGGCGGCGACACTGTAGCCGTCCTCGCGCTGGAAGCGCTCGAGGTCGCGCCCGTACCGGGCTAGCGCCTGATCGGTTACCCGGTCCCCAGCCTCCGACAGCGCGGTCGCCTGCTCCGCCAGGGAGCGCTCGAGATCGAGTAACGAGTGGAACGGTCCCGCGGCGGCCTCCCACACGGTCGCGGCGCCGGCGAACTCCCGCTGCTGGTCCATGAGTGAGATCCGGAGCCCAGTGGCCCGGGCGACGGTGCCTGCCGTCGGTTGGAGCTCGCCTGTCGCTAGACGGAATAGCGTCGTCTTCCCCGCCCCGTTCCGGCCGATGACGCCCCAGCGCTCGCCGCGGCTGACCGTGAAGGTCACGTCGTCGAGCAGGCGCGTGGCGCCGAACTCCACACGAACTCCGGCGAAGGCGAGCTGGGTCAACGGCCAGTCCACTCCCGCCAGGTGGGCTCGGCGTCACCGACGGTGAGCTGGTTCTGGCGGCGGACCAGGGGCATGCGGAGGAGGAGCGGCTCCTCGGCCAGCTTCTCCAGCCAGCGCTCGTCGCTCAGCCGGGCGGCGCCGAGACCGAGGTCGGCGAAGCGGCGGGAGTCGCGGTCCACCAGTGCGGGGACGCCGAACTTCTGGGCGAATCGGCGGAGCTCGCCGGGGGAGGCGGGGCGCTCCTGGAGGTCGACGAAGTGGGTCTTGATGCGGCGCTCGGCGAAGAAGCGGAGGGCCTTGCGGGTGTCGGGGTTCTTGCGGATGCCGAAAATCTGGACGTCCATGAGGCCAATCTATACGCGCCCAAGGCTCACTTCGGAGATGGCTACGCCACGGTGCC
>DATABZ010000392.1:0-3776 GCA_036259315.1 Gemmatimonadales bacterium | reverse complement strand
GGCGGGGCCGGGGACCGCAGCCGCACCCCGGCGCGTCCGCGCCGCCGTTCTCCGAGCGTAGCCAGCAGCAGTTCCGGCCACCGGGCCGGTCCCACGTCCCCCCCTGGAGGTTTGCATGCGCAGTCGCCGTATGTGCAGCATCGTTTCCGCCGTGCTGGTCGCCCTCTGCGCCGGGAGGCAGGCCGGCGCGCAGGAGACCCCCGCCGCGCAGCAGGACACCATCCGCAGGGTGGACCTGGACCCCATCGTGGTCTCGGCCTCCAAGCGGCCCGAGAAGGCGGTGAACGCTCCCGCCAGGGTCGAGGTGGTCGGGGAGCGCGCGGTGGACGAGCGGCCCGCCGTCAGCGTCGCGGAGCACCTCCGCAACACCCCGGGGGTGGACATCGCCACGACGGGGATCCAGTCCAGCACCCTCGTGGCGCGGGGCTTCAACAACATCTTCTCGGGGGCGCTGCATGCGCTCACCGACAACCGGATCGTGGGCGTTCCCTCGCTGCGGGTCAACCTGCTGCACTTCATCCCGTCCAACAACGACGACATGCAGCGGATGGAGGTCGTGCTCGGGCCCGGCGCGGCGCTCTACGGCCCCAACACCGCCAACGGCATCCTGCACATCATCACCAAGTCGCCGCTGGACGACCAGGGGACCAGCGTCTCCCTCACCGGGGGAAGCCAGGAGATGGTGCACGGGACCTTCCGCACCGCGCACCTGCTGGGCGAGACCTTCGGCTTCAAGGTATCCGGGCAGTACTTCCGCGCCGACGAGTTCCCGTACGTGGACCAGGCCGAGGTCGTCGAGCAGGACAAGTTCGCGGGGGACGCCACAGGGTTCTACCGAGCGGACCTGATCCGGGCGACCGGGATCCGGCCGGAGGCCGCGGACCAGCGCATCGCGCGGATCGGGGTGCGCGACCCGCGGGCGGAGCGGTGGAGCGGCGAGGCCCGCGCGGACTGGCGGATCTCCCCGGAGCTGACCACCGTGTTCTCCTTCGGCACGAGCACGCAGCTGAGCGGCGTTGAGCTCACCGGGCTGGGTGCCTCGCAGGTCGTGGACTGGACCTCGCGCTACTACCAGGTGCGGACCAACTGGAACCGCCTCTTCGCGCAGGCATACCTCAACACCAGCGACGCGGGGGGCACGTACCTGCTGCGCAACGGGGCGCCCATCCAGGACCAGTCCCGGATGATGGTGGCCCAGCTCCAGCACGGCTTCCGCCTGGGCGAGAGGCAGAACTTCACCTACGGCGGGGACGTCCAGTACACCAACCCGATCACCAACGGCACCATCAACGGGCTGTACGAGGACGACGACGAGACGCGCGAGGCGGGCGCCTACCTGCAGTCCGAGACGGCGCTCTCCCCGCGGCTCGACCTGGTGCTCGCGGGGCGCGTGGACACGCACTCGGCGCTCCCCGACCCGGTGTTCTCGCCGCGCGCCGCGCTGGTCTTCAAGCCCGCGGAGAACCAGGCGTTCCGGGTGAGCTTCAACCGGGCGTTCTCCACGCCGAGCTCGCTGAACCAGTTCCTCGACCTGGGCTCCTCCATCCCCAACGAGCAGCTGGCGCGGCTCGGCTACAGCCTCCGCATCCAGGGGACGGGCGACACCGGTTTCAGCTTCCGCCAGGCGGACGGGAGCTACCTCATGCGCTCGCCCTTCACGCCGTTGAGCGTCCCCGGCGGGCCCGCGGCGCTCCTGCCGGTGAACACCGCCACGCTCTACCCGATGGCGGTGGGAGTCGTGGCGGCCGGTGCCGCGGCACAGGGCCAGCCGCTGCCCGCGCAGCTCATCGCCTTCCTCAACGGCCAGACGGCCGGCCTGGTGGGGGCGGGTGTCGGGGTCAACTACCTCAACGCCGTCGCGGGCGCCACTCCCGCTCCGCTCTCCAGCCTGAACCTGGCCGACGTGGACCCGATCCGAGAGTCCACCTCGAACACCTTCGAGGTGGGATACAAGGGGATCCTCGGCTCCAGGCTGCTCCTGGCGGCCGACCTGTGGCACTCCCGCCGCGAGAACCTGGTCACCCCCCTCACGATCCGGACCCCGCTCCTCCTCCTGGACGGGCAGGCAGCGGGCGCGTACCTGGTTCCGCGCGTGACGCAGTTCTTCATGCAGGCGGGCCTCCCGCAGGCGCAGGCCCAGGAGCGGGCGGTCGCGCTGGTGACGCAGATCGCCTCGGTTCCCGTGGGCGTGGTGTCGTCGCAGGACGTGAACGCCAACGGCGGGCAGCTCCTGATGACCTACACCAACGTGGACGAGGCCATCGACCTGTGGGGCTCGGACATCTCGGCCACCGCGCTCCTCAGCGACCGCTTCTCGCTGAACGCGACGGCGTCCTTCGTGAGCGACGACGCGTTCGAGACGGAGAGCGCCGGGCTGGTGACGCTGAACGCGCCAAAGCGGAAGGGGAGCATGGCGCTCCTGTACCGGGACGACCAGTCCGGCTTCAACGGCGAGGCCCGGGTCCGCTACAACGCCTCCTTCCCGGTCAACTCCGGCGTGTACGTGGGCACCCGATGCCTGGGCGGGATCTACGCCGAGGGCGCGCTGGTCGAGAACTGCGTGGACAGCTACACGCTCTTCGACGTGACGCTCGGCTACCGCATTCCGCAGCTGCGCGACACGGCGCTGCAGCTCACCGTGCAGAACCTCCTGGACGAGGACTACCGCGCCTTCCCCGGCGCGCCGGTCATCGGCCGGCTGGCGCTGCTGCGGCTGAAGTACGAGTTCTGAGCCGGGATCCACGGGAATGACCGACGAAGCGCCTCCCCGGCCGGGGAGGCGCTTCGTCGTCCGGGAACGCCTGCCGTCACCCGTGCCGGAAGTTCACCAGCACCACGCCCCGCCTCCCCTCCGGGGGGAGCTCCTCGCAGGTGGAGTACTGCCCGTCGATCCAGGGCCGCACCCCCGGGAGGGCCTCGTTCTCGCCGCCGCCGCTCTCGTGCGCCAGCCAGCGCGCCTCCTCCTCGCTCCCGGCGCGCACCACGAAACCGAACGCCTTGTCCTGGTGCGGCTGCCAGGGGTCCTTGCCGTCCACGCACCACCAGAGGGAGTCGTGCCGGGGGGTGAGCTTCCAGAGTTTCATCGTCTCGCGGCTGCGGTTCGGCGGCTCGTCGGCCCTTTCGCGGATCCTTTGACCGGCGATAATGTACTCCCTCCCGACCGCCGTGGACAGCGAATGCGACCGACCCCGACCCCGCGCGATGAAAAGGCTCCTTCTCACGTCCGTCCTCGTCCTCGCCGGGTGCAGCTCCGGGAAGCCTTCCGAGGCGGACTACCTCGACGTCGTGCGGCAGACGGTGCGCTTCGCCGAGGACGACGCGCGCAGCTCGGCGCCTCCGGGGAGCGCCACCGGGCCCCTGCTGCTGGACGTGAAGTCGTTCCGGGGCGGGAGCCTGCGCGCGATCGGGGAGGTGGTCGACACCGACAGGATCGCGGGGGCGGTGGACCGGCCCTTCCAGGCCACGGTCCCGGACAGCTCCTTCAACTGCATGGACATGGAGCTGGGGACCTCGTGCTGGGTCCCGAAGAACGGGGTCTTCGTGCACCTGAACCTGGCCAGCCGCGCGCCGGACCGCATCACCATGCACTACACCTCCACGGTCACGGCCAGCAACTTCGTCCCTCCGGTGCTCTGCGACCGGGCCTTCCGCCTGGAGTTCGTGCGGGGGACCGGCGGGTGGGTGATGCAGGACACCGTCCCCCTCCGCGCCTGCTGAGCGGCCCCGGGGCGCAGCGAGACCGGCCCGGCTCCCGCGATGGGAGCCGGGCCGGTCTG
>DATABZ010000391.1:0-5186 GCA_036259315.1 Gemmatimonadales bacterium | reverse complement strand
ATCCGCGACGGCGCCGCGCCGCTCCTCTCCTGCGACGACCTGCTGGAGCACTACCCGGAGGCCGCTCGCCCGGCCGGGGGGTCGGCCGCACGCCCCCCGATCACGAGGCCGCTGCCCGAAGACCTCGCGACCCCCGACCGCCCGATCGCCGAGCTGCTCGGCGCCGAGCCGATGCCGCTGGACGATCTGGTGGAGCGCGCGGGCCGCCCGCCGCAGGAGCTTCTGGCGGCTCTCTGCGCGCTGGAGATTGCGGGAGTCGTGGAGCAGCAGCCCGGGAGGCGGTTCCGGCGGGTATGATGTGGGGCGCACCGGCCGAACGTTGTTCCCACCGCCGCTCAGAGGTTCCCCGCACCGGTAGATTTCACCCGTGCACGTCTACTTCCACGTCCCCTTTTGCGCCCGCCGGTGCAGCTACTGCGACTTCGCCATCGCGGTCCGCCGGGAGGTGCCCAGCGGCGCCTATGTGAGGGCGGTGCTCCGCGAGTGGGCCGAGTGGCAGGCGCACGAGAGCTGGGACGGGGCTGAAACCGTCGAGACCGTGTACTTCGGCGGAGGTACGCCATCCCGCCTGGAGCCCGGCGCGGTCGGCTCGATCCTGCAGCGGATCGCGGCCGACCGGCCGCTTGCGCCGACCGCGGAGGTGACGCTGGAGGCCAACCCGGACGACGTCACCGAACGCCGCGCCGCGGCCTGGGCGGACGCCGGCGTGAACCGGGTTTCGCTCGGCTCGCAGTCGTTCGACCCGGGGGTGCTCGCCTGGATGCACCGGACCCACTCCGCGGCACAGATCGGGGCCGCGGTGGAGGCAATCCGGCGCGCGGACATCGCCGAGCTCTCGCTGGATCTCATCTTCGGCGTACCGGCGTCCCTGGGCCGGAGCTGGCGAGACGATCTCCACCGCGCCCTCGCGCTGGCGCCGGATCATCTCTCGCTCTACGGGCTCACCGTCGAAGACCACACCCCGCTGGCGCGCTGGACCGCGCGGGGCGAGGTGGCGCCGGTGGACGAGGATCGGTACGCCGCCGAGTTCCTGGAGGCCGACGCGATCCTGACCGAAGCGGGGTTCGAGCACTACGAGGTCTCCAACTACGCCCGTCCCGCGCGCCGGGCGCGGCACAACAGCGCCTACTGGCGCCGCGCCCCGTTCATCGGCATCGGACCCTCGGCCCACAGCGGCTGGGGGCGGCATCGCCGCTGGAATCTCCGGGATTGGGCCGCCTACGAGCGGGCCGTTGCAAGCGGGGAGAGTCCCGTCGCGGGGGCCGAGTGCCTGGGCGCCGCCGAGGTGGAGCTGGAGCAGCTCTATCTCGGCCTGCGTACCCGGGAGGGGGTGCCCTCCCGGCAGCTGCCCCCGGAGACGACCAGTCTTTGGCTCTCCGCGGGGTGGGCCGAGCCATGGGGCGAGAGGCTCCGGCTCACGGCGGAGGGATGGCTCCGGCTCGACGCGCTGACCGCGGCCGTGCGCTAGTGCGTCCAGCGAGCGCCTGATTTCCCGCCTGCGTCGGGCTTCGCGGCCCGGGCTAAGTCCAACTAAATTCCTCCCGATGCCAGCGCCAGAGCAGCTGACCGAGCGGGAGCTACGGGTCCTCGAGGCGGTCGTTCAGACCTATATCGAGACCGCGGAACCGGCCGGGAGCCAGACCATTGCCCGGAGGTTCGGGCTGGGCGTTTCGCCCGCCACCATCCGCAACACGATGAGCGACCTGGAGGAGAAGGGGTTCCTCTTCCACCCCCATACCTCGGCCGGCCGGATCCCGACCGACCGGGCCTACCGGGTCTATGTCAACGAGATCATGCGGCTGGCGCCGCCGACCGACGAGGCCAGGCACACCCTGCGGAACGAGCTGAGCGTCGGCCCACGCAACGCGGTCGAAGAGATCGTCCGCCGGGCGGCCCAGGTGCTCGGCGTCCTGACCCAGGAGCTGGGAGTGGCGGTCGCGCCGGCGCTGGACGAGCTGGTCCTGGAGCGGCTCGAGCTGGTGCCGGTCTCGAGCGAGCGCCTGCTGCTGGTGTTCAATCTGCGGAGCGGCGTGCTCCGCACCATTTTCGTCGAAGTGCCTGCCCGGGTCTCCGCCGCGGCCGTGCAGGAGGTCGCCCGGATTCTGAACGAGCGGCTGGCGGGCCTGACGCTCAGCCGGATCCGCGAGACCATCGGCGAGCGGCTCCGGGACGCCGGCCGGCCGGACCAGGAGGGCGAGCTGCTCAATATCTTCGTCGCGGAGCGGGAGGAGATCTTCGATCTCTCGAACGAGACCGGATCGGTCGTGCTCGGCAGCGCCCAGATGCTGGCCGATCAGCCGGAGTTCGCCTCCAACGCGCGGATGCGTGAGCTGCTCCGGCTCACCGAGGGGCGGGATCTCCTGAAGCAGGCCCTCGCCAGCCGGCGCAGACTCGGCCTCTCGATCACGATCGGGAACGAGAACCCCGACAGCCGGCTGAGCGACTTCACGCTGGTCACCTCGTCCTACCAGGCCGGCGATCTCAAGGGCGTGATAGGCGTCATGGGACCGACCCGGATGCCGTACGACAAGATCATCGGACTGGTGGAGCACACCAGTCGCATGGTGGAAGGACTGCTGGAGTGAGCGACTTCTACACGCTGCTGGGCGTGCCCCGCGAGTGCACCGAGGCCGACATCAAGAAAGCCTACCGCAAGCTCGCGATGGAGTACCATCCCGACCGGAACCCGTCGCCCACCGCGGAGGCGAAGTTCAAGGAGATCACCGAGGCGTACGAGGTGCTCCGGGATCCCCAGAAGCGCGCGGCGTACGATCGCTACGGGAAGGCCGGCGTAGGCGCGGGGCAGGGCGGCTTCGGGTTCCATCACGTGGACCTGTCCGAGGCGCTCAACATCTTCATGCGCGACTTCGGCGGCATGGGTGGGTTCGAATCCATCTTCGGCGGCGGCGAGCGGCGGCAGGATCCGCGCCGCGGCCAGGACGTGCGGGTCACGGTCCGGCTCACCCTCTCGGAGGTGGCCACCGGTGCGAAGAAGACGGTGAAGCTCAAGACGCTCGAGCGCTGCACCGTCTGCGAGGGCACGGGTGCCAGCCCGGGCAGTCGGCCCACCCGGTGCACGACCTGCGGCGGGAGCGGAGAGGTGCGCCGGGCCGCGCGGAGCATGTTCGGGCAGTTCGTGTCGGTGACGCCCTGCCCCACCTGCGCCGGCGAGGGCGAGGTGGTGCTCCAGCCCTGCGAGGTCTGCCGCGGCGAGGGTCGGGTCAAGGGCGACCGCACGGTCACGGTGGAGATCCCTCCCGGCGTCTCCGCCAACAACTACCTCACGCTGCGCGGCCAGGGCGCCGCGGGGCCGCGCAACGGGCCGGCGGGCGATCTCCTCGTTATGCTGGACGTCAAGGAGGACGAGCGGTTCGAGCGGCACGGCGACGACCTGATCTACGATCTGCCGCTGTCGTTCTCCCAGGCCGCGCTCGGGGCCGAGCTGGTCATTCCGACGCCGTACGGCGACGAGGAAGTGCGCATCCCGGCCGGCACTCAGCCGGAGACCGTGCTCCGGCTCAAAGGCCACGGGCTCCCGGTGCTGGGGCAGAACGCCAAAGGCGATCTCCTCATCCGGGTACGCGTCTGGACGCCCGAGCGGCTGACGGAGGAGCAGGAGCGGCTCTTCCGGGAGCTCGCCAAGCTCGAGGGCGAGGCGCCCAAGCGCTCCCCGGGATTCTGGTCCAAGCTCAAGGAGGCCCTCGGCGCATGACCTGGTGGGCCATCGACGTGCGCACCACGCCGGAGGAGCGGGACCGGTTGGGCGCCTGGCTGGTGGCGCGGACCGGGCAGGCTGTGGAGGAGCGGGACGACGGAACGCTGGTGACCTTCGCGCCCGACGATGAGGCGGCGGACCTGCTGATCGCCGACCTGGCCCGGGCGGGCGGCGCGCCCGCCGAGACCAGGCGCCGCAGGATCGAGCCGGTGGACTGGTCGACTCGCTGGCGGGACGGCCTGGGGGCGCGAAGCTTCGGCCGGCTCACCGTGACGCCGTCGTGGGCGGCGGCGACGGCGGCGGAAGGCCCCGTCGTGGTGCTCGATCCCGAGACCGCGTTCGGCAGCGGCGAGCACGGCTCCACCCGGGTCGCGCTCGCGCTGCTCGAGCGGCTGGTGCGCCACGGCGATCTCGTCCTCGATCTCGGGAGCGGCAGCGGCATCCTCGCGATCGCGGCCGTGAAGCTCGGTGCCGCCAGGGCCATCGGGATCGAGCAGGACCTCGAAGCGAACCCGGTCGCCAGACGCAACGCGGAGCGCAACGGGGTCGCGGGTTCGGTCGCGTTCCTCGACGGCGACGCGGGCGACCTCGCCCTGCTCCTCGGTCCCGTGGACCTCGTGCTCTCGAACATCCTCCGCTCCGTGAATACCGCGCTGCTCCCGGCCATTGCGCAGGTGCTGCGTCCCGGCGGCGTCACCGTCTTCTCGGGGATGGAAGTCGCCGAGGGTCCCCTCTTCCTGCCGGCGCTCGAGCCCGCCGGTCTCGAGCCCTTGGAGGAGCTGACGGACACGGGCTGGTGGGGTGTCGCGGCACGGCGGAGATGATCCGCGTGCTCGTGACGCGTGACGGCAGTCTGCGGGAGGGCGAGGCCCACCACCTTCAGGTGCGGCGCGCGGCGGACGGAGAGCCCGTGGAGCTCCGCGACGGCGAGGGTCTGATCGGTGCGGGTCGGGTGGTGCGAACCGGGAAGGTCTGGAGCGTCGAAGTCACCGAGACGGAACGCGTGCCGCGCGGCCCGTCACTGACGCTCGCCGTGGGGGCCGGGGACCGCGAGCGCTTCGCCTGGGTGGTGGAGAAGGGCACCGAGCTGGGCGTCACTGCGGTGATCCCGCTGCATTGCGAGCGAACCGCGGGCGTCGCCACCAGGGTTCGGGCGCAACACCTCGAGCGACTCCGGCGGCACGCGCTGGAGGCGGTCAAGCAGAGCGGGGCCGCGTGGGCGGCCGCGGTCGAGGAGCCGGTCTCACTGAGCGACCTGGTCGAGCGTGCGCTCGAGGGGACGGGCTGGCTGGCCGATGCCGGTGGACGGCCCGTTCCCGGGGAGGTCGGCGCTGTCCCGCTCACGGTGGTGATCGGACCCGAGGGCGGGCTCACGGCGCAGGAGCGCGAGCGCCTTCGCGGCGCCGGCTTCGAGGCCGTGCGGCTCGGGCCCCACACACTCCGCTTCGAGACCGCGGCAGTAGCGGGGGGG
>DATABZ010000390.1:0-4642 GCA_036259315.1 Gemmatimonadales bacterium | reverse complement strand
GGATGGTTCCAGTGCGTCATGCCCGGCACGATCAGGTCGCGAAAGTCCGCGAACAGCCGCGGGAACGCCTCGCTCTGCTCGGGAGGTGCTGGCGGCAGCCGGCGCCGGACGTCGCCCGGCGCGACGGCGGGGGTCACCGGGAGCTGGCCCACGTCGCGCAGGTAGTCGGCCATCCAGTCCACCAGCTCGTGGGCGTGGCGCCGAAATTCGTCGGGATCCATCGGCCAAAGCGAACGCGGCTCCGCGGGTCCGTCAAGCACGGCGGGACACAGTAGGTTTCCCCGTCGCATTCGAAAGGGCAGCGTGCGCCGCGGCTCCGCACTCCGGGGGCTGGGCTGGATGATCGTCGCCCAGCTCTGCTTCGCCACGATGAACGTCTTCACCCGGCTCGGCTCGCGCCATCTTCCCTGGCCCGAGATCGCCGCCGCGCGGTTCCTCATCGGTGCCGCCATCGCGGTGGCGCTCGCGTCCGCGCGCGGAGTGTCGCTCCGGGTCACCGATCGGGGTGGCACCTGGCGGCGCAGCATCTACGGCACCCTGGCGGCACTCGGCGCCTTCTTCGCGCTCGCATCGCCCAGCGTGGCGGTGGGAGACGCGGCGACGCTGGGCGCGACCGCACCGATCTTCGTGGCCGCGCTTTCAGGCCGGCTGCTCGGCGAGCGGGTGGGCCGCCGCGTCTGGCTCGCGGTGGCGCTGGCCTTCGCCGGCATCCTGCTGCTGGTGCGGCCTTCGTTCGCCAGCGCGGCGCCCGTGGCCGCCGTGGCGACGGCGGGCGCGTTCTTCTACGCCCTCGCGATGATCTGGCTCCGCCGGATCGGGCCGGGCGAGAGTCACGAGGCCGTGGTCCTCCATTTCTCCCTGGTGGCCTCGGCGACGATGCTCGCGCTCGCGATTCCCGACTGGACGTGGCCCGACGGGCGCAGCGCGCTGTACCTGCTGGGCGCCGGCCTTGGCGGCGGTGGCGCCCAGATCGCGATGACCCGGGCGTACTCGCTGCACCGCGCGGCGCCCGTGACCGCGCTCAGCAGCCTGGGCGTCGTGTTCACCTATCTGCTCGCCCTTCCGCTCTTCCCCGGCCGACCCACGGCCTGGCAGCTCGCCGGCTCCGTGCTGGTGCTGCTGGCGACGCTGCTGATCGGGGCGTCGGCGGAACGGCGGCGTTATGTTTGAAGCCATGACCGCCCGACCGCTCGCCACGTCGGGGCTGGACTACGATCCGGCCCTGGCGTGCCGGCACCTCGCGGAATCCGATCCCACGCTTGCCGCGCTGATCAGCCGGGTGGGGTCCTATGGGCTCCGGCCTCAGCCAACGCAGAGCCTCTTCGCCGCCATCGCGCGGGCGATCGTCTACCAGCAGCTCTCCGGCACCGCCGCCGCCACCATCCTCGGCCGGGTCAAGGCGATCTACGCACCGAAGCGCTTCCCCACGCCGCGCGACATCCTGGCAACGCCGCCGGAGCGTCTCCGGGCCGCCGGTCTCTCGGCCGCGAAGACGGCGGCGCTCCGCGATCTGGCGGAGCGGTGCCTCGACCGTACGGTGCCCGCGATGGCGCGCGTGCGGCTGATGAGCGACGAGGAGATCATCGAGCGGCTGATCGGGGTGCGCGGCGTCGGACGGTGGACCGCGGAGATGCTGCTCATCTTCCGGCTCGGCCGGGCCGACGTGCTGCCGGTGAGCGACCTCGGCATCCGCAAGGGCTTCGCGCTGACGTTCGGCAGTCGAACGCTGCCGGCCGCGGTGACCATCCAGCGCCGCGCGGAGCGCTGGCGCCCCTACCGCTCGGTCGCGTGCTGGTACCTCTGGCGCGCGCTCGACACCTGAAGCGGAGGCAGAGCGATGAGCGAGACGACCCAGAAGATCGGCGGCTACGAGCCGAGCGTGCGGACGGTGGAGATGGTCTGCGACCGGCTGGCCGAGCTCGGGCTGGCGATCGGTCCGGACACGGCTCGCGCCCTGGTACGGGAGATCGTCGCCGCGGAGGGCCCCAGGATCGACGCGCGGCTGCGCGACTCGCTCGACACCGCACTGCAGACCATCAAGGTCGCGGCGCAGTCGGCAATGGGTCTGCTCGCCGCCACGACTTCCGAGGCGCGGCAGAAGGAGGCCGCGCCGCCGCCGCCGGAGCAGCTGCACGTGTCCCGCCGGCCGCCGGCCCAGCAAGCGCCCCCCGTTCCGCCGCGCAGGGCGCCTGCTCCCCCTGCTCCCTCGGTCGAGCCGAGGCGGGGCGAGCCGAGGCAACCCGAGCCCCGGCACGCGGAGCACCGCCGGTCCGAGACTCGCGAGCCCGAGCCGCGGCAGCCCGAGCCGCGGCAGCCCGAGCCGCGGCGCCAGCACCCCGACTTCGACGAGGACGAGCGGCGTCCCATCTTCCGCCGTCCCGGGCGCCGATAGTGCTGCTCCAGCGGATCTGGGATCCCAAGCTCGCGCAGGCGAGCTATCTGATTGGGTGTACCGAGGCGCGAGAGGCGCTGGTGATCGACGCCACCCGCGACGTCGATCAGTACCTCGCGCTGGCCGCCTCGCTCAACCTCCGCATCGCCCACGTCACCGAGACCCACATTCACGCCGACTTCGCCTCCGGCAGCCGCGAGCTCGCGGCTCGCGCGGGCGCGAAGCTCTATCTCTCCGACGAGGGCGGCGACGAGTGGCGGTACGCCTTCGCCGCATCGGACGGTGCCGTGCTGCTGCGCGACGGCGACCGGTTCGAGGTCGGCCGGGTCTCGCTCGCTGCCCTGCACACGCCCGGGCACACGCCCGAGCACCTCACCTTTCTCGTGACCGACGGTGTCGTGGCCAGCGAGCCGATCGCCGCCGTGACCGGCGACTTCGTCTTCGTCGGCGACGTCGGCCGGCCGGACCTGCTCGAGCGTGCCGCCGGCTTCGGTGGCACGATGGAAGCGGCCGCACGGACGCTCTTCCGGAGTCTCCAGCGGTTCAAGGAGCAGCCGGACTGGCTCCAGATCTGGCCCGGTCACGGCGCAGGCTCGGCGTGCGGCAAGGGGATGAGCCCGATCCCTCACAGCACGGTGGGCTACGAGCGCCGGTTCAACTGGGCCTTCGGCATCACGGAGGAGGCAGAGTTCGTGCGTCTCGTGCTCGCTGGGCAGCCTGACGCGCCGAAGTACTTCGGCGTCATGAAGCGGATGAACAAGGAGGGCCCGCGCCTGCTGGGCGGGCTGCCGCGACCGGTGCCGCTGGCGCCCGAACGGATTTTGGAGGTGCTCGAGCAGGGTGGTCTGGTGATCGACACCCGCACCGCCATGGAGTACGCGACCGGACACATCCCGGGCACGCTCAACATCCCCTTCAATAACGCGTTCACCACCTGGGCCGGCTGGGTGATCCCCTACGATCGCGACTTCCACCTGCTCTCGGCGAAGGCGGACGGCCGCCAGGCCGAGCTCGCGCTCCGCGACCTCGCGATGATCGGGCTCGATCGCGTGGCCGGCTGCTTCGGCGCCGAGGCGCTGGGGGAGTGGAGCCGGGCGGGACACCCGCTCGGGACGATTGGCCGCATCACGGCCCGGGACCTGGCGAAGCGTGTCGAAGACGGCGCGGCCGTGGTGGATGTGCGGAGCCGCGCCGAGTGGGAGGCGGGGCACATCCCGGGCGCGCCCAACATTCCGGCGGGGGAGATTGCCGATCGCATGGGGGAGCTGCCGAAGGCCCGCCCTCTCGTCGTCCATTGCCAGGGGGGCACCCGTTCGGCCATTGCGGCGAGCCTGCTCGACAAGGCGGGAGTGGCAGGGGTGCTGGATCTGCCGGGCGGATTCCCCGAGTGGGAGGGCGCCGGCTTGCCGGTCGCTCGGGGGGAGGAAGACCTGTCGGGTCTCGTACTGGAGCCCTCGAGTCGTGCCGCTCAGGGATCCGGATAAAGAGGACCCCGGCACGAGCCGGGGTCCTGTCTTCTTGCGCAACTCCCTCGAAAGCCCGAAGCGCCTCAGCGCGCCACCGCGACACCCTTGATGTGCTCCACCAGCTGGTCGAACACCTGGCCCCAGCCCTCGTGGAACCCCATGGCCTCGTGCTTCTTCCGGCCGTCTTCATCGCGATGCATCGCAATTGCGGTGTACTTCGTCCCGCCCCTGCCGTCGGACTCGAGCAGCACCACCGCCGTGAAGAAGGGCTCTTGGGCCGGCCGGTAGCCCGGCAGGAGCGCGTCCGTCCACACCAGGCGCTCGTTCGGCACGACCTCGAGATAGCAGCCCACGTTGGGGAAGAGCTCGCCCTCGGGTGAGCGCATTACGAACTTGAACTGGCCTCCCGGGCGGAGATCGATCTCGCACTCGGTGGTGGTCCACGGGCGCGGGGCCAACCACTTCGCGACGTGCTCGGGTGTCGTCCACGCCTTCCAGACCTGCGCGGGAGAGACGTCGGCGTGGCGTTCGAGGACGAGGTCCAGTCTGGGGTCGGTCTTGGAATTCACGTTTCCTCCTCCATGGTCTTGAGATGTTCGTCGAGCTGGTCGAGACGGCGCTCCCAGAGGGTCCGTTGTCTCGAGAGCCAATGCTCCGCGGACCTGAGCGTCGCGGGCACGAGCCGGTACGTGCGCACGCGGCCGGCTTTGGTCGAGCGGACGAGTCCGCTCTGCTCGAGGATGCCGAGATGCTTGGCGAGTGACGGCAGGCTGATGTCGAAGGG
>DATABZ010000389.1:0-8482 GCA_036259315.1 Gemmatimonadales bacterium | reverse complement strand
CCCCCCCCCCCCCCCCGCCTCGCTTTGTCGCGCGTCATGCCATCGAGTGACCCCGCAGTCCGGCACTGCGGCCCCGGGGCCGCAGTGCGGCTACCCTACTCGGCCCTTACTCGGCTTCCGGGGCCTCCTCGAGTGCGCCGGCTGGAGACTCCTCCAGCGTCACCGCGAAGTAATCGAGGTTGAGGGTACGCAGCTCCGAGTAGCGCAGGATGAGGAAGTCGCCCCGGATCTCGTAGTAGCGCTCGTCCGGCTCGGACGGTCCCAGGCCGGCTGGGGGCCCCGCCTCGACTCGATCAGCAGCCAGGCTGCGCCGGTGGGCATCGGCGAGCACGATGGTGTCCAGGGCGCCGTCCCGGTCGAACGTGAAGTCGGACACGATCCCGCGATACAGGTAGCTCCCGGAGCCGTGGTCCACCACCGCCGAGAGATAGACCCCGTCCACCCGCCGGCCCTCGCCCGCGTTCTCGCGAAAGTCGAGGACCTCCCCGGTGAGCATGTAGAACCAGTAGTTGTCGAAGCGAAAGGTCTTGGTGCGATGGTCCAGCTTCAGTCGCCGGACCGCCCGATGGCCGAGGTTGCCGGCTACGGCCGACGCGCCGTAGAGCGACACGAGATAACCCGCGACACCGGCGTAGTGACCAGGCACGGAGCCGAGCACACGGTCCAGGTACCGGCTGCCTTCGCCGAAGTCTCCCACCAGCAGGAGCAGCATCGACTCCACGTCGGGATCGAACCCGAGCCTGCGCACCAGCACCAGCCATACGGCGTGGAGCACCAGCGCG
This sequence comes from Gemmatimonadales bacterium, assembly GCA_036259315.1. Classification (GTDB taxonomy): domain Bacteria; phylum Gemmatimonadota; class Gemmatimonadetes; order Gemmatimonadales; family GWC2-71-9; genus CAVVWJ01. The sequence continues at coordinate 7,700 of DATABZ010000389.1, read as the reverse complement.
AAGGTCACGCCGTACGCCAGCTCCTCGGACACGCGTCGCATGGAGGTGGGGCTCGCCCAGCCCCACGGACCGCGAGCGTAGCTGTAGCGGAGGATGATGCCTGGAAGGACCAACAGGGAAACGAGCAGGGCCGGAAAGGCGAAGCTCATCCGGCTTCCGCGAGTCTCCTGCCGATGGGGTTCTTCACCTTGGAGGTGACGTCGATCCGGACCCGGTAGGTCTTGCCGCCCACCCGTACCCAGCCGTCCCGACCGCGGATGAGGTGCTCGCGAAGCTGCCGCCGCCCGGCGGGGTCGAGCAGGATGGACTCGAGTGTCTTGGAGATGCGGCCCTTCAAGCGATGCTCCCGCGCCGGGACTGTCGTACGTTAGAGTGACGGTGCGGAAGGCGCAACGTCATCTCTGGCACCGCCACTCCCTACCGCCACCCTCTGCGAGAGAATTATGACCATTTCCCGCCGCCGCTTCCTCCAGCAGGGCGCCGCCGCCGGCCTCCTGGGCGCCGGTCCGCTACGCCGTGTGTGATCGGAAGGGCTCGCGCACCCTCCGGTGCGAGCCTCTCATACCCGGGAAGCTGGAAGCGGACGAGTAGCGGCTAGCGGACGTGCTCGGCGCGGGCGGTGGGCGCCTCGCCCGGGCGCGCGGCCGGCCCTCGTGCCAGCCATGCCGAGATGAGCTCACCTGCCGCCCGGTGCCCCTCCACGTTCCAGTGCCCGATGCCGGGCACGTTCCGGTAGGCATGGAAGTAGACCTGCCGCTCCTCCGCCTGCTTCGCCATCGTGGGCGCCAGGTTGAGGACCGGGATGCCTTCCCGCTCGCCGAACTCCGCCAGCCGCCGCTCGGGATAATAGAGATCCTCGGTGCCGAGCTCGCGCAGGAACTTTTCCTTCTTCGCCCGCTCGGGCGTGACCTGGATGCCCCTGGTCAGAGTGACGAGGGCGAAGGGCGTGCTCCGCGCACGACACTCGTCCCGCATCAGGCGCAGGACGCCCTCGGTGACGCGCCAGGCCTCCTGCCACTCGGGGGTGCTCGGCGGCAGGTGAACCTCGTCGCGCAGTCCCAGCTCGTCCTCCGGAGTGTCGCCGGCGTTCTTCCGCTGCCGCTCGCTCTTGCGTCGGACGTGCCGCACGCGGTTCACGACCTGGGCCACCCGGGAGTGCTGGACGACGGTCAACAGCCTCCTGGTCCAGACCGCGCGGCTCCGGTAGCCCGGCGCATCGAGGAAGGTGGTGTCCAGGACCAGGCTGTCGCCCTGGTAGACGTGGTACGGCACGTACTCGCTGCGCTTCAGCGGCCGGTAGTTGTCGGAGATGTCGTTGCCGGTGGTGACCGCCAGCAGCACGAGATCGGGCGAGTACTTCCACACCTTGTGCTGGAGGGTCAGCAGCTCCTGGCTCGTGCCGTACCCTCCGACCCCGAAGTTCAGGACCTCGACCGGCGTCCCCCGCAGGGCCGAGAGCCGGCGCTCGATGACCTCCCCCACCGTGCTCTGGTAGGGCACCTCGAACGCTTCGATGAACGAGTCGCCGAGCAGGGCGATACGGTAGGTGCCCGGCGGCGGCTCGAGTGACGTCTCGGGGCCCCGCAGGCCGTCGCTGTTGATCCCGATCCAGGGCTGCCCCTCGCTCTGACGCTGGCTCTTCACTCCCGGGATGTGGGCGACGCCGACCACCGGGTCCGTCCACACGTACACCGAGTAGCTCACGCCCATCAGGCGCAGCACCAGCTCGCAGAGGAGCAGCGCGACGAGGACGGCGCCGAGCGCCATGCCCACATTGGTCGCCAGTCGCGACAGCCGACCCTTCCGATTATCCGTCATCCACGTCTTCCTTCGAGCGGCGGACCGCGCCTGGCGCGGCCCGAGTGAAGGACGGAGTATAAATCAGGTCTTTCGAAAGGATCTCGCATGCTCCCCTCCCGGAGGCTCGGCACCCAGGGCCTGGAGGTCTCGGCGATCGGACTGGGCTGCATGGGCATGAGCCAGTCCTATGGCGTTCCCGACGATCGTGAGTCCGTGGCCACGATCCACCGCGCCCTCGAGCTCGGCGTCACGCTCTTCGACACCGCCGAGGCGTACGGCCCCTTCACCAACGAGGAGCTCCTGGGCAGGGCCCTCCAGGGAAAGCGCGACCGTGCCGTCATCGCCACCAAGTTCGGATTCCGGTTTCAGGGCGGTCAGCTGACCGGGACCGACAGCCGGCCCGAGCACATCCGCGAAGTCGCGGAGGCGTCCCTCCGCCGCCTCGCCACTGACCACATCGACCTCCTGTACCAGCACCGCGTCGACCCGGCGGTGCCGATCGAGGACGTCGTCGGCGCGATGGCCGACCTCGTTCAAGAGGGAAAGGTGCGCTTCCTCGGACTGTCCGAGGCGGGAGAGACGACGATCCGCCGGGCCCATGCGGTGTATCCCATCTCCGCGCTCCAGAGCGAGTACTCGTTGTGGGAGCGGAACCTGGAGACCGGCATCATCCCCCTCCTGCGCGAGCTCGGAATCGGGCTGGTCGCGTTCAGCCCGCTCGGCCGCGGGTTTCTCACTGGGACCGCCAAGCGGGCGGAGGAGTATCCCGAGGGGGACTACCGGCGGGGCGATCCCCGGTTCCAGGGAGCGAACTTCGACGCGAACGCGCGGGCGGCCTCGATCGTCCAGGACGTGGCGAGACGCCACAACGCGACGCCCGCCCAAGTCGCACTGGCGTGGCTGATGGGCAAGGGTGACGACATCGTGCCGATTCCCGGCACCAAGCGTCGGCGCTATCTGGAGGAGAATCTCGGTGCCGCCTCACTGGTCCTTGCCCCGGTGGAGATCGCAGAGCTCGATCGAGCGTTACCGCCGGACGCGGTGGCCGGACCGCGGTACAACGAGCGGATGATGGCGTTCATCGACCGCGTCTGACTCGTCTGCTCGTCAGAGCGCGGCAGCGAAGTGGTAGCAGGTCTTCGCGAGGCCCTCCCGCTCGTAGAAGCGGTGGGCCGCCTCCCGGTGCAGGCGAGAATCCAGGTGCAGCTCGGCGCAGCCCTGCCTGCGCCCCGCCTCCTTCAGCCAGTCCAGCAACTGCCGGCCGAGCCCCCGGGAGCGGACCCGCTCGTCGGTGACCAGGTCGTCAACGTAGAGGATGCGGCCGCAGTAGAGCATTTCCATCACACGGTAGCCGGCGACCGCCCGGACCTGCTCTTCGTCTCTGACGGCAACCAGACGATAGCCTTCCTGCTCCATGAGCCGACGCACGAGAGGGACGTACCGGTCCCTGGGAATGTCGGGCCGGAGCTGGTGCATCACGTCGTACGTGCGGAGAATTTCGGCGTCGGTGTGCGGCTCGAGGATGAGGGTCAACGCGCTTCTCCCGGTCTCTGAGCAAGGCATCGCGTCATGTCCGCCAGCCTGTTTCCCGCAACCAGTTCTCCATCTCTCGCTGCCGGGCCGGCCAGTCGGCTGGGGGGCGTTCCCCGCTCTCGTCGGCCTCCGTTCGCCGTCTCTGGATAGCCTCGGCCAGCGGGGCGAGCCCCACGGCGCGGCGGCGCGCCTCCAGTCCCTCCGGGTCTTCTATCGGCAGGGGCCCCAGCTCGCCGGCCGGATTCCAATCGAACTGGGTCCCGTAGCGCTGCGGACGTCCTTCCAGCGTACGGATCCGGTCCTCCAACATCGCCCACATGTACGCCGGAACTTCGCCGCGGGCCGCCGCCGCCACCAGCGCGGCCAGCGCCCTGCGCTGCAGGTCCGGGTGGGCAATCGCGTGCTGCACGATCAGCCAGGCCGCCTCGGCGCCGTCCGGACCGACCTGGTGGTTCCCCGGCCAGCCGTGGTCGTCGAGGATGGCAGCCAGCCGCGCGGCATGCGCGTCGTGCACGGCGCGCATGCGTGGGTGATAGCCCTCGAAGAGCGAGCCGCTCTCGGCGAGCTCCCGCCGAACCCGCAGGTCCTCCGCAGCCATGGCGAGCAGCTCCTGCCTGATCTCGCTCCACTCAGCCGACAAGCTGCCGCCCTCGGGATCCGTGCCTCATGACGGACAGCGCTTCTCGAACCAGTGGTCGGCGTAGGGCTCGCTGTTGAAGGGCGGTACTTCCAGGTACCCGCAGCTCTGGTACAGGTGGATGGCTTCGGCGAGGGCCCGGTTGGTCTCCAGGCGCAGCGTGGTCAGGCCGAGCCTGCCGGCCTCGAGCTCGATCGCAGCGAGCATGCGCCGGCCGAGCCCTAGGCCACGCGCCGAGTCGGCGACCCACATCCGCTTGATGTAGCCGATGCCCGGCGCCATGGTCTTCACCGCACCGCAGGCGACCGGCTCTCCATCCAGTCGGGCGAGGAGAAAGGCGCCCGCGGGCGGGACCATGTCGGCATCGTCGTTGGGGAGGCTCCGCGCTGGATCAAAGCCGCCTTCGAAGCGGCGGGCCAGTTCGTCGAAATACTGCGTGACGCACCAGCGCGCCTCCTCGCTCCCCGGGTCCACGCGCTCGATCCGTACCCCCGCTGCCCGGAGGAGTCGCTGCACCTCCTCCATCGCAGCCACCAGCCGTTCGCGTTGGGTGACGGACAGGGGGGCGAGAATCGCTTCGGCTGTCTGGTCGGAGCGGCGGTTGATCTCGTCGAGCTCCGCGAGCCCTGCCGGGGTGAGCTCCGCGCGGCGTACTCGGTCGTCGTCCGCGCCAGGGCCGACCCTGACGAGACCGCGCGCCGCGAGCGAGTGGACGAGTCGGCTCAGATAGCCCGAGTCCAGGTCCAGCCGGGCGCGCAGGTCTCGCAGATCGGCCCCCGCCCTGCCGATCTCGAAGAGCACCCGTGATTCGCCCAGCGGCCGGTCGCGTCCAAGGAATCGATCCTCCAGCACGCCGGCGAATTTTGTGACCTGACGGTTGAAGCGCCTGACCTCGGCAATCTGGCCAGCCAACATCCTCTGACGTTAGTCAGACAATCGTCCAGGCGCAATCCGCCGTGGCCGTTCCCGAGCTTTACCGCCTGGCGCCGCGGCGCAGTTGATAGCGAACTCCGAGATGGGCCACGCCGGCCAGCACAAGCCCGACGAGCGCTCCACTGATCACCGGCAGGACGAGCGTACGGATGGGACTGGTGGTCTCGACGCCCCAGTCGGCCGGCCAGTCCGGTGCCGAGGGCAGCGCTCCGATGCTCAGCAGCAGGCCGAAGCCAGCTCCCAGAATTGCGGCCATGCTGTAGAGGCGCGCCCAGTTCGTCGTCGCGTCGAACATGAGGGGTCCTCCGTTTCCGCTGACCAATTGCTTGCGAAGAGCAGGCAGAATTACGCCGACGCGGTGAGCCAGTTCTCCCGGAGACTGGCACCAAGACCACTCCGGCGATCAAGGGCCCGTTGCAGAGGATTGGGTTGCGAGCTTCAAGCCCATGATCCCCACTACGATGAGCCCGATGCACACCAGCCGCAGCGCGGTCGCGGGCTCACGGAACAGTAGGATTCCGAGTACTGCCGTTCCGACAGTGCCGATGCCCGTCCAGATGGCGTAGGCGGTTCCGAGCGGCAAGGTCCGCAACGCGAACCCAAGAAGAACCATACTCCCGATCAGGGCAACTCCCGTCCCCACGCTCGGCCAGAGCCGGGTGAAGCCTTCCGTGTACTTGAGCCCTACCGCCCAGGCGATCTCTAGCAGGCCAGCGATGAAAAGGACGACCCAGGCCATTGCATCCTCCGCAGGTAATGCGAGGTCGTCCCCACGGCAGTAGGACTACGCCGGAGGCCGTCTTCCGGACGACCTGAAGATACGTCGAGGAGCCGGTTCATGTCCTGCTGCGGGAGCGAGGTTCGCCGACCAGTGCCGCCCCCACAAGTGACACGATGCGTAGCACTTGGATCCCCTGAAGCGTTCCGGTACGCCGTCGGATGCCGCGCCGCGTGAGCCACCTCACCGCCGCGCTTGCCCTTCAGGTGGACCATTAGTGGCCGCCACCCAGACAGTTGGGGGGCCGACTTTGAGGACACAGCATACCAGGAGGAAAGATGAAGCTCGCCGCCCTCGCGATCCTAGGCCTCGCCACTTTGTCCGCGTGCGAGACACGCCAAGGCGAGGAGTCCGCCCGCGCGGTTGATGCGGCGGATACCATCATCACCTCTGAGCAGAACGTCGATACCGCCATCGTGACGCAGGATACCACGGTAGAGGTGGATACGATCCGGCGGGAAGGCGAACAGCCCGCCTCGCGGGACACGCTCCAGGGGACGAGTCCGACCACGTCCACGACTACCGACACGTCCATGCCGACGACGGACACGGGTCTGGACACGCTCCAGCAGTAGAAGGTGACCAGGCCTCACGGCCGACCAATGAGCAACGGCGGCGCCAGGAGCGCCGCCGTTGCTTTTTCTCGAACCTCCGCGGCGCAGGCATGGCTCGAACTTCAGAGCGCAGCCCACCGCGGGACCCCGAGCCGCCGCTCGATGAGCTCGACCGCGGCCTCTGGCGAGGGGGCTTCGTGGAGCAAGCCGGGCCCGGCCAGCTCGCGGAAGAATGCCGACGCCGACGCTGCCGCCGCCAGCAGGATGGTGGGTCGATGCAGCTTCAACGCCAGCGCGACCTCCGAGGCGGTGCCCGGCCCTTCGACCCCGCAGGCTACCACCACGTCGCTGCTCAGCACGTTGATGACGTTTCGCGCTTCGTTCACGCCCGTGAACACGGCGACGTCCACGTGCTCGCCCACCGGACCCTCCGGACCGGTCGGAAGGATGCCGACCGTGAGACTGCCGGGCACCGACTTCGCACCGGCGCATGCCGCGTCCATGATTCCGGCAGGGCGCCCGCCCGTCAGCACCACCCACCCGGCCTGTGCGGCGAGGCGGCCGAGGTCGTACGCTGCCTCCAGCGCGGCCGTTCCGGGGGCGCTCGCACCCATGACGCCGATCACCGGTCGCCGCCGCATGCACCAGGGCTAGAGCCCCAGCTCCCCTGCCCTGACCAGCGCCACTACTTCCCTGCCCTCCCCCTCCAGCGCCGCGCGTCCCCCCTCCTCCCGGTCCACCACGGCCAGTACGCCGAGCACCCGGCCACCTGCCGTCTCCACCGCGGCCGCCGCACGCTGTGCGGATCCGCCGGACGTGATCACGTCCTCCACCACGACCACCTCGTCACCGTCGGTGAAGCAGCCCTCGATGACCCGGCCCGTTCCATGCGCCTTGGACTCCTTGCGCACGCTGAACGCGTCCACCACTAGGCCGGTGCCGAAGCTGGCGGCCGCTATCGCGTAGGCCACGGGATCGGCTCCCATGGTGAGGCCGCCGACCGCACGCGGCCGCCAGGCGCGCGCCGCCACGGCCCCCCAGCCGAGTCGGCCGATGAGCCGCTGCCCTTCCGCGCTCATGGTCGTCAGCCGACAATCGATGTAGTAGGAAGAACGGCGGCCGGAGGCGAGCACGAAGTCTCCGCGCCGCACCGACCGCTCGAGCAGCAGCCGGCGCAGGCGCTCCAAGTCGCCACCGTCCATCAGTCGCCTGCGCCGGCTGCTGCTCGAGCGGTCGGGGCGGCGCGGCATGGCGGTGAGCTCGCTCGTGTCAGGCGGCTGCATCATCTCCGGCGCCTCCTTGTGCCAGACCCTGCTCTTCACCCGGGTGCATGTCCATTCCTACGCCGTGCTCGAGGAGGCGGTCGTTCTGCCCGAGGTCGATATCGGCAGGCATGCACGCTTGAAGCGGGTCCTCGCCGATGACGAGACCTTCGGGAATCTTCACGCCGCGATCGACGATGACC
>DATABZ010000388.1:0-5429 GCA_036259315.1 Gemmatimonadales bacterium | reverse complement strand
TGGCCCCCAGCACCAGGTCCTCGATGCTGGGCTGCGTGGCCGCGGTCATCGCAATGGTGTCGCCGTCGCATCCCAGGCCTGCGGTGATCCAGAGGATGGTGAGCTCGTCGATCGGCTGTTCAGCGGGTGTCGTCATGTCCGGGACCACTGCTACGGCGGGGCATACCGAGGCAGCGGCCGAGTTCGGGTGATGGTGGGCAATCGCTCATGCGATGCGCGGGCGAATTCAACGATGGTTGCGCTGACAGAGATAACACATCAGGGGAAAGGCGCCCAGGGGCCTCCGTTCACGTCGGCGCGCCCCCTTTCCCGTTGCCGTGCAGGAGGTCGTGTAGCTGCCGGGCCAGCAGCTCCGGCGTGAACGGCTTCTGCAGAAACGGCTGATTCTCCTCCAGCAGCCCTCGCCGGACCACGTCCTCGTCGCTGTAGCCCGACATGAAGAGCACCGCCGTCCCGGGCCGAAGCTCCGCCACCCGGGCCGCGAGCTCCCGCCCCCCGAGGCCCGGCATGGCGACGTCGGTGATCACCACGTCCACCCGGGTGGCCCGCCCGGCGAGCAGCTCGAGGGCGGCGGTGGCCCGCTCCGCCTCGAGCACGGCGTACCCGTGGTCCACCAGCGCGCGTGCCGCCATGATGCGCACCATGGGGTCGTCTTCCACCACGAGCGCGGTCTCGCCCGCCACCGCGGGCGGTGCCTTGGTCGCCGGAGGAGCCTTGGCCGGCCGCTCGTTCGCGACGACCGGCAGGTACACCTTGAACGTCGAGCCCACGCCGGGCTCGCTGTAGGCCCAGACGTACCCTCCGGACTGCTTCACGATGCCGTAGACGGTGGAGAGGCCGAGCCCGGTGCCCTCGCCCACCGCCTTGGTGGTGAAGAAGGGCTCGAAGATCCGCGCGCGCGTGGTCTCGTCCATGCCATGGCCCGTGTCGCTGACGGCGAGGAAGACATACGGCCCCGGGTCGATCCGCACGTCGGGGTGGGCGGCACCGTGCGCCGCCGTGAGCTCGACCGGGCGTGTCTCGATGACGAGCCTGCCCCCGCCCGGCATGGCGTCGCGCGCGTTGAATGTCAGGTTCAGCAGCACCTGCTCCAGCTGGCCGGGGTCGGCCTTGATCGGCCCGAGCGCGGGGTCCAGGTCGAGCAGCAGCTCGCCGCTCTCGCCCAGGGTGCGCCGGAGGATCGGCTCGAGCCCGCGGACCAGGTCGTTGAGCTGGAGCACCTTCGGCTGGAGCAGCTGGCGGCGACTGAAGGCGAGGAGCTGTGCCGTGATCGTGGCGGTGCGCGCGGCGGCCTGACGCATGTGCTCGACGTCCTGCCGCACGGCCGGGTCCAGCTCGGGCCGCCGCAGGACGAAGGACGCGCAGCCGAGGATCACCGACATCTGGTTGTTGGCCTCGTGGGCGATCCCGCCGGCAAGCTGGCCGACCGCTTCCATCCGGTCCACCTGCCGGAGCCGCTCCTCCGCCTCCCACTGTTCCTCCACGTCGCTGACCGTGCCGGTCCATTCCAGGACCTGTCCGCCCGGGCCGAGCGTCGGCACGGCGCGCAGGACGGTATGGTGGTACCCGTTGGCCCGGGCGCACCACACGCGGGCCTTCGACTGGTAGACGCAGAGATTGGTCCGAGCCCGTTCCCACTCGGACGGGACGCGCTCGCGATCCTCCGGGTGCAGTGCTCCCGCCCAGCCGGACCCCTGGTACTGCTCCCAGGACTGACCGGTGTACGCCTCCCACAGGGGCTGCGGCTCGATGAACGCCCCGTCCGGGTCCGCGATCCACACGATGGAGCTCGTCGCCGTTACCAGAGCGCGGTGGCGCTGTTCGCTCCGCTGGAGCAGCGCGAGCGCGTGGCGCTGGCGCTCCTCGGTCTCGCGGAGTGCCCGCTCACTGGCCCGCGCCTGCTCCAGCTGGGCACTCTGCGCCTGGAGGTAGCGGTCGCCGAGGGCGCCGGCGAGCGCCAGGCCCACGACGCTCACGGTCGCAACGACCACCGCGGCCGCGAGACCCTCGGTGGCCAGCAGGACGGCCGGTGCTGGCGCGAGGAGCCCGGGGTCGGGATGGAACTGCGCCGCCGCCAGGGCGGTGTAGTGCATGCCTGCCATGGCACCGCCGACTCCTAGGGCAGCCGCGATCCGCCGCCGCCGGTCCTGGGCCGAGCCCCCATCGACCGAGCGCCAGGCGAGCCCCAGCGCGGCCAGGGACACGCCGACGGCGATGAAGACTGAGGCCAGCAGGAGCCCGGACCGATAGGTGACGGTCGCCTGGGTGTGGAGCGCCTGCATCCCCAGGACGTGCATCACGACGAACGACGCACCGACCAGCGCCCCACCGACCAGGAGGCGCACGGTGCTGAAGGAGGAGCGGCTCACGACGTAGAGCGCGAGGGCGGCGCTGGCGATGGCGACGACCAGCGCCAGGAAGAGGTAGTCCCCCCGGTAGCCCATGGGGATCGGGATCCGGAACGAGAGCATGCCGACGAAGTGCATGGCCCACATCCCGATGCCGAGTGCAAGACCACCCCCCGCCAGCCAAGCGAGGCGGAGGCGTCCGGAGGTGGTGGAGACTCTTCCCGCGAGGGCGAGGGCGGTGAAGGAGGAGAGGACGGCGACCCCGACGGCGAGAAACACCAGGACGATGCTGTAGCGGCCCGGGAGGGGAGTGGCGGTGCCGATCTGGGAGGCGAAGCTCATCCGTTCACATCGGTGCGGAGGTTCACCCAGCGATCCGGGGCAACGCTCCAACGTCTCACGCGTCCGTGGTTCCGTCAACTGCTGACGCGTCGGGTGCGAGAACGGGCCCTAAGGCTGCGGCCAATGCTCCGCCTAACCCGCACCGACGGCAGCACCAGCCCCAGCCGCACTCCGAGCCGGCCGCCCGTACACCGGCCGGTGCACCGGATCGGCTCCGATCGTCCCCACGAGCGCCTTCATGTACTCCGGCGACCGCGCCCGCTCCAGCTCCGCCCGCGCGTGCTCCAGCCGCCGGGGGACGCCGAGCCGTTGCGCTTCGTCGCGGTGCCCCGGGCTCGCCAGGAACTCCGTCAGGCTGCGCACGTGGCGCTCCCAGAGCGCGATGTCCCGCCGCTGCTTCACCGTCAGCCGCTCGGCATACCAGTCGCTCGCGAGCAGTGACTCGCGGGTGAACATCGCCCGGATCGCGGGATCGTCCGCACCCCGGCCCTCGAAGTGCCCGTGGGCCATGATGTGGATGATCGCCTGAAGCGGCGGACAGCAGTCGTCGATCGTTCCGTCCTCGAAATACATGCGCGCGACCCGCCGCTGCGCCTCCACGATGTTGGCGATCCCGTCCGCGAATACCGCCGGGTCCTGCAGCTCCGGCCTCAGGATGTCCTCCGTGAACACCGCGGTCGGGTTGTCGAACACCCGCCCGAAGTACGTGTGCACGAACTTCGCCGTGATCCGCCAGCCGAGTCGGCTCGCGAGCACCGGCTTGCCGTCGAGCTCGTAGTCCGTGAGCCGCTCGAGGTGCCCCGCCTCGATCAGGTGGCGCGGGTCCCGCTCGTGGGGGTAGAGCCGGCACCAGATCTCCGGAATCAGCAGGCTGATGTCGTGATCCACCCGGTAGCGCGGCCCGATGTACCCCGCGGCGGAGCTGAAGCCCGCGTACCCGGTCAACAGGAACGAGACCAGCGCGTTGTTCAGGTCGGCCGTCGCGGCCAGCGCGTTGAACGGCCCTTTGGTGAGCGCTCCCTCCGAGCCGGCGCCCGTCGTGCTCGGTGACGTGCCCGTCAGCGAGCACACGTAATCCATGAACAGCTCGGGCAGCTCCTGGTAGTGGATCGGGCCGTAGACGCAGAGCGGCCGGATCCCGGGCTCCGGCGGGTTGTTCCGCCGGCCCGACATCACGGCGATCACCGGGAAGTGCACCGGCGTGGAGAGTGGCAGTCTCCGGCTCAGCCGCGCACCCATCTCGGCGACGTACCGGTCGCGCGGGTGCGCCATGTCGGGGCGGACCTGGAGGTAGCGCGGGTTCTTGGTCGGCTTCCCGCCGATGATCCGCGGCCGGGCCGAGCAGACGGACCAGCCGGGCTCCGTGCGGGAGGCGTTCTGGTCCACGTGCTCGCGCATCGGCGCGGTGAACGCGTCGTGGGTCGCCACGTCCTCGCGGATGACGCGCAGGTCGTCCGCACCGAGCGGCTGGAAGTTGGAGCAGAAGAGCCCGGGCGACGCCATGTCCTTCTCCGCCTGTGCGTCTAGTCCCGGGTGAACCGCGTCGTCCGGCCGCTGGAAGAGCCGGAACTCGCAGTTCTGGGCCAGTTTGAGGCTCGGGTGCCCGTCGTACTCGCCGGGAAGGCCGACCAGCCGGCGCGCCGGCACCACGACGGAGGCGGTGATGTCGTCCTCCATCTGCACCTTGTCGGCCGCGAGGAAGTCCTGCCGCAGCTTGTACGTGCGCCAGGCGCCCGCCTCGTCGCGCCCGATGCGCAGGTAGTTGGCGACCAGCTTCCGCCCCTCGTACTTGAGCTCGTGCCCCGGCGCGCCGTTGATGATGTCCACGCCGAAGTACCGCCGCCAATCGTCGCCCCACTCGGGGCGGTGGAAGCGCTTGATGACGAACACCAGCGCCCGCACGTGATTCGGGATGCTCTCCAGCCAGGCGTTGTACTCGGGGGTGAACTCCGCCGGGCTCGGCGTGAGCAGCTTCACCACCGAGCCGAGCGAGCGCTCGGGCGACAGGAGCGGTCGCGCGGGCCCTCGCTCGCCGGTGATGCGGGCATCGTCGTAGCTCCGGCGGAGGATCTCCTCCACCAGCGCCATGTCCTCCTCGAAGCTCCGCACGTGGAACGACCCGGGCAGCACCGCGTCCACCAGGCTCTTGCTGATCTCCGACTTGCCGCCGCCGGAGACGGTGCAGGGCTTGTGGCAGAACGCGCCCTCGGGCACCGTCCCCACCAGCCGCCAGCTCGGCGCCGCGTGGTGCTTCTCCATCCGTACCTTGTAGCCGCTGGGATGGATGTAGATCCGGCCGGGGAGGAGCTTCAGATGTTGGGCCTCGCCGTCCTTCCGCCAGGTGATGTCCTGGCGGCGGATGTCGATCTCCATGTCCTCCGGCATGTAGTGGATCGCGGGCCAGAGCGCGTCCGTGGCGTAGCCGCTGGGATGCCGCCGCGCGCGGTCGCCGAGCAGGTGGAGCACCTCGGTGAGCCGGTGTCCGGCAGTGACGAGCCGCACCTGGTCGGGCGTGAACCGGTCGCCCAGGTTGAAGGTGGGGAAGGCCAGCGCCCCGCCCGCGTGCTCCTCCTCGGCGAGACCCAGGAGGTTGGCGCTGTAGCCGATCTGGGTCTTCACTTCCTTCTTGCAGTACCCGAAGTAGTTGTCGGCGATGAGCGTGACCATCGCGCCCTGGAGCCCGCGCGAGGTGAGCTTGAACGGGCGGCCGTCGTTGTAGAGCTCGTCCTCGCGCTCGTA
>DATABZ010000387.1:0-2065 GCA_036259315.1 Gemmatimonadales bacterium | reverse complement strand
TACTGTGGGTTCCTATTGTAAGTCCGGAGCCCGGCCGGGGGAACGCAGCCAGTTTTCCCGGCTTTCCTGGACCCAATGAGTTCGATGGTTGTCTAACTGTCGTATCTGCTCGGTGTTACACCCTATCGGTGAGGCGGTCGTGTCCCACGACGAGCGATTTCCTCGCAACTCCCACCAGGGAAACACCAGAGCGGAACATCGCTCCGGTACCGTGCCGGGGCCCACGTCTGATCCGAGAGAGTCGCCAAGATGAGTCGCGCATTCATGAACTCCCGTGGCTGGATCGCTTCCACCGTGCTGTTCACGACCCTCCTCGCGACCGGTGCCGGACTCGCCGCGTGGAAGTACACCGACCTCGCCGCCGCAGCCGCGGCCTCCGCCAACCAGCCGGAGCCCATGGAGGTGGTCACCGCGGCGGTCGCGACCGAGCGCGAGCACCGCCGCACGACCACGTCGATCGGGACGGTCCTGGCGCTCCGCTCCATCACCCTGCGCAACGAAGTCGCCGGCACCGTACGGCGGGTGGACCTCGCTCCCGGCCGGATCGTCGAGGCCGGTGCCGTCCTGGTGGCGCTCGACGCGTCCGTCGAGGAGGCCGAGCTGGAGGCGCAGGAGGCGCAGGCCGCGCTCGCGAAGACCACGCTGGATCGACTGCAGAACCTGCGGAAGCACAACGCCACCTCGCAGGAGGAGGTGGATCAGGCGCGCGCCGAGTACGACGTGGCCCGGGCGCAGATCGCGCGTACCCGCGCGCTCATCGACAAGAAGATCATCCGGGCCCCGTTCCGGGCCCGCGTCGGCATCGCCGACGTGCATCCCGGGCAGTACCTGAACGAGGGCACGACGCTCACCACGCTTCAGGGCGTGGCGGAGGCGGCGCACGTGGACTTCACGGTCGCCCAGCGTGTGGCGGCAGGACTGAAGGTGGGCGACAGCGTCGTGGTCCAGGCGGCGAACGATACCGTACCGCTGCCGGCGCGCATCGTCGCGCTGGATGCGCGGGTGGACCCCGACACCCGGAACGCGACCGTCCGCGCGCGGCTCACCGGCTCCTCGACGCCGGCACCCGGCGCCTCGGTGCGGGTGGGGGTTCCGGTCGGCGGGCTGGACACGGTGGTCAGCGTGCCGGTGAGCGCGCTCCGCAAGGGGCCACAGGGCGACCACGTGTTCACGATCGAGCCCGACTCGACCGGCAAGCCGCGGGCGCACCTTCGAACGGTCCGCAGCGGGCCGGTGGTCGGAGAAGAGGTCCTGATCTACGCCGGTCTCGAGCCCGGCGAGCAGGTCGCCACCTCGGGGTCGTTCAAGCTGCGGGAAGCGGTCCTGGTCGCCATCGCCGATCCGAGTCAGGCGGCCGACACGAATCAGCAGGACGGCCCGACGCCCGATTCGACGCGCCACGCCGACTCGACTCCGCAGGCCGACTCGACCCCGCAGGCCGCGGGTACGGAAGGAGTGGAGTGATCCCATGAAGTCGTTCACCGACATCTTCATCCGGCACCCCGTCCTCGCGGCGGTGGTCAACCTCGTCATCGTTCTGGTGGGATGGCGGGCGCTGACGGCCCTGCCGGTGCAGCAGTACCCGCAGATCGAGAGCTCGTCGGTCATCATCACGACGGTGTACTACGGCGCGAGCGCCGAGACCGTGCGCGGGTTCCTGACCACGCCCATCGAGCGGGCGGTGTCCGCCATCGGCGGCGTGGACTACGTCGAGTCCACCAACCGGGCCGGCGTCAGCACCGTCACCGTGCGGCTCAAGCTGAACCACAACAGCACCCAGGCGCTGGCGGAGGTGACCGCGCGGCTCCAACAGGTGCGCTCCGAGCTGCCGCAGGAAGCCGAACCTCCGGTCATCGAGGTCCAACGGGCCGACCGGCCCTATGCGACGTTCTACCTGAGCTTCACGTCGCCGGAGCGGACGGTCCCCCAGATCACCGACTGGCTCTCGCGCACCATCCAGCCGCAGCTCGCCACCATTCCCGGCGTGCAGCGGGTGACCAACAGCGAGGGCGGCCAGCCGATCGCGATGCGGATCTGGATCGATCCCGACAAGCTGGCCGCGCTC
>DATABZ010000386.1:0-13633 GCA_036259315.1 Gemmatimonadales bacterium | reverse complement strand
GCGCACGAGCGGAACGTTGAGCAGCTCTTTCATGATCGCCGGCGCGCGCTGGAGATCGTCGATGGTCTCGAACAGCGGCACGATGGGCAGGGTGCAGCTCTCCACTCCGGCGGTATCGGCGAAGAGGCCGGCCGTCTTGGCGAGCAGATAGGCGCCGAGGACGTCGCTCACGCTGCGGGTCATGCTGAGCACGAAGGCGCCGAATGCCTCCCGGTCGATCTCCTCCCGCAGCCGGCGGACCAGCTCGAACATGCCCAGCGTCTCGGCGGCCTCCGCGGGCAGGACCGGCATGACCGGGTCCGGCGGGAGCGGTCGCGCCAGCTCGCCGGCGATCCAGGTGCGCCAGGCCTCGGGCTCCGCCACCGCCTGGGAGGCACCGGTGGTGACGGCGTGCAGCGCGCGGAGCGCGGCGTTGAGCCTGGTGGTGTTCTCCCGCACGTCGAGGCGCACCGTGCTGAAGCGGAACGCCTCCACCTCCCGGCGCACGGGCAGCACCAGGGACTCGGCGATCGCCCGGTGCCCCGCGTCCACCAGCTCGGTCTCGATGAGGCGAAGATCCGCGATCAGCGCGTCGGCGCTGGCGTAGCCCGCCGAGTCCACCCGCGTGTCTCCTCGCTCGGTCGCGCGAATCATCACCTGCAGCCGCCGGAGCATCGTCGCGAGGTACTGCCGGAAGATCTCGCCCGGGTTCCGCTGGGCGATCGCCTCGGCCTCGCCCGTGGCCTCCAACTCACGGGCCAGCGCCTGACGGAACCGGTCCGAGGGCGGCACCGCGCGCTCGGTGATGCTGAGCAGCCGCACCAGATCGCTCAGCCGGCGGTGGTAGCGGCGCACTCCCGTGAGCCGGTTCTCCAGCAGCGTGCTCCGGGTGACCTCATTGGTGACGAACGGATTGCCGTCGCGATCCCCGCCGATCCAGGAGCCGAACTGGAAGAAGGTCGGCACCTGGAAGGTCTCGCCCGGATAGTACTGCTCGAGCGCGCGGTCCACCTTCTCCATCAGTTCGGGGACCGCCTCGAACAGCGTCTCGTTGAAGAAGTGGAGCCCCCAGTAGACCTCCTGGGGCACGGTGGGCTTCGCGAGCCGGAGCTCGCCGGTGAGCCACAGCAGCTCGATGTCGGTGCGGAGATCGTCGATCAGCGCCTGGCGCTCCCGGGGCGTCCAGCGAGGCGACTCGAGATCCACCAGCCGACGGTAGATACGGCGGTGCTTCTCCAGCACGGTGACCCGCTTGGCCTCGGTGGGGTGCGCGGTGATGACGGGCCGGACCCGGAGCGATTCGAGCAGCTGTCGGATGGCGTCGGCGGGGATCCCGGCCGACGCCGCGGAGGAGATGACGTGCGCGAAGGTCCCGCGGAGCTGCTCGTAGCCCCGCTCGGCCTCGACCTGTCGGCGCCGCCGCATGGCCGCGTTCTGCTCGGCGATGCTCAGGAGCTGGAACCAGATGCCCTGCACCTGGAGCGTGCGGGCGACGAGGTCGGGGCTGAGGCTCCCCACGTCGCCCTCGCCGCGGAGCACCGGCTCGACGTCCGGCTGCCGCCGTCGGACCAGCTGCAGCAGCAGGTCCGACATCAGCTCCACGACCTCGTTGGCATACGCGGCCGCGCGCGCCGCCGCCGGGTCCGCCGACTCGGGCAGCGCACCCGCGACGAACGGCTCGAGCCCTGCCTGCGTCACACGACCTTGTCCCGGAGGGGAGCGCCCTGGAAGAAGAGTCGAAGGTTCTCGACCGCGCGCATCCCCATCGCCACCCGGGTCTCTCGCGTGGCACTGCCGAGATGGGGGAGCAGGACCACGTTCTCCATCGCCAGCAGCTCGGGCGACACCTGCGGCTCGTGCTCGAACACGTCCAGACCGGCGCCGGCGAGGTGCCCGCTCCGCAGCGCGTCCACGAGCGCGGCCTCGTCCACCACATCGCCTCTGGCGGTGTTGATGAGGTAGGCGCCCGGCTTGAGCCGTGCCAGCCGTTCGGCGTTCATGAGGTGCCGGGTCTCGGGCGTGGCCGGGCAGTGGAGCGAGACGAAGTCCGCCTCCTCCAGCACCTGCTCCAGCCGCTCGCGCGGCTCCGCACCCAGCGAGCGGGCGACCTCCGGCGACGGCGGATACGGATCGTGGAAGACGACCCGCATGTCGAACCCGTGGTGGGCGCGCTTGGCGACGGCGCGAGCGATCCGCCCCATACCCACCAGGCCCAGGGTCTTGCCGCTCACCTGCGTGCCCAGCATGTGCGTCGGGCGCCAGCCGGTCCACGCGCCCGCGCGCAGGTGCCGCTCGCCTTCGCCCGCACGGCGGGTGACGCCGAGCAGCAGCGTCATCGCGAGGTCGGCGGTCGCGTCGGTCAGGACGTCCGGGGTGTTGGAGACCGCCAGCCCGAGCGCGGTCGCCGCCTCCACATCGATGTGGTTGAACCCGACGCCGAAGTTCGCGAGCAGGCGGGCACGACGGGGCTCCACCGAGAGCACGTCTGCGGTGAGCCGGTCGGTCACGGTGCAGAGCAGCGCGTCGGCGGACTGGAGCGCGCGGCGGAGCCCGTCCGGACCGAGCGGGCGGTCCTCGGCGTTGAGGGTCGCGTCGAAATCCCTGACCAGCTCACGCTCCACGGGCTCCGGCAGCTTCCGGGTCACCACCACGCTCGGCCGGCCGGTCATCGGGCGGCCGTCGCCCGCTTTTCCAGGGTCGCCTTGACGGTCGAGCCCAGCTCGGAAGCGCTGGCCGCGACCGTCAGCCCGGCCGAGCGCATCAGCTCGGCCTTCTCCGCCGCGGTGTCACCGAAGGCACTGATGATCGCTCCCGCGTGCCCCATCCGGCGGCCCTTGGGGGCGGTGAGTCCCGCCACGTAGCCGATCACCGGCTTGGTCATGTGCTCCTTGGCGTAGAGCGCGGCCTCCGCCTCCTGGGGGCCGCCGATCTCGCCGATGATCATGACGGCCTCGGTCTCCGGGTCCTGCTCGAAGAGCTTCAGGTGGTCGGTGAAGGAGCTGCCGTTGATGGGATCGCCGCCGATGCCGATGCTGGTGCTGATGCCGATGCCCAGCTCCTTCATCTGGGAGGCCGCCTCGTAGCCCAGCGTGCCCGACCGGGTGATCAGTCCCACGGTCCCCGGCATGTAGATGTGGCCCGGCATGATGCCGAGCATCGCCTTGCCCGGGCTGATGACGCCCGCGCAGTTGGGTCCCACCAGCATCGTCCGGCGCTCCCTGGGGAAGCGGAACAGGTAGCGCTTCACCATCATCATGTCCTGGGCCGGGATGCCGTCGGTGATGGTGACGATGAAGCGGATCCCCGCGTCGGCCGCCTCCATGATGGAGTCGGCACAGAAAGCGGCCGGGACGAAGATGATGCTCGCGGTGGCGCCGGTCTCGCGCACCGCCTCCTTCACCGTGTTGAAGACCGGACGCTCGAGATGGGTCGATCCGCCTTTGCCCGGCGTCACGCCGCCGACGATGTTGGTGCCGTAGGCGATCATCTCGCGGGCGTGGAAGGTCGCCTTGTCCCCGGTGAAGCCCTGGACCAGGACCTTGGTCTTGTCGTCGATCAGGATGCTCATGGCTGTCCGTTCCCCGCCGACATGCGGCCGGCTTGCGAAGTCTTGAGGGCCGCGACGACCCGCTCGGCGGCTTCGGCCAGCGTGTCCGCGGTGATGATGGGAAGGCCGCTCTCCTTCAGAATGCGGCGGCCCTCCTCCACGTTGGTGCCGGCGAGCCGCACCACGAGGGGGATCTGGAGCTGGGTCTCCCGCGTGGCCTGCACCACGCCCTGCGCCACCCAGTCGCAGCGGTTGATCCCCGCGAAGATGTTGACCAGCATCGCCTGGATGTTGCTGTCGGAGAGCACCAGCTTGAACGCCGCCGCCACCCGGTCCGGCGAGGCGCCGCCGCCCACGTCGAGGAAGTTCGCGGGGGAGCCGCCCGCGTGCTTGATCATGTCCATCGTCGCCATGGCGAGCCCGGCGCCGTTGATGATGCAGCCGATGTTTCCGTCGAGCGCGACGTAGTTGAGCCCGTACTCCGCCGCCTGCGCCTCGCGCGGGTCCTCCTCGGCGTAGTCCCTGAGCTCGCTCACGTTCGGCCGCCGGAACATGGCGTTGTCGTCGAACGTCATCTTGCAGTCGAGCGCGAGCAGCTGCCCGTCGGCGGTCACCACCAGCGGGTTGATCTCCACCATGGTCGCGTCGAGGTCGCGGAACGCGCGGTAGGCCCCGAGCAGGGTGGTGACGGCGCGGCTCACCTGGGCCGGCGTGAGCTTGAGCCCGAAGGCGATCTCGCGGGCCTGGAACGCGGTCATGCCGACGGCGGGCTCCACCACCTCGCGTACGATGGTATCCGGTGAGTTCCGGGCGATCTCCTCGATCTCCATCCCGCCCTGCGGAGAAGCCACCACCATGATCCGCTCGCTCTTCCGATCGAGCACCAGGCCGATGTAGATCTCGCGCTCGATCGGGACGGCGGCCTCGACGTACAGCCGGTGCACCACCCGCCCCTCGGGGCCGGTCTGGTGGGTGACGAGCCGTTTGCCGAGCAGGGCCTTGGCCGCCGCGCGGACCTCGTCCTCGCTGCTGCAGAGCTTGATGCCGCCGGCCTTGCCCCGCGCACCCGAGTGGATCTGCGCCTTCACCGCCCAGCGGGCACCACCGATCTCCGACGCGCGGTATACGGCCTGCTCGGGGCTGTAGGCCACGCCGCCGCGCGGGATGGCGACGCCGAAGCCGGCCAGGAGCTCCTTGGCCTGATACTCGTGAATGTCCACGTGACGGGGCTCCGATCAGTCTGTGAGATTCGTCTCTAGGCGGACAGGCGGACGGCTCCGCCGAACCTACCGTCCTCCGCCGCGTCGGCCTAGTCGACGGCTGCCTTTCCAGCCGTCCGCTTGTCCGCTCGTCCGCCTGTACGCCCGCCTTCGATCGCTTCCGCCATGCTCACCACGTTCTGCGCCATCCGCGCCGAGGCCGCGTCGATCATGCGGCCGTCGAGCTGGGCCGCGCCCCTGCCCTCTCGTGCCGCCTCCTCCAGCGCCACGAGGATGCGTCGGGCCCGCTCCACCTCGGCGGGCGGGGGCGTGAAGACCTCGTTGGCGAGGGCGATCTGACTGGGATGGATGGCCCACTTGCCCTCGATGCCGAGCGCGGCGCCCCGGCGAGCCGCGAGACGATAGCCCTCCGGGTCCTTGAAGTCGCCGAAAGGTCCGTCGATGGCGCGCAGGCCGTAGGCCCGGCAGGCCACGACCATGCGCGAGAGCGCCGCGTGCCACTGGTCGCCCGGATAGTCGGGATTGAGCCCGCCGATGCTCACGGTGCGCGCGCGGCAGCTCGCGGCGTAGTCGGCCACCCCGAAGTGCATCGCCTCCAGCCGCCGGCTCGACTGCGCGATCGCCTCCACGTTGGCCATGCCCAGCGCGGTCTCGATCAGCACGTCGATGCCGATGCGGTGGCCGATGCCCTTCGCCTCTTCGATCTGGCTGAGCAGCGCGTCCACCAGGTACACGTCGGACGGGACGCCCACCTTGGGAATGAGCACAGTATCGAGCCGAGGACCGGCCTGCTCCACGACGTCGACCAGGTCGCGGTACATGTAGTGGGTGTCGATCCCGTTGATCCGGACCGAGACCGTCTTGCCTGCCCCGCGCCAGTCATGCTCCAGGAGCCCCTCGATCACGTTGCGCCGGGCCTGCTCCTTGTCGCCCGGCGCCACCGCGTCCTCGAGATCGAGGAAGACGTAGTCCACCTCGCTCTCGAGGGCTTTGCGGAACATCGCCGGCTGCGAGCCCGGCACGGCCAGCTCGCTGCGCTGCAGCCTGGGCCGGGCCGGCTCGTAGCGGGTATGACTCATCTGCCGGCGCCCGCCGTGGCCTTCGCCTTCGCCGGTGTAGCCGCCGCGGGCTGCGCGTCCGGCGCGCGGGGCGGGAGGTCCCGCTGCTCCAGCGGCTTCGCCGTGCTCCGCCAGTACTCCTGCGCCGCGGCGACGCCGCTGCCCGGGGTGATCTTCATTCCCACGTCCCGCATGGCCATCTCGGCTCCCGCGATGCCACCGAGCAGCATCAGCTCGTTCAGGTCACCGAGATGCCCGATCCGGAAGAGGCGGCCGGCCATACGCGCCAGCCCAGCGCCCAGCGCCAGGTTGTAGCGGCGGTAGGCGATGTCGATGATCTCGGCGGCGTTCACGCCGGAGGGCACCATGATGGCGCTCACGGTGTCGGAGTTCCACTTCGGCGCCCGGGCGCAGAGCTCGAGGCCCCACGCCTTCACCGCCTGCCGGGTACCCTCGGCCAGCCGGTGGTGGCGGGCGAACACGTTCTCGAGCCCCTCCTCCAGCAGCATTGCGAGAGACTCGCGCAGGCCGTACAGCATGGGAAGCGAGGGCGTGTAGGGGAAGTACCCGGTGGCATTCTGCTTCCGCATATCGCCGAAGTCGAAGAAGCAGCGCGGCAGCTTGGCCTGGTCGTACTGGGCGAGCGCCTTCTGGCTGGCGCAGACGATGCCGAGCCCCGCCGGAAGCATGAGACCCTTCTGCGAGCCGGTGACCGCGAGGTCCACGCCCCACTCGTCCATCCGGAAATCGATGCTCGCGATGGAGCTCACCCCGTCGACCATGAGGAGGGCGGGATGTCCCACCTCGTTCAGCGTCTTGCGCATCGCGGCGAGGTCGCTGGTGACGCCTGTCGCGGTCTCGTTGTGCGTGAACAGCACCGCCTTGATCCGGTGTTCCTTGTCGGCCGCGAGCACCTCACCGTAGCGCTCCACCGGTGCGCCCTCGCCCCATTCGGCCTCGAGCACCTCCACGTCGAGGCCGAGACGCTGGGCCATGTCGATCCAGAGATGGCTGAACATCCCGAAGCGCGCCGCCAGGACCTTGTCGCCCGGCGAGAGGGTGTTGGAGAGCGAGGCCTCCCAGGCACCGGTACCGCTGGCCGGGAAGAGGAATGCCTGCCCGGTGCTGGTCTTGAAGATCTTCTTGAGGTCCTCGAACAGCGGACCGGTGAGCCCGGGAAAGTCCGAGGAACGGTGGTCCTCCATGGCGCGGTGCATGGCGCGGAGGATCCGGTCGGGTACGTTGGTAGGCCCGGGAACGAAGAGAAAGTTGCGGCCGGCCATGCGCGGAACCTCGGTAAGGGTAAAGAGTATGGGGCGGGAGCGGGGCGCCCCCACCGTCAGCGGCGATGATGCGGCTACTATTCGTGGCGGCCTGAATATTCATGCGGCAGCGCCCAAATCCGTGCCCCATCTATAGTATATTGCACCTTTTTTCACAAGCCCGGAGCGCCTCCTGCCACGCCACTCCCATCCCGCCACCGCACCCGCTCCGGCGACCACTCCCAGGGCGCTCCTCACCGAGCTCTACACCGTGGCCATTGCCGCGGTGGACCCGGGGCCCGCCCTGGCACGTCGGCTCCGGGCGCTGGACCCGTTCCCCGCCTCGCCCTGGATCATCGCGCTCGGCAAGGCGGCCCTTCCGATGGCCCGCGCCGCCGTAGAGACGCTGGCCGCACGGGGGCTCGGGCCCGCGGGCGGCCTCGTCGTTCCGCCCGAGGAGACGACCTCGCCCCACCACTCGCTCGCCGTGGTGCCCGGGGATCATCCCGAGCCGGGAGCCCGCTCGCTGGCCGCCGCCGCGGCGCTGGCAGACGTCGCCGCCCGCGCCTCGAAGGGCGGCGACGCGTGGGTGCTCCTCTCCGGCGGCACCACCAGCCTGCTCGGAGCGCCGATCGAGGGTATCGCCCCGGACGAGCTGACCGCCCTGTACGCACTCCTGCTCGGATCCGGCCTCGACATCACGGCCATGAACCGCATCCGGAAGCGGTTCTCCCGCTGGGGCGCCGGTCGCCTGGCGCTCGCCCTCGCCCCCGCCACCGTCCGGGTCTACGTCGTCTCCGACGTCATCGGCGACGACCTGGCGTCCATCGGCTCCGGCCCCTGCGTTCCCGATCCCACGACCGCCGCAGAGCTGCGTGCCCTGCTCGAGCGGTCCGGCCTGTGGGACCGCATTCCCGATTCCGCCCGCCGCCAGGTGCGTGACGCCTGCGCCGGAGCAATGGCGGAGACGCCGAAGCCCGGTGACCAAGCGTTCGCGCGCGTGACCCTCGAGCTGATCGCGAGTAACAGCCTGGCCCTGGAAGCGGCGGCCAGGCGGGCGGCAGAGTTGGGCCTCGATCCGGTGGTGGCGGACACGCCGCTCGCCGGGGAGGCGGCGGCGGCCGGAGCGAGTGTAGCCGCTACACTTCTGCAAGATTATGCGGGCTCCGACATCCCGCAACGTCGTGGGTGGCGCTGTCGCATCTGGGGCGGGGAGACCACGGTGACCCTGGGGGCGGACCCGCCCGGCCTGGGTGGCCGGTGTCAGGAGCTGGCGCTCGCGGCGGCTCGCGAGCTGGCCGGCGCGCCCGAAGGCGTCGCCCTGCTCGCCGCCGGCACGGATGGCCGCGACGGCCCCACCGATGCCGCCGGGGCCATCGTGGACGGGCGCACCTGGTCCGCGATCGAAGTCGCCGGTCGCGACCCCGCGCGCGATCTCGCCGCGCACGACGCGTACCGAGCGCTCGACGCCGCGAACGCGCTGCTTCGACCGGGGCTCACCGGGACGAACGTGATGGATGTCGTGATCGGGGTGTGTCTGGGGCCGCCGGCGTCGACTAGGGACCCGGCACCCTCGGCCGGAAGTCGGGCCCCAGGATCACGCTGACGTCCACCCGCCTGAGTGTGTCGGGCTCGAGGACGACCTGCCCCGCGCCGAGCGCCTGGCGCACGTCGCGTGCGCGCCCCGGGTCGCCCCTCCGTACGATCACTCGCGTGGACTCCACCGGCGATTCGGCGTTGCCGTAGAACACCACGTCGAGGCCCCTGCGCCGAAGCATGCGGGTGGCCGCGCGGGCGGCCCCCGCGCGGCGGCTGCCGTTGAGCACCTCCACCGTGACCCGGCGCTCGGGCGACGGTATCGGGTAGGCGTGCACGCGAGGGGGTGGAGGCGGCGGCGGGACCAGCAGGCGGACCGCGGCCCCGAGCACCACGACCGCGAGCCCGATCAGCGCGATCCGGAGAAGTCGGCGACGAGACTGTTCCAGAAGCGCACCGTCGGTTCGAGGAGGGGCCTGTCGGAGCTCACGAGGTGCCCGACTCTGGCCCGCGCTACCTCGTGGAGCACCGCCGCCACGTCCGAGGGCAGCCGCTCCGCGAGGGCGGCCCGCCACTCGCGCGCGTGCGGGCGGCCGGGCTCCAGGTAATCGGCGCAGTAGAGAACGCGCCCCACCATGTCCCACTCGGCCAGGCCGAGGGAGTGATAGCGGACCGCATCGAGGACGCCGCGGTCCGACTCGCCTTCCGCCTTGGCGCGCGCGGCGCTGGCGGGACCGTGCCGAAGCTCCGCTGGACCCGGCACCGATGGCGCCCAGCGGACCAGCTCCTCCTCGGGCGCGTCCCGCAGCGCGTCGTGCAGCCACACGGCGCGAAGCCACCGGATCCGTTCGCCGGCGGACACGCCCATGGCCCGCGCCCACTGGTCGGCCAACTCCGCTACGCGCTCGATGTGCTCCCGTCGGGCGGGAGTGACGATCGCCCAGTCCGGAAGCATCGGACGCAGCTCGGCCGCGGCGGTCTCCATCAGACGACTCCCTCCCCGAGCACGATGTTGTCTATCAGTCGGGTGCGTCCCACGCGCGCCGCGATGGCCACGACCGTGGTCTCCTCCACTTGGCCCACCGGCTCCAGCAACTCGGGTTCCGCCACCGCGATGTATTCCACCGTCACGCCGGGGCAGGCCTCGAGGAACCGGCGCATCCGCGCCTCGATCGCCGCTCCGCTGCGCTCGCCGCGACGCCAGGCCGCGTGTGCCTCCCGCAGGGCGCCGCTCAGCGCCGTGGCGCGCCGGCGCTGCTCCGGGTCCAGGTACGCGTTGCGGCTGCTCAGCGCGAGCCCGTCCGGCTCGCGTATGGTGGGCAGCACCGCCAACTCGAGCGGCCAGTCCAGCTCCCTCACCATCTGC
This sequence comes from Gemmatimonadales bacterium, assembly GCA_036259315.1. Classification (GTDB taxonomy): domain Bacteria; phylum Gemmatimonadota; class Gemmatimonadetes; order Gemmatimonadales; family GWC2-71-9; genus CAVVWJ01. The sequence goes on along the minus strand of DATABZ010000386.1, from coordinate 3,665 downwards.
CGAATCAGCACCGCCTGCTGGATGTCCTTGCGCCCGAAGCACGCGACGTCCGGCTCCGTGAGATGGAAGAGCTTCGCGACCACGGTGAGGACGCCGGTGAAGTGACCCGGCCGGGACGCACCTTCCCATCGCTCGGCCGAGCGCCCCGGCACGATCCGGATCTCGGGAGTCCCGGGATACATCACTGCCTCGCTCGGCACGAAGAGCGCGTGCACGCCCCGCGCTTCGGCGAGCCGACGGTCGCGCGGCAGGTCGCGGGGGTACCGCTCGAGGTCCTCGGCGGGGCCGAACTGCAGCGGGTTGACGAAGATGCTCATGACCACCACGTCGGCACGTCGGCGGGCTTCGTCCACCAGCGCGAGATGACCTTCGTGCAGGTAGCCCATGGTCGGCACAAGGCCGATGCGCCGGCCCTCGCGGCGGCGGGCACGGACCCAGGCTCTGACGTCGGCAACGCTGGTGAGCTCGATCATCCCGGAGGCGGCAATCACCGGGGTCCTCATTCGAAGCTGTGCTCCCTGGCCGGGTACTTCCCCCGGCGCACGTCCTCGGCATAGGCGCGCACCGCGTCCCGCACCGCCCCACCGAGCTCGGCGTAGCGCCGGAGGAACTTGGGCGAGAAGCCTTCGTTGAGCCCCAGCATATCGTGCAGCACCAGCACCTGGCCGTCACAGCCGGGACCGGCCCCGATGCCGATCGTCGGCACCGTGAGCGCGTCGGAGATCCGCTGCGCCAGCTCCGCCGGCAGCAGCTCCAGCACGACGGCGCAGGCGCCTGCCCCCTCCAGTGCACGGGCGTCCTCGAGCAGCCGGTCGGCGGACACCGCGTCGCGGCCCTGGACTCGATAGCCGCCGAGCGCGTGGACCGACTGCGGCGTGAGTCCGAGGTGACCCATCACGGGGATGCCGCGCTCGACCAGCGCACCGACGGTCTCCACCATGTGCCGCCCGCCCTCCAGCTTCACGCCGTTGGCCTCGGTCTCCTGCAGCACCCGGCCGGCGTTCCTGATGGCCTCGGGGACCGAGACCTGATAGGTCAGGAACGGCAGGTCCACGAACAGGAGCGTGCCGGGGGCACCGCGCCGGACGGCCGCCGCGTGATAGATCATCTGGTCCAGCGTCGCGCTGAGGGTGGTCTCCTGGCCGGCGACGACCTGGTTGAGGGAGTCGCCCACCAGGAGCACGTCCACCTCGGCGCCGTCCAGCAGGCGCGCGAACACGGCGTCGTAGCAGGTGAGCACCACCAGCTTGCGTCCGGCGGCCTTCCAGGCGGGGAGGTCCAGGACCGATCGGGGACGCGCGTCAGCGTTCATGGGCCTCCAGCTCGGCCAGCTCTCGGATCCAGAAGTCGCGGTTGGGGAGCTCGGGATGCGGAATGATAAGGTCGGGCTCGGCGATCCGGCGACCGCCGTAGCGCACGATGTCGAGATCGAGCGTGCGGGCGCCCCACCGCTCTCCTCGTGCCCGTCCCCGGCTGCGCTCGATCGCCTGACAGGCCTCGAGCAGGGCGCGGGGGTCGAGGGTCGTCTCCAGCAGCACCATCTGATTGAGGTACGGCGGCTGGTCCATGGCCGCGAGCGGAGCCGTCTCCTCGACCGCCGAGGCCGCCACCAGCCGGGTCGCGGGAAGCGCCGCCAGCTCGGCCCGGGCCGCGGCGAGGTGGGCGGCGCGGTCGCCCAGATTGCTGCCCAGGGCGATGTACGCGAGCTCCGGAGCGGCCACCCGGCTCAGCTCTCGACGGCGAAGTGCCGGGCGATCCGCTGAAGGTCGGCCGCCACGTCGCCGAGCTCGCGGATGGCTCGCTCGAGCTCCGCCTGGCCAACTGCGGCGTCGTCGGCGCGCCGCGCCAGCTCGTCGGTCTCGCTCCGGGTCCGGGCGGTTCCCGCCGCCACTCGCTCGATCTGCTCACTCAACCCGCCCACCGCGCCGAGCTGCTCGGCGGCGGTCACGGCGATCGCGCCCGCGTGGCGGCCGGCCTCGCTGGTGGTGCCCACGATCGCGTCCAGGGCCTGCGCCGCGTCGGCGCTCAGCTCCTCCACGCCGGCCACGGCTTCCCGGCCCCGCTCCATCTGCTCGGACACGGTGGCCACCTGGCTGCCGATCTCCTCCAGGAGCACCCGCGCCTCGCGCGCCGCATGGAGGCTCTGGGCGGCGAGATCGCGCACTTCGTCCGCCACCACCGCGAAGCCGCGGCCCTCGCGGCCGGCCCGTGCGGCCTCGATCGCCGCGTTGAGCGCGATGAGGTTGGTGAGATCGGCGATCTCCCGGATCGTGCCGATGAAGCCGCTGATCCGGGTGGTGAGGGCGCCCAGCTGGCCCACCTGCTCCACGCTGCCGGCGACGAATCCCTTGAGCCCGATGAGGCGCTCGATCGCCTGGCCGATGACGACGCGGTTCCGGCTCGCGACTTCCGCCGCGGTACCACTGGCGCGCGCCGCCTGCTCGCCCTGCGCGGCCATGGCGCGGGTGGCGGCGGAGAGCGTGTCGGTGGAGCGGAGCCCGCCCGCGACGAAGTGCTCGAGATCCGCGGCCCCCTGCCGCATGCCGCGAGACGCTTCAGCCAGCGCGGACGCGGAGCCGCGGAGCGACTCGGTCACCCGCGCGAGGGCGCTCACCTGCTCGCCGATCTGGCCCACGGTGCTCAGCAGGGGGCGGCGCAGCTCGGCGATGTGAATGGCGGTCGCCATCTGGTTGGCGAGCGTGCCGAGCGCGACCAGGTCCTTCGAGCCGTAGGCGTGACGCTTGGGATGATCCACCTCCACCACCCCGAGGACATCGTCGCCGAAGCGGATCGGATGAATGATGGTGCTGCCCACGCCTTCCATGACGTGACTGATACGCGGATCGCGCCGTACGTCGTGGACCGTCACCGGCGCGCCGGCCGCCACCGCGTCACGGCGAAGCGGGGTCAGCTCCGCGGGCGGCTCGGTCCGGTCGGGGCGCCCGTGCACCCCACGGTAAGCCAGCGTGAAGCCCGAGGCGTCCGTGCGGTAGATCCGGAAATCGCCCCAGTCGAGCAGTCGGTAGGCCAGCCGCTCGATCTGGTCGAACGAGCCCTGGAGCGTGGCGTTGCTGGCGATCGCCGTCTCCATCAGATGAACCTTGTTCAGGTCCTCCGCGCCGATGGCCTCCTCGATGATCTTCCGGGTGAGCAGGCCGAGCACGCCCAGCGCCAGCCCGACGGTCATCCAGCCGACCGGGGCCAGCACCTGCACCGCCGCGACGATCACCACCGACGCGATGATGGTGAGCAGGTACGAGATGATCTCCCAGCGCAGAATCAGGATCTTCTCGGCATGCTCCAGCTTGTCGCGGACCAGAAGGGTGAAGTAGAAGAGCGCGCGAGTGGTGAAGAAGTAGAGGCAGACCAGGATCGTGGCGGCCGGCAGGAAGTCGAGCGAGAGGGGCGGCGACCCGCTGTAGTGGTGCACGGCGGCGTAGGCACCATACGCGGCGACGAACCCGGTCACCTCCCGGCCGGCGTTGATCACCCCCGCCCAGGGCAGCTTCCGCAGCCACACCACGTCCGACCCGAGCACGCCGAGATAGAGCGCGAGCACCACGGGGCCGGGACCGACCGTCACCGCGCCCACCAGCGCGGGAATGCCGCTCTGCGTCAGATACGAGTACTTGCTCAGGCGGATCGGCGTGGCGCGGAGCGCCACG
>DATABZ010000385.1:0-3206 GCA_036259315.1 Gemmatimonadales bacterium | reverse complement strand
CCCCCCCCCCCCCCCCCCCCCCCTCCCGACCTACTTGCAGTACGCCTTCAGCATCGAGGCCACCCTCGGTTTGTACTGCTTGATGATGCCGAGGTTCTTGTCGACCGCCTCCGGGTTCACCGACCGGCCCGCCGTCAGCGCGGTCTCGGCCTCGCCCAGGAGGGTCTCCTCCTGCTTGGCGAGCTCACAGGACTTCTGCTTCTCGGCCTGCGGATCGATCTGGGGCACCTGGAAGAGGGTCGCCAGGCCGAGCAGGTAGTTCGAGGCCGGCCCCACCTTGCCCGTGGGATTCGCCACCTGAACCGCCCGCCGCAGGAGCTCGGCAGCGCCCTGGAGATCCTGGGGCTGCTGCTGGAGGAGTTTGGCGCCCGCGGAGTACAGCAGCGCGGCCGCGTTCTCCTTGGCCTGGGGGTCACCATACCTGATGGCGAACTCCAGGAACGGCAGTGCCTCCTTCGCCCGGGACGTGCTGACGGCGGTGGTATGGCCGCCCGCCGTATCCGTTGCTGCCGCACCGGCTGCCGCCGTATCGGCGGGCGCTCCCGCGGCCCTCGTGGTGTCGACGGCGCCAGCCCCGGGCGTGGCCCCGCTCGGCGACGCGCCGGCAGGCGGAGCGTTGATCAGCGCCTGCGCCGCCTCCAACGCCGGCACGATCGCCGTCGTGTCCTTGGCGATGATGCGGTTGGTGACCGCGACGACGCTGTCGAGCTGCCCCGTCATCGAGTACGCCCGGTTGAGGTAGCCCAGGAGCGTCAGGTTGTCCGGGTACTTGCGCACGCCGAGCTGCGCCCACTTGACCAGCCTGGCGGTGTCGGGCTGCTCGCCCTCGGCCGCGGCTGCCGAGATCTTGGTGAAGAACAGCGTGTCCGCCTTGGTGGAGTCCGTCGCATACATCGTCTCCAGGGCGTCCACGGCGCACTTGAAGTTGCTCAGGAACAGGCAGGCGTTGCTCTTCAGATCGTAGAGGTCCGCGTTGTACGGGTCGATCTTCAGGCCTTCGTCGGCGACCTCGAGAGCGGTCTCCGGGTGTCCCGACTGGAGGAAATACTTGAACAGCTCCTCGCGCAGCTTCTGGTTGGTCGGGGCGACTCGCAGCATCTCCTTGAACGCGACCAGCGTGTTCGCGGTGTCGTTGGCCCTCTGGTACTGAGTGGCCAGCGCGGTCCAGACGGGGAGGCTCTGGGGATCGCCTTTGGCGGAGGCCTGGAGATGCTTCACCACCTCGGCGCGCGGCGCCTTCCGATCCTGCGCGAGCAGGGCCAGACAGTAGTGCGCGAGCCCGTGGTTGGGCACCGCCTTGATGGCGTCCCGGGCCGCGTCGGCGGCCTTGTCGGGCTTGGTGGTGCGCTGCTCGATGCACTCTTTCGCGTCCGGCAACGTCTCCACCATGGGCTCCAGCGCCTCGGCGACCCGCTTGCCGAACGCCTGCGGGCTCTCGCCGGGCTGTTGCGTCAGGCTGACCACGTTCCCCGCGTCGTCATTGACCCCGACGACCCTGGCGGTGACGGTATACCGGTTTCCCTGACCCTTCTGCAGCGTGGAGGCGACGACGAAGCGGGCCTGAATGTTCTTGGCCAGCGTCGTGGCGAGCGCCGGACTCAGGATGGCGTCCTTGGGATAGCCGTACTGCGTCAGCGCGTCGTTCATCTGCTGCTGCTCGATGACCTGGAAATCGCGCCCGACTACATCCTTCATCTCCTCGCGGATCCCGGACCCGATGGCGACGGCGGGCGCGGAGTCCCCGGGCGCGAAAGCGAACGGGTTCGCCACCATGAACCGCGGCGCCAGGTTCACGGAGGTTCGCGCGGCGTTTCGGGGTATGCCTTGTGCCGCCAGCGGCGCGGACAACGCCCCACCCAGGGCCACGAGCGTGACTAGACGGAGCAGATACATGCGAGTGCCTCCCCAATGGAACGGTCCCACGGGACCGACGACCGCCGCGTTCAGCGGGCGGGTGCGAATGGGCGAAGAGGGATTCGAACCCCCGACATCCTGCGTGTAAGGCAGGCGCTCTGAACCGGCTGAGCTATTCGCCCGACGGCTGGCCCGACCCCCAATCAGATACGGTATGCGCAGGGACCGTGCCGTGACGACCAACACGCCTCAAAGAGCGATGCCGAGCGGGAAGAGTACGCAGTAGCCGACGACGAGAATGACGGCAGCGGCGCTCGGATGCCCGGCCAGGAGAGTGAGGTATCCGGCCACGAGCACCAGCACCGCTGCCGCGAGGATCAGGAGGTTCCGCCGGGCGAGCAGAAACCGGCGAGAGCCCGCGGGGGGCGCGGGGGCCGACGGCCGGACGCTGGACATAGGGGTTGAGCCTACTACCGTTCCCGGGTCGGGTCAAGTTCAGGTCCATCTACAGCTTCCGGCTCCACATCCCACCCGATGTCGAGCGCCTGTCGGCGGGGCAGGTCGGCTCGGCGGCGCAGGTGTACCAATATGAGGACGGCGATGGCCACGAGCAGCCAGCCTCCACCGGCCAGGAGCCAGGTGGCCATCCCATAACGACGGCGGATCGATTGCTGCCATGCCTCCTCGAATCGGTCCACCGTCAGCCCGGTCGTGGCCAGGACCGCGGCCCCGAAGTCCTCCCCGGCTGCCAGCCGGTCCATGAGCGGGTTCAATGTTCCCGTGGGGTTCCGGTGGGCCAGCTCCGAGACCGCGGAGTACGCGAGCGCGTAGGCCGCATCGGCGCTGGTCTCGCTGGCCCGCAGCGCACCATCGAGTGCGCGAAAGCCAGGCAAGGCCCCACGCGCCACCGCCAGATTGAGCTCGAGCACGCCGAGCCGCTCCCACTCTCCCGCGGCCCACCCCGCGTAGCCCTCGTCGAACCAGAGCGGGACCCGTACCTCTACCCGTTCGTGCAGCGCGAGATGCGCCAGCTCGTGCCGCAGGGTCCGGGGCAGATCCCGTCCATCGGCCCGGAGGACTATGGTGCGGAGCGAGGGCAACGCGACCGCCGCGCCCCAGCGCGGCGCCCTGCCCAGGGTGAGGGAGTCCAAGCGCCGCCCGTCCGGCACCACCACGAGACGCATCGGGGCGGGCGCCATGCGGCCCAGGCCGGGCCATTCGGCGGGCCGATCCGCCTGCCGCGCCAGCTCGATGGCCAGATCCACCTGGTGCGGCCACGCGACCGCGGTGACCTGCCCGACCTGAACTGATGTGGGGGTTCCCTGCAGGGAGGCGAGGAGTGCAGCCTCGAA
>DATABZ010000384.1:0-2342 GCA_036259315.1 Gemmatimonadales bacterium | reverse complement strand
TCACGCGTGCCGGCGACGGTCCACGCCGGCATACGCGGGCTGCGGAAAGTGCCGCCGCTCGCGTCCCGACCAGCTCGAGCCCGTCCCGCTTCGCGAGGCCGACCCGGAGGTCCCCGTCGCCGACTGGCTCGTGAGCGAGCTGGGCGCGTCGAGGTGCGCCCCGTCGTCCACACCGACGCCGAGCCGGTCCACCAGCTCCCCGCCCAGCCAACCAGTGACGACCGAGATTCCGGCCCCGATCAGCCCGGCCACCACAGCCTCCGTCGGCGGCAGGGTCGGGTTGTCGCGCCGCAGGAACCAGCTGAGCGCGAACAGCGCCACCACGACGACGTTGCCAACCCCATGAATCAGGCCGATTCGCTTGGCCCGGGTACTTCGTGGAATCGCGAGCCAGTCGATCGTGCCCGGGATGGCCGCGACGAGACCGGCGATCACGCCGGCGCCGATCATGTAGAACGAAGCCTGAGCCCACGTGGGGTCGTTGGTCACGAGGAAGATCACGTCGAAGACCACCGCGGTCGCCAGAAGGCCGAGCGGAAAGACGATCAGCATCTGGTGCAAGGGGTGGCCCGCGACCTTGGCTCTGCTTTCCATGGCGATACCCGTCAGCGCTGAAGTTGACCCTGGATCTCCTGCAGGTTGGCCAGATGTTTCTCCATGGCTGCCTGAGTCTTCTGGAGATAGCCGCGGACATCGGCGTCCTCCGCGGCCGGGAGGAGCTGGTTCTCGATGGCGTTGATGTTGGTGCGGTGCGCCTCCACCTGCGCCGCCACGAAGGCCGTGTCGAAGTCGGCGCCGCTCAGGCTCTTGAGCGCCAGCACACCGGAGGTGTCCCGGGCCGTAGTGCCACCCGCGGCGGGCACGAGGTCCACGCCCTTCTGCTGCGCCAGCGACTCGAGTGTTTTCCGGTTCTTGGTGTGCTCGGCCAGCAGCTGCTCCGCGATCTTCTTCACCGCGGGGGACTGCGCCTGCTCTGTGGCCAGCCGGCTGGTCTGGATCTCCGCCGTATTGGCGAGCTCGAGACGGGAGAGGATCCCGCTCAGGCTCGCCTCGCCCTCGCCTGTGGCCGTGCCGCTGGATGCGGTATCGCCGGGCCCGGTGGAGACGGCTGCGGTATCGCCCGCCATGCCGCTCTCATTACCGCCGGCGGCAGGCGCGCTCTCACGCCCGCCCGGTTCGCAGGCGAGCAGCAGTGACAGTCCCATGATCGTCGCGACGTATGGCCGCATCGGCATCCTCCCCCAAGGGTTCAGGGTGAAGATGCCCGATCGGCGAGAGGTGGGATGTGATCCAGGTCGCGTCCGGGCTGAGCAGTGCTCTCGCTTCGCGCGACGGTCAGGCTGTGGAGGCCCGCCTTACGACCCCCGTGTCGGCCACTCGTACAGCGACCGGTAAAGCTCCTGATTGCGGCTGATGATCCGGACGTACCCGCGGGTCTCCACGAAGGGGATCCGCTCGGCGAAGACCTCCGGGTCGTCCACTCCGGTCCGTTTGGCCCACCGCTCCACCCGGCTGGCGCCGGCGTTGTAGGCGGCGAGCACGTGGCTGGGCTCGGTGTACCGGACGGCCAGCTCCTGGAGATGGTAGGAGCCGAGCTGGAGGCTCACGTCGGGCTGGTAGAGCAGCACGGGATCCCACACCGGATAGCTCAGAGACTCCGCCAATCTGCCCCCAAGCTGCGGCATCACCTGCATCAGCCCCCGGGCGCCCGCCGGCGACGTGGCCGTGGGGTTGAACATGCTCTCCTGGCGGATCAACGCGGCCACGAAGCTGGGGTCGAGCCCCTGCTCAGCCGCCTCGGCCAACAGGGCATCCTGGTGTACCACCGGATAGAGCAGCCGGTAGGTTCGGGCGTCCGCCGGCGCCCCCTTCGCAAGCGCCCTCCGGGCCAGCCGGATCGCCTGCGAGGCGAGACCCTGGGAGCGCAACGCGTTGGCGATCGCGAGGAGTCGCTCCGGGTCGGCCTCGGAAATCTGCGCGAGTCGCTCGTGTTCCCACCGAGCCTCGGTGGCCATGCCAAGCCGGGCGAGCAGCGCCGCCCGTAGCACCGTCGAATCCGCATCCGGCACCGGCATGAAGGTGTCGGGCGACTCGGCCGGGACCCAGACGGGGAGTCCCAGGCGGCGGGCCGCGAGGCTGGCGTAGTACGAGGTCGGGTCGCCCTGGGTCGCCTTGCGCCAGCGGGCGTGAGCCTTGACGCTGTCGCCCGCGAGGGCCCAGGCCCTGCCAGCCCAGTACACCGAGGCGGCGGCTTCGTCGCTCCGGGGGTAGCGGCGGGCCAGCTCATCGAACTCCCGGCCCGCCATCGCTGCATCGCCGGTGAGCAGCTCGACCATGGCGGC
>DATABZ010000383.1:0-17540 GCA_036259315.1 Gemmatimonadales bacterium | reverse complement strand
TGTCGAAGCGATCCACCGTCTTCCTCAGGCTGACAGGCTCCGCCCGTCCGCCCGTCCGCCTGTCCGCCTGTCCGCCTGTCCGGCTCCGTTGAACATGCCCGCCAAACAGCGTCGCGAGGTCGCCGAGTTCCTGACGCATCTGGAGAAGGAGCGCGGGCAGTCTCCACATACGGTCAAAGCCTACGGCCGCGACCTCGAGTCGTTCACCGAGTTCTGCGACCGGCACTACGGCGGCCGCTGGAAATGGAGCACCGTGGACCGGCTCGGCATGCGAGGCTTCCTGGGCGACCTCCAGCGTCGCGGCCTGTCCAAGCGGTCGGCGGCGCGCTCGCTCTCCGCCGTGCGCACGTTCTACCGCTACCTGCAGCTCCATCACGGGGTCGCCAACCCCGCCGCCCGGGCGGCGAAGGTGCCCAAGGTCGACAAGCGCCTGCCGACGTACATGGACCGCGCGCAGACGGAGCTGCTGTTCGAGTGGGCCGAAGGTCGCGCCGCCGGCGACGAGTTCGGCCCCACCCGCGACCTCGCGATCCTCGAGCTGTTCTACTCCACCGGCATCCGGCTCTCCGAGCTCAGCGGGATGAACCTCGAGGACATGGACCTCCTGTCGGACCAGGCGAAAGTGCGCGGCAAGGGGCGCAAGGAGCGGCTGGTGCCGCTGGGCTCACGCGCCGTGCTCGCGCTGCGGCGCTATCTTAACCTCCGGGAGGAGCTGGTGAACCGGGTCGGCGGCGATCGCCGGGCGGTGTTCGTGACCCGGCGCGGACGCCGCGTCGGCCCGCGCGCGGTGCAGCGGGCGGTGCACGCGATGTTCGACGCGGTGGGCGGGGACGGGCTCCGGGTCCACTCGCTCCGGCACACCTTCGCCACCCACATGCTCGATGCCGGCGCCGACCTCCGGGCGGTGCAGGAGCTCCTGGGCCACGCGTCGCTCAGCACGACACAGGTCTACACCCACACCAGCGTCGAGCGGCTGAAGAAGGTGTATCAGCAGGCGCATCCGAGGGCGTGAACGAGCCTATGACTTACCACGGAACGACCATACTGACCGTCCGAAAGGACGGCCGCGTGGCCCTGGGTGGCGACGGGCAGGTGAGCATCGGCGACACCGTGGTCAAGTCCAACTCCACCAAGGTGCGGACGCTCAAGGGCGGCAAGGTGCTGGCCGGGTTCGCCGGCTCGGTGGCCGACGCGCTGACCTTGTACGAGAAGTTCGAGGAGAAGCTCGACCGGTACCCTGGCAATCTCCCGCGGGCCTCGGTCGAGCTGGCCAAGGACTGGCGGAGCGACCGGGTGCTGCGGCGGCTCGAGGCCCTGCTCGTGGTCGCCGACCTGGAGCACAGCTTCCTGCTGAGCGGCTCGGGCGAGCTCATCGAGCCCGACGACGGGATCGTCGCCGTCGGCTCGGGCGGAAACTTCGCCCTCGCCGCCGCGCGGGCGCTGCTTCCAGTCGGTGGGCACAGCGCCCGGGAGATCGTCCAGCGCTCCATGGAGATCGCGGCCGACATCTGCGTCTTCACCAACCGGCACATCTCGATTCTGGAACTTCCCGAGCCGGCGTGAAAAGGCCTTACCTTTCACGCAATGACCATGACCGATATCGCTGCCGCCCTCACCGAAGCCCCCGAGTCCGCCACCCCCGCGCCGTGGCTGGAGGAGATGCCGCCCCGGCAGATCGTCTCGGAGCTCGACCGCTACATCGTGGGCCAGGACGCCGCCAAGAAGGCCGTCGCCATCGCGGTGCGGAACCGCTGGCGCCGGGCCCAGGCCCCCGACGACATCCGGGACGAGATCACTCCCTACAACATCATCATGATCGGCCCGACCGGGGTCGGAAAAACCGAGGTCGCGCGCCGACTCGCGCGGCTCGCCGGCGCGCCGTTCATCAAGGTCGAGGCGTCCAAGTTCACCGAGGTGGGCTACGTCGGGCGTGACGCGGAATCCATGGTGCGGGACCTGGTGGACGCCGCGATCAACATGGTGCGGACCGAGCGCGAGGACGAGGTCTATCCCCAGGCGGAGCAGCGGGCGGACGAGCGCCTGCTGGATCTGCTGCTGCCGCCCGCTCCCCAGGTGCCGCCCGCAGGCACCGGCCAGCGCGCCGCGCCGGCGGGCGAGGCCGGTTCCGTCTTCGTGGTCGGCTCGTCCGGGCAGGCCCGGGCGGAACAGGCCGCCGCCGCGGAGGACGAGCGGCGGAGCCGCTCGCGGGAGAAGCTGCGGCAGATGCTGAGTGACGGCGCGCTCGACGACCGCGAGGTCGAGATCGAGGTCACGCCCCAGGGCTTCCCGATGATGGAGCTCATCCAGCCGCCCCAGGGCATGGAAGGCGCGGACATCAACTTCACCGAGATGCTGCAGGACATGCTGCCGCGGCGGAAGAAGCGGCGCACGGTGAAGGTGCCGGAGGCCAGGCGGGTGCTGGTGGACGAGGAGCTCAAGAAGCTGGTGGACATGGACGACGTGGTGAACGAGGCGCTCGACCGGGTCGAGAACCACGGCATCATCTTCATCGACGAGATCGACAAGATCGCCGGTGAACGGGGGCACACCGGAGGCCCCGACGTGTCGCGCGAGGGCGTGCAGCGCGATCTGCTGCCGATCGTCGAGGGATCCACCATCCAGACTCGCTACGGCTACGTGCGGAGCGATCACATCCTCTTCATCGCCGCCGGTGCGTTCAACGTCTCCAAGCCTTCCGACCTCATCCCCGAGCTCCAGGGCCGGTTCCCCATCAGGGTCGAGCTCCAGTCGCTCACCGAGCAGGATTTCGTCCGGATCATGACCGAGCCCGAGAACGCGCTCACCCGCCAGTACCAGGCGTTGGTGGCAGCGGAGGGTGCGACCCTCGAGTTCACCGACGAGGGCATCGCCGAGGTGGCCCGCGTGGCGTTCGTCGCCAACGACCGGATGGAGAACATCGGGGCCCGCCGGCTTCACACCGTGATGGCGGCGCTGATGGAGGACGTCCTCTTCGACCTCCCCGAGCACCCCGAGAGGCACTTCCGGTTCGATGCGGCGGAGGTTCGGGAGCGGCTGAGCCGGATCCTCAACGACGACGACCTGCGGCGGTACATCCTGTAGGCTCGCGCGCACGATCCGAGCACCCTTGCGCCCCCGGAAGCGGCCGCCAACAATAGGGGGCCAGTCCTGACCCTCATTCTCCTTCCGCAGTCCGAACCGGCACGCGTGCGAGGCGGGCCATGTGCGCATCGAAGGACCAGGACGCCGGCGCGGAGGCGGCGCTCGAGGTGCTCCGGCGCGCATTGGCCGGCCGCTACCTCCTCAGGCAGGAGGTAGGGCGGGGCGCCACCGCCTACGTCTACCTGGCCGACGACCTGAAGCACGACCGCCCGGTCGCGGTGAAGGTCCTCCGCAGGGAGCTGGTCGGACGGGTCGGCGTGGAGCGTTTCCTCCGCGAGATCCGTCTGGAGGCCCGGCTCCAGCACCCCAACATCATTCCGCTCTACGACTCCGGCGAGGTCGACGAAGTCACGTACTGCGTGATGCCGTACGTGGAGGGGGAGAGCCTCCGCAGCCGTCTCCAACGCGAGCGCCAGCTCGCCGTGCCCGAGGCTCTCGGCATCGCCCGGGACGTGGCGAGCGCCCTCGCCTACGCGCACTCCCGCGGTGTCGTGCATCGTGACGTGAAGCCCGAGAACATTCTGCTGTCCGGCGACCGCGCCCTCGTCGCCGACTTCGGCGTCGCCCGGGCCATCGCCGCCGCCGGGGACGACCGGCTCACCGACGACGGGCTCGCGGTGGGAACGCCGCTGTACATGAGCCCCGAGCAGGCGAGTGCCGGCGGTGTGGTGGACGCCCGCAGCGACGTGTACGCGCTCGGCTGCGTGGTCTACGAGATGCTGACCGGCGAGCCGCCCTTCACGGGCCGCACACCTCAGCACGTGATGCTTCGCCACCTGCACGATCCTCCGGTGCCGCTCGCCACCCTGCGGCCGTCGGTGCCGCCGCACGTGAGCCAGGCCGTGACGACCGCGCTGGCCAAGGTGCCCGCCGACCGGTTCGCGTCGGCCCTCGATTTCTCCCGCGCGCTCGAGTCCGGGACGCAGACCTCCGGAGGCGCACCGGCGCCGCCTCGGTCGCGACGGCGGTGGGGATGGATGCTGGCGACCGGCGCGCTCGTCGCCGCGGCCGGCGGCATGTGGTGGGCCGCACGGCCGGAGAAGCCCCTCGATCCGAATCGCATCGTCGTCTTCCCTCTGCGTGACGGTGGCCGGGCTGACGGCGGTGCTTCGGGAGCGGACGTGGCGACCTACATCGGCCACGTGCTCGAAGGAAGCGATCCCCTCGAATGGGAGGAGGGCAGGGATCTCCCGGAGGGCAACGCCGGGGACCTGTCGGCCGCGCGAGCGTCCCGGATCGCCCGCAGCCGCGGCGCGCGCTTCTACGTGGACGGCACGGTGCTGCGCGAGCCCGACTCGATCATGGTGCTGCTGCGACTCTTCGACGTGGCAGGTGACTCGATGGTGACTCGCGCGGGGAGGTCGGGCGAGCCCGGCACCTCCGCCGCGCGGCTGGGCGCGCTCGCGGTCGCCGACCTGCTGCCGCGCCTTCTCGAGCCGGGCCGCGAAGTGGACGTAGGCGGTCTCCGTGAGCGCCGGCCGGGTGCCATCACGGCGTTTCTCCAGGGAGAGCGAGCCTACCGCCGAATGCGCTTTCCGGAGGCGCTCGAGCTCTACCGCCGGGCGGTGGAGGACGACACGCTCTTCGCGCTGGCGGCGGTGAAAGGGGCGCAGGCGGCTTCCTGGCTCGAGCGCCACGACGAGGCCGAGGCGCTTACCGGGGTGGCGGAGCGGCAGATCCGGCTGCTGCCGGCGCGGTACGCGGAGTTCGTGCGCGGCTGGCGTCATTTTCTCGGCGGACGCGCCGACAGCGCGGAGGTCCACCTGCGGCGCGTCGTGGCACTGGCTCCCGCCTGGAGCGAGGGCTGGATGGCGCTGGGCGAGGTGTACTACCATCTGCTGCCCGAGCGCGGTCCCCTCGACTCGCTGGCCACGGCGGCATTCTCCGAGGCGCAGCGGCTGGACGAGGGGTTCACGCCCGCCCGGTACCACGCCATCGAGCTCGCGCTGGTGCGGGGAGACCTCGCGACCGCCCGTCGGCTGTCGTCCGATCTCTTCCGCACGCCGCGTGACAGCACGAGCAGCGCGGCCCTGCTGCTGATGCTCCGCTGCGCGCGGGGTAATCTCGATGCCGCGGGGTGGCGGACGGCCGCGGGGAGCAATCCCGCCGCGGTGATGGAAGCCGCCGCGACACTGCTGAGCGCGCCGGCGCTGCAGACCTGCGCCGAGCGGGCGCTGAGGAGCGTGCTCGCCGGTGACAGCGTACCCGATAGGTATCGGGCCAACGCGCTGTTCGGGCTCCATGCGCTGGAGTTGAGCCGAGGGCACGGCGAGGAGGCCGCCAGGCTGGCCGCGACACCGGACGGCAAGGCCTACCACCTGGACTGGCTCTTCCTCCTGGAGGCGGCCGCAGGTCTGGCGTTCAGCGAGCGCGCCGCCGATCTCGCCCGGGCACACGGGTCGGAGTTCGACTCCATGCCTTCCCCGCTCCTCTGGGCGCGCGGCACCTGGGAGGCCCGGCGGGGCTCGCGGAGTGCGGCCGACGCCATCGCCGCGATTCTCGAGGCCCGCGCGGATACGGGAGACCGGCGCCGGGACCGCCTCTTCGCGGACGCCGTCCGGGCCCAGGCGCTCCTCGCACGCGGCGACACGTCGGCGGGGAGAGCCGGGCTCGCCGCCATGAAGCCTTCCGCTGGTGTCCAGGAGATCGCATGGTCACTCTGGGAGCCGCTCGGGATCGAGCGGCTCACCCTCGCGGAGATCGCCCTGGCCCGCGGGGAACATGGCGAAGCGCTACGGCTCGCCTCGCTGCTGGACGCTCCCGCACCGTTCGTCTACCTGATCTTTCGGCCCGTCAGCCTTCAGATCAGGCTCCAGGCGGCGAGAGGGCTGAAGCGCGAGGACCTGGTGCAGGCCTACGAGGCGCGGATGTCGGCCATGGGCTACCGGGTGGAGCCGAATTCAGAAGACCGCACGCTGGAACTCAACTGAACCGAGGAGGTGTGACGTGGCGACCGAGCCGGGCAGTCCCGAGACACTCGAGGAGGTGAAGGAGTACATCAGGACCAAGCTGGCGCCTGTGCGACACGACCCCGGTGCCCGCGACCACTGGTTCGACGATGTGAAGGACGGCTTCGATACGCTCTGGTGCGCGGTCGCGAGACTGGAGCTCATGGCCCACTGCGGAATGAGCTCCAAGGACGTCGGTGGCCCCGTGCTCGTCGATTGCAAGAACACGGACGAGATCGCCCTGAGCCTGCGGCAGAAGTGCCCCAGTCTGGGCGACCAGAGCGTGCTCGTGTTCTTCGTCAAGAAGCCGCCCCCGGGCTCCACGCCCTGGGAATGATCAGCGGCTCGCCTGGATGAACCGTTCCACCAGCTCGCCCGCGGTCATCGGCCGCCGCCCGGGCTCGCTCGCCAGCGCCGAGCGGATCGCCCGCTCGGCGGCCGGCGTGATCTCCGGGCGCACGGTACCCAGGGGACGCACCTCGCCCGAGAGCGCCCGGGCGAGTACGGCCTGGGCCGTAGGGCCGGTGAAGGGAGGCTCACCGGCCAGCATCTCGTAGAGCACGCAGCCCAGGCCGTAGATATCGGTCCGCTGGTCGACGTCACCGCCGGTGGCCTGCTCCGGGCTCATGTACGCCGGCGTGCCGAGCGCGAACCCGCTGCTGGAGGCGAGGTGGTCGCCGCCGGCAGCCTCCACGGCCCGGGCGATCCCGAAATCGCACACCAGGGCCCGGTCGTGCCCGAGGAGGACGTTGCCCGGCTTCACGTCCCGGTGGATCACCGCGCGGTGGTGGGCGTGGTCGAGGGCGGCCGCGATATCGCGAGCGGTGCGGATGACCTCCTCCAGTGGCAGGGGTCCCTCGCGCTGCAGTCGGCGCTGAATCGAGGCGCCCGGGACGTAGGGTGTCACCAGGTACAGACTCCCGCCTGCTTCGCCCGAGTCGAGCAGCGGGACGATGTTCGGGTGCCGGAGAAACCCGAGGATCCTGATCTCTCGAAGAAAGCGGTCGGAGCCGAGGGCAGCCGCGATCTCCGGCCGCAGCACCTTGACGGCGACCTCGCTGCCGGAGGCCAGGTCGTCGGCGCGGTAGACCACCGCCATGCCTCCGCGCGCCACCTCGTCGTGGAGGCGGTACCGGCCCCCGAGCTCCGACTGCAGGGTCCGTAGGAAGCTCTCGCTCACACGCTGGAAGATACGGACGCGTCCGCTGGCCAGCCCCACACCCGCGGGCCTATAGTTACGCGTGGCCCACCTGACCGATCCGCCCCCACCCCCGAGCCAGCTCGACACCACGGAGCTCGAAGCCCGGGGTCCGCGCGGCCTCACCACCGGCGAACGCGCCGCGCTCCGGCGGCGCCTGTCGCCGCGCTGGGCCTTCTTCTCCCTCGCCGTGCTCGGCCTCCTGGGGGTCACGCTCTGGCTCCGCTACACCGCACCGACGCCCCCTCCCACCGCGAGGGTGCCGGCGCCCCGGCCGAGATCGGTTGCCGTCCTCCCGCTCGTGAACGCGAGCCCCGATACCGCCAACGACTACTTCAGCAACGGGCTCACGGAGGAGCTGACGGCCGTGCTGGGGCGTGCCCCGGGGCTTCGCGTCGCCGCCCCTTCCTCCGCGTTCGCGCTCAGGGGCCGCAGCGAGGAGCCGCGCGAGGTCGGGCGCACGCTCGGGGTCGGCACCGTACTGGAGGGCAGCGTCCGCCAGGCCAACGACCGTCTGCGGCTCACGGTTCACCTCGTGAGCGTGAGCGAAGGGTTCGATCTCTGGTCCGAGACCTACGAGCGGTCTCCGGGGGAGATCTTCGCGGTGCTGGAGGAGATTGCGCGTTCGGTCGTGTCCGCGCTGCGGGTCCCGGGCGCGGAGGCGTGGGAGCCGGCGGTGCCCGCCAGCTCCAGCCTCGGCGCGTACGCGGCGTACCTCCGCGCGCGTCATTCCCTGACCAATCCGCGGGGCCGCGACCCGACGTACGCGGCCGCGCTCTACCAGGAGTCCATCCGGCTCGACTCCAGCTTCGCCCCGGCTTGGGGTGGGCTCGCGACCGCCCACGTGCGCCGCGTCATGGACCACGGCGCGCAACCGTCGGAGGCCATGCCCGCCGCCCGCGTGGCCGCCACCCGCGCCCTGGCGCTCGACAGCACGCTCGCTCCGGCGCACACGGCGCTCGCCCAGGTGCGGTTCCTGTACGACTGGGACTGGGCGGCCGCGGATTCCGCGTTTCAGCGGGCATTAGCCATCAACCCCAATCGTCCCGAGGTGCACCACTGGTACTCGCATCTGCTGCTGGCGATCGGCCGGGAGGACGAAGCGCTGGTCCGTGGACGTCGTGCGCTCGAGCTCAGCCCGCTCGATCCTGACGTGATTGCGCACCTGGGATGGCACCACCTGCTCGTCCGGCGATACGCCGATGCCCGGGAGAGTCTGGACCGGGCGTTGGTGGTGGACTCCTCCAGGGCCGACACCCGGCGGCTCCTGGGGCTCCTCGCCGAGGTGCTGGGCGACTACGAGCTCGCCGAGTCCCACTACCGCGGCGCGCTCGACCGTGCTCCCGGGGATCTCGAGGTCCTCGCGTCCCTGGGTCGCACCCACGCGCTCGACGAGCGCCCCGACGAGGCCCGCGCGGTACTGGCGCGGCTCGATTCCCTGACGGCCGAGCGCTACGTGTCGCCCTATCTCTTCGTCGGCATCGCCGAGGCGCTGGACGACCGCCGGCGCGCCTTCGCCTGGCTGGGGGAGGCGGTCGCCGACCGGGTCGGGCAGCTGGTCTATCTGGATCTGGATCCGCGGCTCGATCGGCTCCGTGGCGACCGTCGCTTCGCCCGCATCCGGCGTCAAGTCGGGCTTCCGTAGGCCAGATGCGGCGACTACAATAGGCACGCCATGACCGCCCCCCGCCACTTCCTCGCCATTCCCGACTTCACCCGCTCCGAGCTGCTCGCCGTCTTCGATCTCGCCGCACGCATGAAGCGGGGCGACTACACGGAGAAGCCGCTCGCCGGCCGGACGCTGGGGATGATCTTCGCCAAGAGCAGCACCCGCACCCGCGTCTCCTTCGAGGTCGGCGCCTTCCAGCTCGGCGGGCACGCGCTCTTCCTCTCCGCTCGCGACATCCAGCTCGGCCGCGGGGAGCCCATCCGCGACACCGCGCGCGTGCTGTCGCGCTACCTCGACGGCATCATGATCCGCACCTACGATCACGCCGACGTCGAGGAGCTCGCCCGCTTCGCGTCCATTCCGGTGATCAACGGGCTGACCGACCTGCTGCACCCCTGCCAGGTCCTGGCCGACCTGCTCACAGTGCGCGAGAGCCTGGGCGGCTGGGAGGGCAAGGTGGTGGCCTGGATCGGAGACGGCAACAACATGGCCAACAGCTGGCTCAACGCGGCTGGCACGCTGGGCTTCGAGCTCCGACTCGCCTGTCCCGAAGGCTATCTGCCTGACCGCGAGATTCTGGAGCGAAACCGCCGGCTGACCCGCGTCACCCTCACCACCGATCCGCGGGAAGCCGCGCGCGGGGCGCACGTCGTCAACACCGACGTGTGGGCCTCGATGGGGCAGGAGGAGGAGCAGGAGGAGCGGGCCCGCGCCTTCCAGGGGTACATCGTGGACGAGGCGCTGATGGAGGCCGCTGACCGCGGGGCGATCTTCCTGCACTGCCTGCCGGCGCATCGCGGGGAAGAGGTGTCGGACGGCGTCATCGAGGGGCCGAAGTCGCGGGTCTGGGACCAGGCGGAGAACCGGCTCCACGTGCAGAAGGCGCTGATGGCGACGGTGATGGGAGGCAATCGCACGTGACCTCCACCGCGGGGCTCCGGCGCACGCCGCTCTACGACGTGCACAAGTCGCTCGGCGCGAAGCTGGTGCCGTTCGCCGGATGGGAGATGCCGGTGCAGTACGCGGGCGGCATCCTCGCCGAGCACCACGCGGTGCGCACCGGGGCCGGCGTGTTCGACGTCTCCCACATGGGCGAGTTCGAGATCACCGGCCCGGACCGCAACGCGTTCGTCAACCGGGTCACCTGCAACGACGTCGCGGCGCTGGAGCCGGGCGGCGTGCAGTACTCCGCGATGCTCACCCAGCAGGGGACGTTCGTGGACGACTGCACGGTGTACCGGTTCGACGACAAGCTGATGATCGTGGTGAACGCGTCGAACGTCGCCCGAGCGTGGGAGCACGTCGTCGCTCAGAAGGGCGGCGCCAATGTCCGGCTCAAGGACATTTCCGACGAAGTGGGGCTGATCGCGCTGCAGGGGCCGACCTCGCAGGCCCTCCTCCAGCCGCTGGCCGACACCCGGCTCGAGGACATCCGATACTACCATTTCGAGGTCGGCAAGGTGGCGGGTGCGCAGTGCTTCATCTCCCGCACCGGCTACACCGGCGAAGACGGCTTCGAGCTGTACTGCCGGCAGCGCGACACCGTCGCCGTCTGGCAGGCGCTCACCGGCGCTGGAGCGCGGCCCATCGGGCTCGGCGCCCGGGACTCGCTCCGGCTGGAGATGGGGTACGCGCTCTACGGCAACGAGATCGACGACACGATCACGCCGCTCGAGGCCGGGCTCGGCTGGATCGTGAAGCTGGACAAGGGCGCGCCGTTCACCGGCGACAAGGCGCTTCGGGAGCAGAAGCGGCGCGGGGTGACCCGGAAGCTGGCCGGCTTCCGGCTGGACGGCCGCGGCATTCCCCGGCACGGGTACCCTGTGTACCACGGTGGCCGCGACGTGGACGTCGTGCGGAGCGGCACGATGAGCCCGTCCCTGGGCCAGCCGATCGGCACCACCTACCTGCCCGCCGAAGCGGCGACGCCCGGCACCAGGTTCGAGGTCGAGATCCGCGGCGAGCGGGTCCCGGCCGAAGTGGTGAAGCGGCCGTTCTACGCGAAGGGGAGCGTGAGGCGGTAGGCGGTGAGAGTCGCCATCCTCACCATCTCCGACGCGGGAAGCCGGGGTGAGCGTGCCGATACCTCGGGCGACGCGATCGCGAGCTGGGCGGCGGGCAAGGGATACGAGCTGACAGAGCGCGCGCTCGTGCCCGACGCGCATGGACCGATCGCCGCCACGCTGGCGGCCTGGGCCGACGGCGGACGGGCCGACCTCATCCTCACCACCGGCGGCACGGGCCTCACTCCGCGGGACATCACGCCCGAAGCCAGTCGCGCCGTGCTGGAGCGCGAGGCGCCCGGCATCGCGGAGGCCATTCGGATGAGCGCCTACCCGAGGTTTCCTCGCGCCGCGCTGTCGCGCGGGCTCGCGGGCGTCCGCGCGTCCGCCCTCATCGTGAATCTTCCCGGAAGCCCCGGTGGCGTGCGCGACGGGCTGGCGGTGCTCGAAGGACTGGTCGAGCACGCAGTGGATCTGGTGCGGGGCGAGCGAACCGATCACGGCTGACGGCATGGGGATGTTGCGCGGCGCGCCCTGCCAAGTAGGTTGGGTACTCATGCGGCCCTGGCTGTGGTGGCTCCCCCTCGCCCTCACGAGCACTCCGCTCAGCGCGCAGGCGCTGGGCGACCGGATCAACGACCTCTTCATCTTCGGTGAAGGGAACGAGGCCCTCTTCCTCGGCGGGTCCGCCGCGGCGGACAATCCCCAGATCCAGGTGCACGGCGAACACTTCGTTCCCTCCGCCGTGGGCGGGAACGCCACCATCATCTCCTTCCTGACCAACTCGATCGGCAGCAACGTCGCCAACGTGCCGGTCAGCGCCTCGAGCGGCGGCGAGACCTTCCGGTTCGAGGGCGCCACCCCGGTGCACACCTCGATCTCCGCCGGTCCCATCTACGCCGAGCGGGCGCAGACGCTCGGCTCGGGCCGGTTGTTCCTGAGCCTCTCGCGCACGGGGCTCCAGTACGAGACGCTCCGGGGCGTTCCGCTGGATGCCGTGGAGCTCACGTTCACCCACTCCAACGTCGACTTTCCGGGCTGCGACGCGATCTTCGCCGGGGACTGCACGCGGTACGGGATCCCCGAGTTCGAGAACGAGGTGATCGATTTCGCGCTCGATCTCGACGTGAACGTGGACGTGACGGCGTTCGCCCTGACCTACGGGGTGAACGACCGCATCGATCTCGGCGTAGTGGTGCCGTTCGTGAAGACCTCGCTCCGCGGGACCAGCAGCGCGACGATCGTCCCCTTCGGTGTCTCCGGATCGCCGCCGCACTTCTTCGCGGGAACGGAGGAGAACCCGGTACTGACCGCGAGCCGATTCGTGGAAGGCAGCTCGTCGGGTCTCGGTGACGTGTCGGCGAGGGTGAAGGTGAACCTGCGGGAGGCGGCCCCGGTGTCGCTCGCGATCCTCGCGGAGGGACGGTTCCCGACCGGCAGCGAGGAGGACCTGCTGGGCTCCGGTGCCGTCGCGCTGCGGGGCCTCGGCGTCGTGTCGGCGCGGCTCGGCGACTTCTCGCCCCACGCCAACATCGGGTACCAGTACCGCGGCAGGGAGCTCGATCCCGACGTCTTCCTCCTCACCGCCGGCTTCGATCAGCTCCTCAGCTCCTGGGCCACGCTCGCGGCGGACCTCATCTCCGAGTTCCCGGTCGGCTCCAGCCCGATCGGCGTGCCCGAGAACGCAACGCTCGAGGAGCCCTTCCCTCGCACGATCCGCACCTCGTCGATCCCCCAGCGGCGCGACGACATCATCAACGCGTCCCTGGGGCTCAAGCTCACGATCCCGCGGGCGGTGACTTTCGTGGGTAACGGAGCCTTTCCGCTGAACCGCGGCGGCATGCGGCCCGACGTGCTCTGGACCTTCGGGGCCGAATACACCTTCTGAGCCCGCCTATCGCAGCGATGCGATGAGCCAGCGGGCCCCTTCGCGCCGCAGCGTCGCCAGGAAGGACACGGGCTCCCGCTGGGTACGGCGGGTGCTCGGGTTCCTGAAGACGTAGACGCCTTCCAGCCGCGCCTCCGCTGCATCCCCCTTCATCGCCAGGTCGGTCACCTCGAGCTCCACGTCGATGTCCGTCACGCTCCCGAAGAACTCCTCCCACTCGCGCGCCTGCGCGGGCAGCAGTCCCGGATAGGCGCGCCGGATCGCGTCCAGGTCGCGTGCCTCGATGGCGGCGGCGTACCGGGCGAAGAGCGCGTCGATCTGGCGAGCCGGGTCCGGTGCCGGAGCTGGTGCGGAATCGGGCGGGCGCTCGGGCGGAGGAGCCGGCGTCGGTGGTACGTCGGCCGGTGGCGGCTCGGCGATCCTCACGGTTTCCTCCGCCTCGGCAGTGCGTTCCGCCGCCGCCCGCGCAGCCTCGGCCGCCTGGGCGCGGTCGGTTGCCGCGGACCAGAGCGCGGTAGCCGATGAGAAGGCCACCGCGGCCTCGGCGATGCGTCGGGCGCCGGAGAGCGACTCGGCTCGCGAGACGCTGGAATCCCCGCGCGCGATCAGCGAGTCGCCCACGCCGGCGGCGACGGCACGGGTTCGGGCGGAGGCGGCCTGCTGCTCGAGACGGGCCAGGAGCGCCGAGTCCTCGGACGACATCACGCGCGCGTCGCGTTCGGGCCGTGGAGCCGGAGCCGCTCGCGGCGTCGGCGCGCGCGTGGGGGCAGGCGGGGCTGACTCGGCCACCGGTGGAGTCGGAAGGCTGGTCTCCGCCGACGTCGCCGGAGGGATGGCCTCCGCCGCTGGAGAATGCAGGGCGTCGTCCGTTGGCGCTGCAGCAGGCGGTGGACCCATCGGTGTGGTGCCGCGCCGGGGCCACGCCAACAGCGCCACCGCGGCGGCCAGGACCACGATGGCCACAGCCGGGCCGAAGCGTCTGGCGAAGCCGCCGAGGGAGCGCCTCCACCGGCCGACGCGCGTTCCGGGCAGCACCGCCGTGGCGGGGACCGTGCCGCTCGGCGTCGACAGCATGTCCAGCGTTCCGATGATCTCGTCCGCCGTCTGGGGCCGATCGGCCGGCCGCTTCTCCAGACATTTCATCACCATGTGTGCGAGCAACGGCGGAATGCCGGGCCGGCTCAGGGCGATCGGCCTTGGCAGGCCGGCGATGTGGGCTCCCAGGATCGCCTGCGGGGAGGGTCCGGTGAACGGCGGCTCGCCCGTCAGGATCTCGTAGGCCATGATGCCGAAGGCGTAGATGTCCACCCGGTGATCCACTCCCGGATCGCCCGCCCCCTGCTCCGGCGCCATGTAGGCGGGTGTGCCAAGTGCGATACCCAAGGAGGTGAGACCGGCACCGGTCCGCGTCGGCAAATCCGGGCCGGACGAGACGGTCAGCGCCTTCGCTACCCCGAAGTCGGTCACCACCGCGACGCCGTGGGAGAGCAGGACGTTGTCCGGTTTGATGTCGCGGTGCACCACGCCCCGGGCGTGGGCGTAGGCCAGCGCGGAGGCGACGTCGCGGAGCACCCGGACCGCCTGGGGTACCGGGAGCTCGCGCTCCCGGAGCAGACGGGCCCGGAGCGATTCCCCGTCCACGTACGGCATGGTGAAGTACGGCAGGCCCGCCGAGGTGCCGGCCGAGAGGAGCTGGACGATGTGGGGATGCTGGAGCTGGGCGGCGAGATGGATTTCCCGGCGGAACCGCTCGACGCTCACACCCGCGGCCAGCTCCGGGAGGAGCACCTTCACCACCACCTTTCGCTGCAGCGCCGTCTCCACTGCCACGAAGACGCGCGACATCCCCCCGCCGCCAAGCTCGCGCTCGATGCGGTAGGCGTCACCCAGCGACTGCTGAAGCTGCTCCTGGAGATCGCGGGTCACAGCACCAATGTAGCACTCCGGCATAACCTTTCACCCTTTGCGCCAGGCGGTTTGATTTCCGGCCATGCCGTCGCAGATCCTGATCACCATGGATGATCTCGAGACCGCCGTCCCGCTCAATGCCGCCTTGGAGTCGTCCGGGTTCTCCACGTCCATGTTCTCCTCCCTCGACGACGCCCGCGGCGCGGTGCGCCGGGAGAACCCCGATCTGGTCATCCTGACCGGCGCGGTGCACGAGCCCCACGCCGTGCAGCTCGCTGCGCTCGCCCGGGACGCGGAGATCTCGACGCTCGCTCTGCTGGAGCCGACCGACTCCGAGCGCGCGGAGCGGGTCGGCCGGCTGGGTGTGACCGAGACGATGATGAAGCCGGCGCGGCCGGACGAGATCGTGGAGACCGCGCGGCGGCTCATCGAGCGGCGCCGGCTCCAGGAGCGCACTGGCATCATCGGCGAGAGCGCGGCGATCCAGGAGGTGCTGGTCAAGATCGAGCAGATGGCCCCGGTCTCCAGCACCGTGCTGATCCAGGGCGAGAGCGGCACGGGCAAGGAGCTGGTCGCCAAGGCGCTGCACGACCTCTCGCCCCGGCGGGGCAAGCCGTTCATCGCGGTCAACTGCGCGGCGCTCCCGGAGACGCTGCTGGAGTCGGAGCTGTTCGGCCACGAGAAGGGGTCCTTCACGGGCGCGACGGAGCGCCGGCTGGGTCGGTTCGAGCTGGCCGACACCGGGACCATCTTCCTGGACGAGATCGGCGAGATCCCGGCGGCTACCCAGGTGAAGCTGCTGCGGGTGCTGGAGAGCCGGATGTTCTTCCGGGTAGGCGGGGTGCAGCCGATCAAGGTGGACGTGCGGGTCCTCGCCGCGACCAACCGACCGCTTCGCGATGCCGTCGCCCTAGGCGAGTTCCGCGACGACCTCTATTACCGGCTCAACGTCCTCAACATCTATCTCGCGCCTCTGCGGGAACGGCGAGAGGACATCCCGCTGCTGGTGCGCCGCTTCATCCGCGAGTTCGCGAAGGCGCACGACCGCACCTTCCGCGGGATCACGCCCGAGGCCATGCAGCGCCTGGTGAACGCCTCCTGGCCGGGCAACGTCCGCCAGCTCCGGAATCTGATCGAGAGCATGGTCGTGCTGGCTCCCGGGGCGGAGATCCGGGCCAGTGACATCCCCAACGACATCCTGGAGGGGCCGGGATCCCTGCTGCCCGTGCGGGTGCTCCAGCGGGATCAGCCGGCGATAGGACACGAACTGGAGTTCATCCTGCGGAGCCTTGTCGAGCTCAAGATCCAGGTCGAGGACCTGCGCCGCCGGCTGGACGATCAGCCACAGCGGGTGCAGGTGATCGAGCTGGGGGACCACGCCACGGTCACCGACGTGTTGCCGGAGAACGACAGCGACGGGGACCGGCCTGTGGTCTACCGCCCCGGGATGACGATGGCGGAGGTCGAGAAGGCGGCCATCGAGGCGGCGCTGCACGAGTATCGCGGCAACCGGCGGAAGGCCGCGGAGGTCCTGGGCATTGGAGAGCGCACCCTGTACCGGAAGATCAAAGCCTATCGCCTGGAATAGCTTAGCTGTCTAGGTCCGTGCGATCCACATAGCTAACTGCAACTGTATCATTGTTTTGCACCTTCCCACCTATTGACAGTCAGGAACCTGGCCGTCAAATTGCGGAGTCTTCCTGACTCCCCCTGGACAGGGCACCCTTGAATTTCGCGATCGACGCCGAGCTCTGTGTCGCATGCTTGGCATGCGTCCGCGTGTGCCCCACCGATGCGATTGCGGTGGCAGGGGACGAGCCGCTGCTGTTGCAGGTGGTGGACGAGGCATGCATCCGGTGCGGCCAGTGTCTGCCGGCATGCCCCCATGGCGCGGTCAAGGTAAATGGCGAGATCGGCAAGGCTCTCGCCATTGCCTCGCAGGGCGACGGAGTCCTGATCCTGAGCCCGGAGTCGGTCGCCCATTTTTATCCGGCCACACCCGAGCAAGTCATCAACGCATGCTACGCCGCCGGGTTCCGGGCGGTGACCCGGGGTGTGATCGGCGACGAACTCGTTGCGGCAGAATATCTTAAGCTCTGGGAAGAGGAGCCCTGGGGCACCTTGATCCGCTCCACCGATCCGGTGGTGGTGGAGACGGTGAGGACTCAGTATCCCGAGCTGGTGCCGTATCTGGCGCCGGTGACGGTGCCCGCGGTGGCCGAGGCGCGATACCTGCGAGCGCTCTACCGCACCGGTCTCAAGGTCACGTACGCGGGGATCTGCCCGCCGGTGGACAGCAGCGACCTGGACGCGGCGATCACCTTCGGGGACCTGGAGCAGATCTTCCGGATTCGGGGCGTGAACGTGCTGGCCCAGCCGATCTTCTTCGAGCGGGTGCCGGAGGAGCGGCGGCGCCACCTGAGCACCGCGGGCGGTCTTCCGTTGGCGCTGCTGGAGGATTCGCTGTACTCCAGCCGGCGGTTCCGGAAGATCCGGGGCCTAGACGCGCTCCGGGCGCTGGCGCGGGCCGTCGCGGTGGACCGGATGGACCTGGGCTTCGTGGACATCCTCTCGACCGAGGGGGCCCTGGACCACCCGCTCTCGGGACCGCACGAGGAGCTCTACTGGCGGCGGGAGCTGGTGGCGAGCACCGAGCCGCCGCGGAGCCGGTTCCCAGTGGTGGATGCCGCCGTGGTGGCGAGCGTGGGGGCCACGTTCGCGATCAAGCCGCGCCGGATGAAGCCTGACCCGGGGGCGGTGGCGGCGGTCCTGGAGCAGATCGGCC
>DATABZ010000382.1:0-4730 GCA_036259315.1 Gemmatimonadales bacterium | reverse complement strand
GCCCCTTTGTTACCTGCGGGTACTGCGTCTTACCGGTTGCCGCTCGTGCTGCTCGAGCTGCGGCGCGTGCTGGTGCCGCGCTCCTGCTCGCGGTCTCGCTCGCCAGCCTCTTCACCACTGCCGAACAGCTTGGCGAAGAAGCCCTTGTCCACCTTGAGCTGGTTGTGGACGTCCGTGACCCCGGAGCACCGCTCCGCGAGGTCCTCGGCGAGCCGCTTCTGGTGCCGGTCCTCGACCTTTCCGGTGAGCGTGACCTCACCGTTCTGCACCTGGACTTCGACCTCGCTGGCATCGATCTCAGGGTGGCGGGTGAGCTCCTCGTTCACGTCCTCGCGGATCCGGTCGTCGGCCCGCCGGTATCCTTTGGGTCCGCGGCCATGATAGCGCCCGATGATGGTAGTAGAGGTATAGCGCAGCCCCTGACCGTAGCCGCCCTGCCCGAAGCCCTCGCCGTATCCTTCCTGGCCAAAGCCGCCCTGCCTGTGGCCACCCTGGCCGAAGCCCTGACCATAGCTGCCCTGCCCAGAGCCACCCTGGCCGAAACTCTGGCCATAGCCGCCCTGTCCGTAAACGTTCTGGCCGTAACCGCTCTGCCCATAGGTCCAGTCACCGGATCCCACCCGTGAGCGGCTGCCTTGCTCGTGACCTCCCTGGCCGTAACCGCCACGGCCCCAGTCACCCTGGCCTCCACCCTGCCAATAGCCACCGCCCTGACCGGACTGCCGTCCGTATTCTCCCTGGCCGAAGCCTTGGCCATATCCACCCTGGCCGTAGCCCTGGCCCATTCCACCTTGGCCATAGCCCTGACCCATGCCACTTTGGCCCCAGCCCTGACCGTATCCGCCCTGACCGTAGCCACCCTGGCCGCCTTCCCACTGGCCGCGGGAGCCGTAGTCCGGTCCCCTCCACTCCTGCTCGCGATCGCGCCGACCGCGCCAATCCTCCCGATCCCGGTCGTTATAGTCATCGCGTGCCATGATGCACTCCTCTCACTTCCAATTTCTCCAAGTAGCCCGGCAACGAGGCGGGCGCTTTCCTACATGTAGACTGATACTGCCATATAGACCGGTACTGCTAGCCACCCACGCGGTGATCACCGCGCTCCAGTGGCAACCGGCCGGACTATAGGCCCGGATCCACTTACAGTTCGTGATTCACGTCACGCATTACACTTCTGCTTCCGTCACCACTGCAGCTCGCTGGTTCCACCGCAGCTTGCCGGGCCGTCCGGTAGCCGAGCCATGCCGATGCAGCTCGGGACGGAGGCCGTCTCAGAGGGAACGGGGCGGAAGGGGGATTGGCTGGGCGACTGGGGCACGACCATTGCGGCGAAATAGCTCGATCCTGCTAAGTTCTACTACCCCCGACATGAAATCCGCGGAGCGACGCCATGCGGCTCGAGGCCAATGGGCCGACGATCCTGGTGTTGGACGATGCCGAAGCGCGGCGGGAGCTACTCTGCCGAACGTTGAGGGCCGACGGGTACCGCGTCGTTCCCGCACGCAGCGGGATCGAGGCCCAGTGGCTGCACGACCACCGAGCCTGGAGCGCGGATCTGCTCCTGACCGGGTTCGCGCCGGCGGAGCTCGACGGGTATCACCCCGGCATCGCGGTGGGTGCGATGCTCGAGCGGCTGCCGATCCTGTTCATGTCGGAGCTCGATCGGCGGGAGAGCGTCCGTCGGGGGCTCATCTCGCCGAGGGCGCCGTACCTCCGCTACCCGGCTTCCCCGGCCGTAGTGCGGCGCACGGTACGCCTGGCGCTCGCGGGGCGCGGAAGACAGCCGCTCCATTAGTCGGGGCCGGGCCTATCCCCGACGTGCCTCGAGCAGCGACAGGTACGTGCCCATCCCCTCACCCGTTTTCGCCGAGAGCGGCAGGACCGGCATGCCGGGACGCACTGTCTGAACGCTGGCGTAGGCCGCGCCCCAGTCGAAATCGACGGCGGCGGCCAGGTCGATCTTCGTGACCAGGGCAACGTCGGCGGTGTTGAAGATGGTGGGATACTTGAGCGGCTTGTCCTCGCCTTCCGTGACCGATACCGCCACGAACCGGAGTGCCTCACCCAGATCGTAGGAAGCCGGGCAGACCAGATTGCCCACGTTCTCGATGAACAGGACATCGAGCGCGCCGAGGTCCCACCCGGCCATGGCGTCGCGGATCATCGTGGCCTCCAGGTGACAGACCGTGCCAGTGGTGATCTGCTTCACCCGCGCGCCGCTCCGTGCGAGGCGGGCGGCGTCGTTCTCGGTGGCGAGATCCCCGACCAGGGCGGCGACGCGATACCTGCCGTGGAGCTCCGCGAGCGTCCGCTCCAGGAGTGTGGTCTTCCCGGCGCCGGGACTCGACACCAGGCTGACGACCAGGACGCCGGCTGCCCGGAACCGTCGCCGCAGCTCGGCCGCCAGCAGGTCGTTCTGCTTGAGGACGTTCCTGCGCACCTGCACCAGCCGAGGCTCGGACGTCACGGCTCCACCTCCAGTGCGACCAGCTCCAGCTCCTTGCCCCGACGCACCTCGGGCGTAGGACTGCCGCACTCCGAGCACCGGAGCCACTGGACCCGGTCCAGCAGCCGCTCTACGCCGCACCGTGGGCAGAACACGACCACCGGGACCTGCTCGATCACCAGCCGAGAGCCTTCCAGCGGCGTGTCCGCGCAGGCCAGATCGTACGACGCGAGGAGCGCCTCGCGCGCCACGCCGGCGAGCTCGCCGAGCCGCAGATGGACCGCGCGCACTCGTCGCCCCAGCCGGTCGGCCTCCTCGCAAGCGAGGTCCACCAGGCTCAGTGCGATGGAGAGCTCGTGCACGGAGAGCTCCTGCCTGGGCCGAGCGCGCACAGGGCCGCCTGGCCGAGACTGATGCCGCCATCGTTGGGCGGGACGGCGTGGTTGATCCAGGGCTCCAGCCCCACTGCCTCGAGCATGGGGGTCAGGTCTTCGATCAGCAGGGTGTTCTGGAACACTCCCCCCGACATTACAACCGTGTCGAGTCCGTGGGCACCGCACGCCCAGTGTGCGGCGTCGCGGAGCCCGTGAGCCACACCCGCGTGGAATCCCCGTGCGATCTCCCCGCGGCTGCGCCCCCGGAGCCGCTCCGTCGCCACGGCTCGCAGTAAAGGTCGCCAGTCCAGCTCGCCGGCCGCGAAGGGAAAGGGTAGGGGTTCCGCGGGTCTTCCGTCGCGGGCGAGCTGTTCCAGCCATATCGCCGCCTGCCCTTCGTAGCTCACCGGGAGGGTGAAGCCGAGCAGGGCAGCCGCCGTGTCGAACAGTCGCCCGGCCGATGTCGTGCCGAAGGTGCGTACGCCCGCCCGGAGCAGTGCCTGCGCCTTGCGGTAGCGGTCCGGGAATTCGAAGGGCGGCCGTGTCAGATCCGGCAGGCCATCCACCTGGGCCAGGAAACCCGCCGCCGCCTGCACCGGGTGACCGGCGGCCGCATCGCCTCCCGGCAGCACTGCCGCACGCAGATGCGCCACGCGATCCAGCCCTTCCGAGACGCTCCCGGCGAAGACCTCGCCACCCCAGGTGGTTCCGTCGTCGCCGTACCCGGTCCCATCGAAGGCGATGCCGAGGACCTGCCGGTTCCAAGCGCCGCGCTCCGCCAGCACCGATGCCACGTGGGCACGGTGGTGTTGTACGGCGTACCGCTCGGCGGCGCGGAATTCGAGCGCGTAGGCCGTGGTGCGGTACTGGGGGTGGAGGTCGTGGGCCAGGAGCAGATCGCGTGGGCGCACGCCGTACATCGAGAGCAGGTCGCGCACGGTTTCATCGAGTGCGCGGCAAGCCTCGTGGTGTTCGAGGTCGCCGATGTGCTGGCTCACGAACGCCTGGCCCTCGACCACCAAGGTAACGGTGTTCTTCAGGTCGGCGCCGAGCGCCAGGATGGGACGGCACGTCGGGATCGCGGCAGGGGCGGCGGGCGCGTACCCCCGGCTGCGCCGCAGGATCGTGGGGCCGAGCGGCCCGACCCGCACCACGGAGTCCTCCACCCGCCGTGCAATCGGTCGCTCGCCGACGAGGAAGGCGTCCGCCACTCCTGTGAGGCGCTCGTGTGCATCCGCGTCCTGGTACGCGATCGGCTCGCTCGAGCGGTTGGCGCTGGTCAGCACCAGCACAGCCGGCGCGCCGGCCGCGAACAGGAGGTGGTGCAGTGGCGTGTAGGGCAGCATGATGCCGAGCTCGCCGGTGTCGGGCGCGACGTGAGGCAGATGCTCCCTCGCGGGCGCCAGCACGATCGGCGCCGCAGCGCTCGCCAGAAGTGCCTCGGCTGCCGGCGTGAGCACCGCCAGACTCCGGGCCGTCTCAAGGTCCCGTGCCATCATCGCGAACGGCTTCTCCTTCCGGAACTTCCGGGCCCGCAGCTCGCCCACGGCCGTCGCGTTCCTGGCGTCGCACGCCAGGTGATACCCGCCGAGTCCCTTGACCGCTACGATGCCCCCGCTCCGGAGCAGCTCCGCCGCCAGCGCCACCGATTTCGCATCGTCGTCCACCGCTCGGTCGCGCGAGCACAGCCGGTAGTGCGGGCCGCACGCCGGGCAGGCTGTCGGTTGGGCGTGGAAGCGCCGGTCGCCCGGATCGTCGTACTCCGCGGCGCAGAGGGCATCCGTCTCCCACCGCGGAGTACCACGATCCGGGCGACCGGCGCTTCCACGCCCAGCCGACGGCCTGCCCGGCGTGCGGCCCGCACTACCGGCTGTGCTCGCGCGACCGAGCGGTGGACGGCGATGCGAAAT
>DATABZ010000381.1:0-9243 GCA_036259315.1 Gemmatimonadales bacterium | reverse complement strand
ATTGCGAGACTGAGCGCGTATACTCAGACGCCCCCTGTGTAAGGCAGAGCTTGGTTCGTCCATCCCAATGACCCTTCGGCCCTGGCGGCGTACGTCCACGCGTTGAGGCGCGTACTCCACCTACTTGCCAGGAGTCCGCGGAGCTGGGCCCTGCCTTGTCGACCAGAGAAGTAGGTGCGCGACTCGACCGAGTGGAAACAGCGCCGAGCTTGGTTGGTGGGTTTCTTAGTGGCTACAGGGCTTTTAGAGGAGGCGAACTGCTAACAATAGAAGCGCACATGCCGATTCTGTCCGGTTCAGAGCGACTTGAGCTCGTCGACACGATACTTCACCAGACGAGTGGGTCGCTCTACCCGGCTATCCACGGCTCCATCCCACTCCACACGAGTTCCGCTCACATAAGGCAGGTCGCCACAAACAGGTGTGGCACCTGGGCCCGTCGGGGCCTGGTGCCACAGTACAACAGTCTCGAGGAGACGTTCTCCTTGGTACCTATAGCTTCTCGGTGCTCCCTTCCTCACCCTGTTTCACGTGAAACAGGGTCCTTCCAGAATTCGGCCTCCGTCTGATCACCTCTGCAACGAGGTTCTGCAAGTCGCTCCTGGACACCCCGGGGATACGGCTCGCCTGCCCTAGGGAGAGCGGCTGCACCTGCTGAAGTTTTTCCCTGGCCTCATACGAGAGCGATCCGAGGCTTCGGTATGGAAGAGCGGCAGGCAGCGAAAAATCGTCCAGGTTAGAGAGCCGCCTAGCGTCTGCCCGCTCCCGTGCCAGGTACCCTGAGTACTTCAACTCGATATCCGCCCAGCGCCATTCATCCTCTTCCGCCTCCACGCCGGCCGCGCGAAGCAGACTTCCTAACGGTACCCCCGGGCGACGTGCCAAGTCAGCAACCCGCTGGCCCTCAGTCACACCGGCCGATCCGAGCGCGGAGAGCACCGCGCTGGCCGCTGCCCGGTCGAGTCTCAGGCTTCCAGCCTCCTGCAGCAGTTCCTCCTCCCGCCGGAGGCGCGACTCCGCAGCCTGTAACTCCACCTCATCCAGCACTCCCAGTCGCTCGGCCAAAGGGAGCAAGCGCCGGAGCGCGTTGTCCTGGCGAATCGATAGCCGGTACTCCGACCGGGAGGTGAATAGGCGGTAGGGCTCGTCTACACCTCGATTCACCAGGTCGTCCACCAAGACCCCCATGAACGCGGTGTCCCTCCCCAGCACGACGGGCTCCCGGGCCAAGGCGTGTGCGGCTGCATTGAGGCCTGCAACTACGCCCTGGCCCGCCGCCTCCTCGTACCCGGTCGTACCATTCACCTGGCCGGCCATGAACAGCCCGGGAAGGGCACGGAGCTCCAGGGTAGGCTTGAGTTGAGTCGGTGGGAAGTAGTCGTACTCGATCGCGTACCCGGGCCGGGTCATCCGAACCTCCTCAAGACCCGGCACCGACCTGAGGAAGGAGAGCTGAACGTCGGGCGGCAGCGAAGTAGACAGTCCGTTGACGTACAGCTCGGACGTGTCGAGCCCTTCCGGCTCGAGAAAGACCTGGTGCCTCTCCGCGTCGGGGAACTTCACGATCTTGTCCTCGATGGACGGGCAGTATCGAGGTCCTCTACTGGAGATGGCGCCGCCGTACAGGGCCGACTGGCTTAGATGTGACGAGATGATGTCGCGAAGCTGCTCCCCAGTCCAGGTGAGATAGCAGGGAAGCTGATCGGGGTGCGGCACCCGCTCGTAAAAGGAGAACCAGTAAGCGCTTGGATCCCCGTCCTGCCGTTGAACTCGGCTGTAGTCCACGGACCGACCATCGATCCGCGGTGGGGTTCCGGTCTTGAAGCGTTCGACGGTAACACCAAGGTCCTGAATAACTTGCGCAAGCTCTACCGCCGGGCTGTCTCCCGCGCGGCCCGCCGGTACCCTCGTGTCGGTTCCGAGGTGGATCATGCCCCGGAGAAAGGTCCCGGCGGTGATGACCACTGCGCGAGCGGAGAACCGGCGGCCGTCCTGGGTAACCACGCCGCGTACTTCGCCGCCCTGAATGGCCAATCCCGCTACTGTGCCCTGCACCAGCTGGAGGTTGGGACGCCGCTCCAGTAGCCCGCGTACCGCCCGCCGATACAACCCACGGTCGCACTGCGCGCGCGGGGACCACACCGCGGGCCCCTTCGAGCGGTTGAGCATCCGGAACTGGATTCGCGCGAGATCGGTCGCGCGGCCCATGATGCCGCCGAGCGCGTCCACCTCGCGCACGACCGTACCCTTCGCAATCCCGCCGATAGCGGGATTGCACGACATCTGGCCGATGGTTTCGAGGTTCTGCGTGAGCAGCAGCGTGCGGGCGCCCGACCGCGCGGCGAGGGTGGCCGCCTCGGCGCCCGCGTGGCCGCCCCCTATGACGATGACGTCGCAGTGCTCGGGCATGGCAGGAAATCTACGCGCTACTCGACATCTCCGAGACGAGTAATGCGCGAGATCTCGGACCGTGGGACCACCAGGTGCTTGCGCTCCGTGCGAATGCCGAAGCGCGCGCTTCCCCGGACGTACTCGTCCTTCGATCCGGCCGAGGCGGCGTCGTGGACGCCGACATCGAGCAGGTGGACGCCGGTCGCGTCTTCCGAGTCGAAGCGTCCCACGTACGTGAGGGCCCCGGTCGTCTCCACGACCACCGTGACGCCGTGCAGCTCGTCATGCCCGGGGTGAAAGACGTGCCCGCTCAGACGGCCGCCTGCGCCCCGAAGTGCTTGTCGAACGCCTTGACGAGATCACCTGCGATCGCCTGCGGGCTCCGGCCCTCGATCTGATGCCGGTGGACGAAGTGCACCACCTCGCCATCCCGCAGCAGCGCCATAGAGGGGCTGCTGGGCTGGTACTCGGCGAAGTACTGGCGCGCACGGGCGGTGGCCTCGACATCCTGCCCGGCGAACACCGTCACCACCTGCTGCGGCAGCACCGCATGCTCGAGCGCCAGCCGCAGCGCGGGACGGGCGTTTCCGGCGGCACAGCCGCAGACGGAGTTCACGAAGACCAGCATGGTGCCCTTCTGGTCACCAAGGGTGGCGTCCACCTCTTCCACGGTCTTGAGCTCCCTCGCTCCGAGACGCGTCATCTCTTCACGCATCGGCGCGACGAGGGCGGGATTGTACGGCATCAGCTACTCCTCAGGTCGGTGGGTTTTCGGCCGCAAGGGCCTGTTTCAGCGCATGCCACGGCAGACTCGCGCACTTCACGCGGGTCGGGTAGGCCGACACTCCCGAGAACACAGCGAGCTTGCCCAGGGTTTCCGCGTCGGGGGACGGGATCGTGCCGGTCACCAGGCGGTGGAACCGTTCGAAGATCGCCTCCGCCTCGCGCCGCGACTTCCCTTTCACCGTCGCCGTCATCAGCGAAGCCGATGCTCGCGAGATGGCACAGCCCATCCCCTGGAAGCTGACGTCGCTGATCACGTCGCCGTCGAGCTTGAGCCAGACGGTGAGCCGGTCGCCGCAGAGCGGATTGTTGCCCTCGGCCCACCGGTCGGCATGCTCCATCACACGGTAGTTCCGGGGAGACCGGTTGTGCTCCAGGATGACGTTCTGATAGAGCTCGGTCAGGCTCGTCATCAGCGGAACACCTTTCCAGCGCGCTCCACCCCTCGCGCCAATGCCTCCACCTCGTCCGGCGTATTGTAGAAGGCGAACGAGGCGCGCACCGTGGCCGGGAGCCCGTACCGCGCCATGACCGGTTGCGCACAGTGGTGGCCGGCCCTGACGGCCACGCCCTCGTCGTCGAGCACCGTGCCGAGGTCGTGGGGATGCACTCCGTCGAGGACGAAGGAAAGCACCGCCGCCTTGGCCGCCGCGGTGCCGACCAGTCGAACGCCGGGAACCTCCGTCAGCCTGGCCGTCGCCATCTGGAGAAGCTCGCTCTCCCACGCACCGATCCGGTCCAGCCCCACCGACTCGACGTAGTCGATCGCGGCCGCCAGCCCGACGACCTCGGCGATCGGCGGAGTCCCGGCCTCGAATCTGGCCGGCGGCGCCGCCCAGGTGCTCCGCTCGAGGGTGACCTGCTCGATCATGTCCCCGCCGCCTTGCCAGGGCGGCATGCCCTCGAGGATCGCGCGACGACCGTAGAGCACGCCCACTCCGGTCGGGCCGTAGAGCTTGTGGCCGGAGAAGGCGAAGAAGTCGCACCCGAGCCGGGCCACGTCCACCGGCAGGTGCGGCGCGGACTGGGCACCATCCACCAGCACCAGGGCGCCGTGCTCGTGCGCTCGAGAAGTCAGCTCGCGAATTGGATTGATCGTCCCCAACGCGTTGGAGACGTGCGCCACGGCGAGCAGTCGGGTGCGCTCGCCGACGAGCCCGGTGAAGGCATCCAGATCCAGCTCGCCCCGGTCGGTGATCGGCACCGCGCGTAGCCTCGCGCCCGTCTGCTCACAGACCAGCTGCCACGGCACCAGGTTCGAGTGGTGCTCCATGCCCGTAACCAGCACCTCGTCGCCCGGCCGAAGGTTCGCCCTGCCCCAGCTCTGGGCCACGAGGTTGATGGCTTCCGTCGTGCCCCGGGTAAAGACGATCTCCGACGGCGAGGACGCGCCGAGGAACCGCGCCACCTTGCCGCGTGCCGCGCCGAACGCCGCGGTAGCGCGCTCGCTCAGACCGTAGACGCCTCGGTGGATGTTCGCGTTCTCGGAGGTGTAGAAGCGGGACACCGCCTCGATGACGTGCTTCGGCTTCTGGCTGGTCGCCGCGTTGTCGAGGTACACCAGCGGGTGCCCGCTGCGTGTAGTCTGCGAGAGAATGGGGAAGTCGGCGCGAATCAGCGGGACGTCGAGCGGCCCCGCCGGGCGGGCGTGAGTCGTGGCGGGCGAGACCGCGCCGAGCTGAGCCATGCCGGCGCTCAGCCCTGCCCGCCCGCCATGTCGCCCCGCTGCGCCTCCAGCCGCTCCAGCACCAGCCGGTCCAGCTCGAGCCGCACCGGCTCGAGGGCCACCTCGTCGATCACCTCCGCCGCGAACGCGTAGGTGAGGAGCCGCTCCGCGATGTCCTGAGGCACGCCCCGGCTGCGGGCGTAGAACAGCGCGACATCGTCCAACCGGCCGACGGTCGCGCCGTGGGTGCACTTCACGTCGTCGGCGAAGATCTCGAGCTGCGGCTTGGTGTCCACCTTGGCCGTGTCGCTGAGCAGCAGGTTGCGGTTGGTCTGCTTCGCGTCGGTCTTCTGCGCCTCGGGCCGGACGAACACCTTGCCGTTGAAGACGGCACGCGAGCGTCCGTCGAGCACGCCCTTGTAGACCTCCCAGCTCCGGCAGTTGGGCTGGTCGTGGTAGATGGCCGTATGGTTGTCCACCACCTGGTCCCCGCGGGTGATATAGAGGCCGTACATCAGGCTCTCGATGTTCTCGTCGTTGAGCCGGACGTGCAGGTTGTGCCGCGCGAGTGCCGCGCCCATGGCCATCGAGAAGGAGCGATAATGGCTGTCGCGCTGCTGATTCACGTGCGTCAACCCGACGTGGTACGCCCGCTCACTCTCGCGCTGGATCCTGGTGTGCTCCAGCCAGGAACCGGCCGCCGCCGACACCTCCGTCACCGGATTGGTCCAGTAGATCGCCTCCGGTACGAGCGTGACGTAGCTCTCGATCACCGAGGCCCTGGCGCCCCGCTCCATCACGATCAGGTTGCGCGGGTGGATCGCGGTGCCCTCCGCCCCGGCCGTGGTCACGTAGACGAAGTGAATTGGCCGCTCGAGATCGATCCCGGCGGGGACATGCACCAGTCCGCCGTCCCGGAAGGTCGCGGTGTTGAGGGCGGTGAACGGGCTTCCGTCCACCGGCGCGTGCCGGGCGACGTGCGTCCGGAGCAGCTCCCCGTCCCCGCGAAGCGCCTCCGCGAGACTGCTCACCCGCACACCGGCCGGGAGCCGCGAGACCTGCGAGAGCGCCTCACTGTACGCGCCGTTCACGAAGACCAGCGTGCTCCACTCCGGGTGGCCGAACACGAAGGGCGTCAGGAGGTCGGGGGAGAGATCCCCCTGGTCCGGCGGCGCCGAGCGCCAGGTCCGCTGGGCGATCGGAGCGACGGGAGTGAAGCGCCATTCCTCGTCCCGCGTGCCGGGAAACCCCACCGCCGCGAACCGCGCGGCAGCGCCCCGTCGCACCGGCTCGAGCCACTCCGGTCCGTCCGTGACGGGAGCGCCTGCCTTGAGGTCGAGATCCTGCAGCACGGCCTCGCTCACGCGCCTGCCCCCATTCCGGCCGCCGCGCCTGCGGACGCACCGGCGGCCGCCTCCACCCACTCGTAACCCTTGGCCTCGAGCTCCAGCGCGAGCTCCTTCCCGCCGGACATGGCGATCCGCCCATTGGAAAGCACGTGCACGAAATCGGGCACGATATAGTTGAGCAGCCGCTGATAGTGGGTGACCACGATGAACGACCGATCCGGGCTCCGCAGCTTGTTCACCCCCGCCGCGACGATCCGGAGCGCATCGATGTCCAGCCCCGAGTCGGTCTCGTCGAGAATCGCGAGCTTCGGCTCCAGCACGGCGAGCTGAAGGATCTCGTTGCGCTTCTTCTCCCCGCCCGAAAATCCGGAGTTGACCGCCCGGCTCATGATGTCGGGGCCCCACTCGACCAGCTTCAGCTTTTCCTCCAGCAGGTCGATGAAATCGAGCGAGTCGATCTCTTCCTCGCCGCGGGCCTTCCGGATTTCGTTGTAGGCCGCCCGCAGGAAGTACGCGTTCGTGACACCGGGGATCTCGACCGGGTACTGGAACGCCAGGAACACGCCGGCCTGCGCTCGCTCCTCGGGCTCCATGTCGAGCAGGTCGTTCCCCTCGTACAGCACGGTGCCGCCCGTGACCTCGTACACCGGGTGGCCCGCCAGCACCTGCGCCAGCGTGCTCTTGCCCGAGCCGTTCGGTCCCATCACGGCATGCACCTCGCCCGGGTTCACGGTGAGATTGATGCCCTTGAGAATTTCCTTGTCGCCGGCCGCGGCCCGCAGGTCCCTGATTTCCAGCACGTCGTCCTCCGAACGGTATCGCTGTTCCATCGAGCAGGCGTTGCGCCTACCCGACGCTGCCCTCGAGGCTGATGCCCAGCAGCTTCTGCGCTTCCACCGCGAACTCCATCGGCAGCTCCTGGAAGACTTCCTTGCAGAAGCCGTTCACGATCATCGAGATCGCGTTCTCGGTGTTGAGGCCCCGCTGCTTCAGGTAGAAGATCTGGTCTTCCCCGATCTTCGAGGTGGACGCCTCGTGCTCCGTGGAGCTGGTGGCGTTCTGCACGTCGATATACGGGAACGTGTGGGCCCCGCAGCGGTTCCCGATGAGCATCGAATCGCACTGGGTGTAGTTGCGGGCCCCGCTCGCCTTGGGGAGCACCTTCACCAGGCCGCGGTAGCTGTTCTGTCCCTGGCCCGCGCTGATGCCCTTCGAGACGATCGTGCTCCGGGTGTTCTTCCCGGTGTGAATCATCTTGGTGCCGGTGTCGGCCTGCTGGTGCCCGTTCACCACCGCCACCGAGTAGAACTCCCCCACCGACTCGTCGCCCTGCAGGATGACGCTGGGATACTTCCAGGTGATTGCCGAGCCGGTCTCGACCTGGGTCCAGGAGATCTTGGACCGGGCCCCGACGCACTTGCCGCGCTTGGTGACGAAGTTGTAGATCCCGCCCCTGCCCTCCTCGTCGCCCGCGTACCAGTTCTGCACGGTGGAGTATTTGATCGTGGCCCCCTCGAGGGCCACCAGCTCGACCACCGCCGCATGGAGCTGGTTCTCGTCGCGCTTGGGCGCGGTGCAGCCCTCGAGGTAGCTCACGTGCGCGCCCTCGTCCGCGACGATCAGCGTGCGCTCGAACTGCCCCGTCTGCGCGCTATTGATCCGGAAGTAGGTGGACAGCTCCATCGGGCAGCGCACGCCCTTGGGCACGTAGACGAACGAGCCGTCGCTGAAGACGGCGGCGTTCAGGGCCGCGAAGAAGTTGTCGCTCGAGGGTACGACCGAGCCGAGGTACTTCCGCACCAGCTCGGGATGCTCCTGGACCGCCTCGCCGAAGGAGCAGAAGATGATGCCCTGCTCCGCGAGCTTCGCCTTGTACGTCGTGCCGACGGAGACTGAGTCGAAGATGGCATCCACCGCTACCCCGGCCAGGATCTTCTGCTCCGAGAGGGGGATTCCCAGCTTCTCGTAGGTCTCCAGCAGCTTGGGGTCGACCTCGTCGAGGCTCCCCAGCGGCTTCGTGGTGCGGGGCGCCGAGTAGTAGCTGAGGGCCTGGTAGTCCACCGGCTGGTACTTGATGTTCGGCCAGCTGTGCGGCTCCGACATCTTGAGCCACCCGCGGTAGGCCTTGAGCCGCCAGTCGAGGAGCCACTCCGGCTCGCGCTTCTTGGCGGAGATCAGCCGGACGATGTCCTCGCTCAGCCCCTTGGGAGCGACATCGGCCTCAATGTCGGTCACCCAGCCGTGCTTGTACTCCTTGTTGACCAGCGTCTCGACTTGCGTGCTCATGAACTCTCCTCGGCGCCTCCGCCGAATCGCACCCTGTATGCACAGGCCGGGCACCCGCTCAGAATGTGCTCCGTCCGCTCCACCTCGGCGCCCAGTACCTCCGCCAGGAACCGCGCCTCCGCGGCGCAGATCTCGGGGAACCGCTCGGCGACCGCCGGGATGGCGCAGTTGTGCTCGGTGAGCACCGCCACGCGACCACCCGACGAGCCCTCGCCCTGCGAAGGCTCGGCCGGCCCGGCCTCCGCCATGTAGCCCTCTTCCGAGAGCAGCCGGGCGACGATGGCCAACCGCTCGGACCGAGGCACGCCCGTGAGCCGCGTGCGCATCCGGCCTGCCAGCGCTGCGAAGTAAGACTCCAGCAGCCCCACGGCGGCGCCCCGACCCTCCCGCTCCACGACCGTGCCGAGCATGGCCGTCAGCGCATCACCGTAGCGCCTGGGGAAGAGCTCCTCTCCGGCATGACTGAGCCGGTAGGTGAACACGGGCGCACCCACCCCGCGATGCTCCCGGCTGTAGCTCACCAGCCCCTCCGCCTCGAGCTCCTTCAGATGGTGGCGCGCCGCGTTCAGCGACACCCCCAGCTTGAGGGCCAATTCCCGGGCGGTAAGCGGCTGGGCCCGCTTGAGTTGAGTCAACACATGCCCGCGCTGGCCCCTGTGGCCCATCGGCATGTCGTCGGTGAGGGGAAGCGGGGCGCCCATGGGGCAAATGGTAAGTGATTTAGTCGGGATTGTCAAATCGAACAACACTATTGGTGCGAATTCAGAA
>DATABZ010000380.1:0-2640 GCA_036259315.1 Gemmatimonadales bacterium | reverse complement strand
GGTGCCCCGCCTTTGCCCTTCGGCACGCCCTCCGCCGTGGCACAGCCGGTATCGGCCGCGACCCGGGTTCCGGCTGGCGACGCCCGCCTCGCGGACGCCGATCGTCTCCAGGATGCCGACCGTCTGCCCGCTCCCGCCGCGGTCCCCGCTCCCGCGCCGCGGCCGGTTCCGGTAGTTCAACCCGTGGCGCGAGACTCGGTGCTCGAGGCCTACAGGGCCGAATTGGCCAAGTTCCCGCCGCTCACACGCTACGTCGTCGACCTGCGGTCGCGCCGGTACTACGCCGCGGGCTGCTATCTCGCGGTCGAGATTCCGCAGGTGGATCGCTACTACTACCAGACCGAGGCTGCGGCGCGGGCCGACGGGTATCTGCCCGGGGAGTGCTCCTGATGCCCGCGCTGCGCATCCTCCTCGTCCTCGTCGCCGCGGCGATCGCCGCCCCCCTCTCGGCGCAGACCGACGTGCCGAACGGAACACGGTTCATCGCCGACACCGGAACGGGACAGTACTACCCGCTCGGCTGCTCCCTCGCGGCCGGCGTGCCTCAGGGCAGCCGGCTCTACTACGGCACAGAGCAGGGGGTGCAGGAGGATGGGTTCCGGCTCGCCGAGGGATGCCGGACTCCCCGGCTCGAGGACCAGGCGCGGCTGGCGCCCCCTCCGGTCCGGACCGTCCCGTTGGTGGAGCCCAACCGCCACCGGAGGGAAGGCTTCTGGTTCAACGTCGGGCTCGGGTACGGCAGCCTGGGATGTGACGGATGCGGCGGGCGCGAAGGCGGGCTGAGCGGCGGGCTCCAGCTGGGTGGCAGCCTGAGCCAGAAGGTCCTGCTCGGTGGCGCCACGACGGGGTGGACCAGGAGCGAGGGCGGCGTGACCCTGACCGTCGGGACCCTGCTGGCCCTGGTGCGGTTCTACCCGTCGGCCCGCGGCGGCTTCTTCCTCGAGGGGGGCCTGGGCCTCGGCACCATCCATGTGTCCGTGGATGGGTTCGGGAGCGATTCCGAGGCCGGCGGGGGCGCCCTGGTGGGCCTGGGCTACGACATCCGCGTAGGGGAAAACGTGAGCCTCACCCCGGCGTGGCTCGGCTTCGCGGCTCGGACGTCCAACGCGGACGCCAACGTCGGGCAGCTCTCGCTCGGCGTGACGCTCCACTGACGATTCGTCACCCGAGCGCAGCGGAAGGGATCCCGGGCCCGCGTGGAATTGATGACGCTCTCCGCCGAGCGTATCGTTATCGTGTCGCCGACTCCTGCCGCTGAGCCGCCCCGTGCCGGTGACCGCCAAGCTGTCCAAGCGTTTCTACGATGTCCTGGGCGAGGACGTCGCCAACGAGTTGGTGGACTGGTTCAACGCCGTGGACCTTGCGTATCGCACCGATCTCCGGGAGCTGAACGAGCTGAACTTCGCGCGCTTCGACGCGAAGCTCGAGCAGCGCCTGGCCGAATTCAGGGGAGAGCTGCTGGTGGAGCTTCGCACCGGCTTGCAGCAGGTGCGCACCGAGATGCAGCAGGTGCGGACCGACCTCCACGGCGAGATTCTGCAAGTTCGCGTCGAGTTGCTGCGCTGGATGTTCGGCTTCTGGGTCTCCACCCTGCTGGGCATCGCCGGCCTGGCGATCGCATTGCGATGAGCCGTCACCGCCGCCGTCCGCGGCTCTGACGCTTGCGGGATGGGGCGAAGTTCGATAGCGTATGCATGCGCGGCGTTTTCCCCGACTTGACGGGCCGCGCTCCGGAGTGCTCCGCTGAACGAGCGATCCGGCTGATCTCCGTCTAAGTCGCGGCAGCGGCCCGCGACCTCACATCGCGGGCCGCTTCGTGTCACACCCGGCCGCCTCCGTCCCGGCGGCCAGCATGCAGAGACCACGGCACCACGGACACCGAGCTGCCGGCCCTCGGGTTCTCTGAAACCACGGCACATTCAACCAAATTGACTGCAGCGCTGTCTAACGCGAGACCGCCCTCCCCGCCCTCGCCGAGGTCTCGATGCGTCACGTGAAGCTCGCGTTCCGCTCGCTGTTCCGCACCCCGTTCGTCACTGCCGTCGCCGTCGTCTCCCTCGCCCTGGGTATCGGGGCCAACGCGGCGATCTTCTCCCTGTTCGACCAGATGCTGCTCCAGTCGCTCCCAGTGCAGGAGCCGGAGCGGCTGATCAACCTGGTCGCGCCGGAGCCGAAGCCCGGTTCGCAGTCGTGCAACCAGGCGGGCGACTGCGACGAGGTGTTCAGCTACCCGATGTTCCGGGACCTCGAGCGGCTCCAGACCGTCCTCACCGGGCTGGCGGCGCACTGTCTCTTCGGCGCGAACCTCGCCTACGGCGATGAGTCGATCAGTGGGGAAGGCGTGTTCGTCTCCGGGTCCTACTTCCCGACGCTGGGCCTGCGGCCCGCCCTTGGCCGGCTGCTCGGTCCTTCCGACGACCGGACGCTCGGCGCGCATTTCGTGACCGTCCTGAGCCACGCATACTGGCAATCGCGCTTCGGCAGCGATCCCGGGGTGCTCGGCAAGACGATCGTCGTGAACGGCCAGCCGTTCGAGATCGTGGGTGTGGCGCCGAAGCGCTTCGACGGGACCACGCTGGGCGGCCGGCCGCTGGTCTTCGTGCCGCTCAGCATGGCCGGGGTGGTCACCGGGTCCCGCGA
>DATABZ010000379.1:0-5352 GCA_036259315.1 Gemmatimonadales bacterium | reverse complement strand
CGGGCCAGTGCCGCATCGAGGCGGCACTGGCGGGCTACGAGGCCGGTGCGGTGGGCGCGGCGCTACTGGCCCTCGGGGCTACCACCAGCGGGGTGCGGGAGGCTCCCGGAGCACCAGGGGCGAGAGGTATTCGTGAGCCATCCGGAGCCCCTCCATCCGTCCGATGATCGGGTCCTC
Organism: Gemmatimonadales bacterium; assembly: GCA_036259315.1. Lineage (GTDB taxonomy): Bacteria > Gemmatimonadota > Gemmatimonadetes > Gemmatimonadales > GWC2-71-9 > CAVVWJ01. The sequence goes on along the minus strand of DATABZ010000379.1, from coordinate 5,175 downwards.
GTGCTCCACGGCGAGCACGCCCTCGTAACCAGCCTGGCGAAGCTCGGAGATCAGCTGCTTCCAGTTGAGGTCGCCCCAGCCGGGAATGCGGAAGCGAAAGCCCCGGTCCCGCCGCTCCCACCGGCCGTGGGCCAGCAGCCCGGAGCGACCCGCCTGATGGGCCACCCGCTCCGCGTCCTTGGCGTGGACGTGCAGGATTCTCTCGCCGAGCTCGGCGACGAATACCACTGGATCCATGCCCGCCAACACCAGGTTGGCCGGATCGAAGTTGAATCCGAGCGCGGGATGGCCGTCCACCAGCTCGAGAGCCAGTCTGGCGGTTTCCAGGTTGTAGGCGAACTGTCTCGGGTGGCACTCGTGGGCGAAGCGCACACCGTGGCGGGCATAGACGTCGAGCAGGGGGAGCACGCGCTCCCGGAACGTCGCTCCCATGCGCTCGTACCCGTCCTCGAGCGGCCAGGGAAACCAGCGGGAGTAGTCCTCGCAACCGGTGAAGCCGCAGACCACACCGACCTCCAGGTGCTCGGCCAGCATCGCCGTTTGCTCCAGGCGTTGCGTGGCGTAGCGGATCTTCTCCTCCGCATCGCCGGGGTGAATGGGATCGGTATCGACGCCGTGAGGCCCCAGGAGCAGCTGACCTTCCTGGTGGTTGGAGAGAGCGGAGATCGTGAGGCCGGCCGCGCGGACCGACCGCGCGATACGACGCCAATCTCCTGCGAGCGCCGTGTCCAGATCGACGAACGGACTGCGGGCGTCGACCGGAAGCTCGATGGCCTCGAACCCGAGGCGCGCGGCAGTCGTCAGCGCCTCGTCGAAAGTCTCGTGATAGAGGACCTGTGCGCACACGCCTAGTCGCATGCTCTGTCCGTACGCCGGGCCAGCGCGACGAGCTCCGGGATGTCCGCCTCCCGGATTCCGAGCGGCAGCGCCCGGATCGCGTCGGCGAGCAGGGCCGGGTCCTGGCGGCCGGCGGCCTCGAACGTCAGCATCTCCGACCGACCCATCGCCACGAGGAAGTCGGCTACCGGCGCCGGCAGCGGCCCCGGGGCGACCGGCCGGGCACCACCGCTGGAGAACGTCGCCGCGACCTCGACGACGAGCTCCGGCGGAAGCTGAGGCAGGAGCGTTCCGTTGCGCAGGTTGACGAATCCCTCCTGCGGAGGTCCGCCGAGGAAACAGGAGACGGCGGGTGCCAGCGCGCGATTCAACCAGGGCGTGGGGCGAGCCGATTCCTCGGGGGCCTCCTCGCCAGGCGACTCGGAGAACCGGTGGAGGAGCGCATCCGTCAGCTCGATGAGGTGCCGCGCACGGTTCGCCGGGCGCTCGACACCGATTCTCCGGCCGGCTTCGCGATCCACCACGTCATAGAAGTACCGGAGCGGCGCCGCGCCCCAGCGCTCGACGGTGGGTCCGTCCACCGGCGCCGCCCCTGGAGCGACGCCGCGCGCCGTGAGCTGCGACAGCACATCATCCGCTCCGGCGCGAACGTCCCAGAACCAGCCGAGGTGGTTGAGCCCCGCGTACTGCCAGGTGGCATCGAGCGGGGAGTGCCCTGTCGCGGAGAGCCAGCTCTCGAGCGTCAACAGGGGCAGCTCGCAGAGCCCGAACGCGTCGAGACCCTGCTCGAGCAGCAACCGGGTGGTGATGCCGAGAGGAGCCATGAGGTTCAGCACCCGGGCCCCGGGCGCGACCCGCTCGATGGTGTGAGCGATGCTCCGAAGCTCGGGCAGCGTGCGCCATGCGTTGGCGATCCCGCCCGGACCGAGCCCCTCGTCACCCGCCAACCCGAAGCGGCGGGGAAACGCCTCATCCCATGCCCGGGCCTCCAGCCCTCCCACGCGGACCAGCAGGACCACGATCGCGGCTCCCTCCAGTGCGTCCTCGAGCGAGGTGGCCGCGTGCAGCGTCCATCCCGGCTGCGTGGGAGCGATGCGTCGGGAGGCGTGCCGCACCAGAACCCGCACCCGGTCGGCACGACGGGCCCAGAGCCGAAGTTGGACCTCCGGCAGGGCCACGCCTCGCGCGAGCGCTTCGCAGAGCCGAGGGGCGGAGACTCCCCCACCGACGATGGTGACGACGGGCATGGCCATGGAAGCGACCCGGGCCTCGAGAGATCGACAGCGAGCGCGTCCAAAGATGCGCTCCCACCGGCAGGATGACAAAGTTCACCCGGCTCGCCGACCAGGTGAGGCAGCCCCTGCGCCGGGTTCGCGACGAGTATCGCACCCGGACCGCTCCGCTCAGGGCGTTACCGTCCGCCTTGATCATCGGAGCCCAGCGGAGCGGCACGACGTCGCTCTTCAACTATCTGGTGCAGCACCCGGATGTGCTGCCACCGCTGGGCAAGGAGATCCACTACTTCGACATCCACTACCCTCGCGGCCCCGGATGGTACCGCGGCCGGTTTCCGTTCGCCTGCCGGATGCGGCAGGGATGCCTGACACTCGAGGCGTCGCCGTACTATCTCGCGCACCCTCTGGCGCCTCGCCGGGCCGCGCGGCTCCTGCCCGGGGTCAAGCTCATCGCGCTGCTCCGGAATCCCGCCGAGCGTGCGTTGTCGCACTATCAGCATGCGGTCGCGGAGGGCCGAGAGACGCTCTCGTTCGCGGAGGCCATCGGGCGCGAGTCGGCGCGACTGGCGGGAGAGGAGGAGCGGCTTCGAAGTGATCCCGGCTACTGCAGCTACAATCACCGCCACTTCTCCTATGTCTATCGCGGTCGCTACGTCGAGCAGCTCCATCGATGGGCCGAGCAGTTCCCGCGCTCGCAGCTGCTGATAATTCAGAGCGAGCGGCTATTCCGCGAGCCGGCCGCTACCATGGACGCGGTGCATGCGTTCCTGGGGCTCCGCCCCCACCGGCTCGCAGGGTATGAGCCGTTCTATCAGGGGAGCTATCGGCGAAGCATTCCGGGCGAGCTGAGGGCGACGCTCGTCAGGCACTTCGACCCCTACAACCGCGACCTGTACCGTTGGCTGGGCGAGGAGTTCGACTGGGCATGACGAGGGGGACGGCGGCGCGCGCTCTTCGGCGGGGATCGCCCGTTGGCCCGACCCCACGACCCGGCTATCTCTCAGCGCAGTCGGGCCGGAGGATCCCGCCCGCAGTCCGCACCCTCAGTCCAGAGCCGCAGCCATGAGCCCCACGCCAGTTCGTACCGTCACCGGCCTCCACCACGTCACCTGCATCGCCGGCGACCCGCAGCGGAACCTCGACTTCTACACCGCCGTCCTCGGCATGCGGCTGGTGAAGCGCTCCGTCAACCAGGATGCCCCGGACACCTACCATCTCTTCTACGCCGACGCCGAGGGGCACGCGGGCAGCGATATCACCTTCTTTCCATGGCCCGACCTGCCGCCCGGCCGACGCGGCGTAGGTCTCACCAACGAAGTGGCCCTCGCGATCCCGCCGGGCACCCTGGGCTGGTGGTCCGAACGGCTGCGTTCCGCGGGTGCCCGGGTCGGCGAGGCCACGACGTGGTTCGGCGAGCCGGTCCTCCCGTTCGAGGACCCCGACGGCCTGGCGCTCGCGCTGGTCGAGACGGGGGGCCCGCGGGAGTTCACCCCCTGGGGCGAGAGCCCGGTGCACGAGTCACGGCAGATTCGAGGGCTCCACGCCGTCCGGCTCGCTCAGCGAGACCTCGCCCCGACTGCCCGGTTCCTGCGCGAGGGTCTGGGGTTCGCGCCGGCCGGCGAGGAGCGCGGCTGGCACCGTTTCACGGTCCAGGGTGGCGGCTCGAGCAGGGCACTGGACATCCAGGTGTCGCCCGACGGGCAGCGCGGCGCCTGGGGGGTCGGCAGCGTCCACCATATCGCCTGGCGGGTGCCGGACGGCCAGGCGCAGCGTGAGGTTCAGGCAGCAGTCGCTGGCGCCGGCGGCAGGCCGACCGAGGTGATCGATCGGTTCTGGTTCCAGTCCGTCTACTTCCGCGAGCCTGGCGGCGCCCTCTTCGAAGTGGCCACGGACGGGCCGGGATTCGCCGTGGACGAGCCCCCCGAGACCCTCGGGGAGCGACTCATTCTGCCACCCTGGCTCGAGCCCCGGAGGGCCGAGATCGAGCGTGTCCTTCCGAAGCTCGGGGCGACGCAGGTGAGAACGTAAGCGGCGGGTCTGCGTCCGACGGGTGTGAGCGGGGAGCGGTTCCCCGTCCGGCGGCCCCCGCCGCCTGTTCCGGCACCCAAGGAGACCCTGCGATGAGTTCCGGCTCGACCGCGCTGTTCGGCTTCGGTACCCTTCCCCTGGCGCTTGGCGCCCTGGTGCTCTTCGGCCCGCCCCCGGCACCGGCCATCAAGTCCGTGACCATCACGGCCAACGAGTTCGCGCTTCAGGCGCCGGACACCGTCGAGGCCGGCCCGGTGACCTTCAACCTCCTGAACCAGGGCAAGGAGTTCCACCACGTCTGGATCGTCCGGCTCGAGGAGGGACGGACCATGCAGGATGTGCATGCGGCGCTCAAGAACCCTGGCCCGCCGCCCGCCTGGCTTCGCGAGATCGGTGGTCCGAACGCGCCGATGCCCGAGGGCGGCAAGGCCAACGCCACGGTCATGCTCCAGCCCGGTACCTACGTGCTCGGCTGCTGGATTCCGAGTGCGGACGGCGTGCCGCACATCATGAAGGGGATGATCCGCGAGCTGACCGTGGTCCCGGCAAAGCACTTCGTGCCCGCTCCCGCGGCCACGGTCAAGATGACGTTGAACGACTATGGCTTCACGCTCTCACGCCCGCTCACGCCCGGCCGGCACGTAATCGAGGTGCGGAACCTCGCCGAGCAGCCGCACGAGATCGAGCTCGCCTCGCTCGCGGATGGCAAGTCCGTGCACCAGCTGCTCGAGTGGACGCACAAGCCCGCCGGCCCGGCTCCCGGCATTGCGATCGGCGGCGTCAGCCCGATCGACAGGGGCGAGGTCGCCTGGTTCGAAGTGGATGTGAAGCCCGGCCGCTATGCGCTGATCTGCTTCCTGCCCGATGCGAAAGACGGCAAGCCCCACTTCGCCCATGGCATGGTGCAGGAGATCGAGGTGCGCCAGGACGTCGCCGGTTCCTAGCTCCCCAGCTCCTGGATGCCGCAGAAATTGAGGAAGGCCGCCAGCTCCTCCGCCTCGGTAGGCGTCGAGACCATGAGGGTCGTGGTGCCCCGAGTGACGAGCGGGATGTAGTTGAGCCCTCCACGGCCCGG
>DATABZ010000378.1:0-21338 GCA_036259315.1 Gemmatimonadales bacterium | reverse complement strand
TTCCGGAGAACGAGATGCCGATGCCGGGCACCCCCAGCGTGACCGCCTCCATCGCCGCCGCGACCGTTCCCGAATACAGCACGTCCTCACCCATGTTCGGGCCGTGGTTCACCCCGGAGAACGCGAAGTCCGGCCGCTCGGGCATCAGGGCTTGGATCGCGAGCATCGCGCAGTCCGTGGGTGTGCCGTCGATCTGCCAGGCGCCATCGGGCCGCCGCGCGGGGCGGAGCGGCCGGTGCAGCGTGAGCGAGTGCGAGGTCCCGCTCTGCTCCCGGTCCGGTGCGATCACGGTGACGTTCCCCACCTCGCGGCAGACGTCGGCCAGCAGCGCCAGCCCCGGAGCGAGGATGCCGTCATCGTTGGTGACCAGGATATTCATGGGGGGCAAAGATAGCCGGGCACCGGGCCGGCCGGGCAGCGGTGCAGGCTACCTGCCCGACTTGCCGCCGCGCTGCCCTGCCCCGCCGCTGCGGGGCGTCGGCGGCAGCGCCTCCGGTGGCGGGGTCGCGACGGCGGGGGCCCGACCGTCGAGAATCGCGAGCACCGCCTCCAGCTCCGCCCGGGCCTCGCTCGCGACCTCGGCCTCGAAGGCCCGGTGCGCGCTGCCCTTGAGCTCACCGCTGCGCCGATACTGGTCGATCCGCTGCCGGGCCCCGTCGATGGTGTATTTCTCCGTGTACAGCAGGTGCTTCACCAGCATAATCAGCTCCACTTCCTTGCTCTTGTAGACCCGGTTGCCGGAGCGGTTCTTCGCCGGGCTCAGGAAGCGGAACTGGCTCTCCCAGTACCGGAGCACGTGGGGCTTGAGGTCGGTCAGCGCGCAGACCTCGCCGATCGAGTAGAACTCCTGCACCGGACGGGAGCTGCTCATCGCCATTGCTCCGACTTGAGTTCACGGCCCATCAGCTCGATGATCGCGTCTCGCGGGGACTGGCCTCGGAACAGCACGGCGCAGACCTGCTCCGTGATCGGGAGCTCGATGCCGAGTCGCTCGCCCAGCGCGGCTCCCGCGCGCGAGGTGTTGGCGCCTTCCGCGACGCTGCGGTGCGCGGCCCGGTACGCCTCGAAGCTCTGCCCCCGGGCCAGTGCGACGCCCAGGCTCCGGTTGCGGCTCAGACTGCCGGTCGTGGTCAGGACCAGGTCCCCCATGCCGGCCAGGCCGGCGAAGGTGAGCGGATCCGCACCCATGGCCTCGCCGAGCCGGGTGATCTCGGCGAGCCCCCGCGTGATCAGCGCGGCGCGCGGGTTGTGTCCCATGCCGAGGCCCTCCGCGATGCCCGCGGCCACGGCGATGACGTTCTTGAGCGCGCCGGAGAGCTCCACCCCGATCACGTCGAGGTTGCTGTACACCCGGAACGCCGGCGTGGCGAAGACCTGCTGCGCCGCCCGCGCGGTCGCCTCGTCCCTCGCCGCCGCCACGACCGCGGTCGGCTGCCCCTGGCACACCTCGACCGCGAAGCTGGGCCCGGAAAGCGCCGCATAGCGCACCTGCGGCAGGCACTCCCCGAAGACCTGCGACATCAGGGCGAGCGTGTCCGCCTCGATGCCCTTGGTCGCGCTCACCACGAGCGTGGCGTCGGGAATGGCCCCGGACAGGCTGCCGATCACGCTCCGCACGGCGTGGCTGGGCGGGGCCGAGACGACGACCTCGGCGGCGTGCACGGCCTCCCTGCTGTCGCCGACGGCCCGAATCCTGGCGGAGAGCGGCACGCCCGGGAGGTACATCGGGTTCTCCCGCTCCCGGTTCACCGCCTCCACCACCTCCGCCTCGTAGGCCCAGAGGCGGACCTCGTCGCCCTTGCAGGCGAGGAGATGGGCCAGGGTCGTACCCCAGCTGCCCGCCCCCAGCACCGCGATACGCGTCACGGGTGCGCGGGCGGTGCGGCGCGGCGGCCGAAACGGCTCTCGGTGCCGTTGAGCAGTCGCCGGATGTTGGCTCGGTGGAGCCAGATGATCGCCGCGGCCACCAGCGCATCGAGCCAGAGGATCTCGGGACGGTCGGGCCGCTCCAGGACGTAGACGGCCGCGGGAAAGAGCGCGGCCGCGGCGATGCTCGCCAGGGAGACGTAGCCCGTCAGCTTCAGCACCAGGAGCCAGGTGAGCGCGACGACTCCGAGCGCGAGCGGCGCCAGGCCCAGCATGACACCGGCCGCCGTCGCCACGCCCTTTCCCCCGCGGAAGCGGACGAACACCGAGAACACGTGGCCGATGATCGCGACGATCCCGCAGGCCAGGGCGTAGAACTGCGAGCTCGACACCTGCGGCGCGAACACCAGCACGGGCACGGCGCCCTTCGCGATGTCCACCAGACCCACCGGAATCGCGTACCGCCAGCCCAGGGTCCGATAGACGTTCGTGGCGCCGAGATTCTTGCTGCCGTGCTCGCGCAGGTCGATGCCCCGGAAGATCCGTCCCGCGAGGTAGCTGGTCGGGATGGCACCGACGAAGTAGGAAGCCACGAGCCAGAGCGCGGCCGGGCTCACCGCTTGGAGCCCTTGGCGCTCTTCGCGCCCCGGCTGGTGAACTTGAGGCGCAGCGGCGATCCGGTGAACGGCCAGACCTCCCGGAAGCCGTTCGCCAGGTAGCGCTGATACGACTCGGGCACGTCGTGGGGACGGTTGCTCACGATCGCAAACGTCGGCGGCGCCGTTCCGATCTGCGAGGCGTAGAGCAGCTTCACCTCCTCACCCGGCTTCTGCGGTGGAGCACTCCGCTCCAGGAGCGATGCCAGCACCCGGTTCACCTCCGCCGTAGGGATCCGCTGCTCCCGCGCCTCGGCGACCTCCAGAATGTGGTCGAGCACCTTGCGGGCACGCTGTCCCGTGAGCGCCGAGACGTAGACGAAGGGGACGTGGCGGAGAAACGGGGCCTTCGCGATCAGCTCCTCCTGTCCCCGGCGCGCGGTGTTCGCGTCCTTCTCCTCCACCAGATCCCACTTGTTCACCGACACCACGAGCCCGCACCCACGCTCCCACGCCTCGGTCGCGATCCGCAGGTCTTGATTGTGCAGCCCCAGGGTGGCATCCACCACCAGCACGCAGACCTCCGCCCGCTCGACCGCTCGCTCGGTCCGGAGCGTGGAGTAGAACTCGAGATCATCCTGTACTTTAGCTCTGCGGCGTAACCCTGCGGTATCGATGAAGTTGAGGTTTTTACCTCGATACCGCAAGAGGGAGTCGATCGCATCGCGGGTGGTGCCCGCCTCGGGCGCCACCACGTGGCGCTCCTCGCCCAGGAGCCGATTCACCAGCGAGGACTTCCCCACATTCGGGCGGCCGACCACCGCGACGTGGATCGTGTCCTCCGACTCCGCGGGATCGAAGGGAGGCAGGTTCTCCACCACGGCATCGAGCAGATCACCGCTCCCCTTCCCGACCGCGGCGCTCACGCCGCGCGGCTCGCCGAGGCCGAGCTCGTAGAACTCGAGGTGCGCGCTGGTGCGCTCCAGGTCGTCCAGCTTGTTCACGGCGAGCACGACCGGTCGGCGGGCGCGCCGGAGCCGCTCGGCGATGGCCTGGTCCACCGGGTGAACGCCTTCCCTGCCGTCGACCAGGAACACCACGACGTCCGACTCGGCCAGCGCGAACTCCACCTGCCGTCCGATGGCGCGGTCCATCGAGTCATCGGACTCCGGGACCAGTCCGCCGGTGTCCACCACCCAGAAGCGGCGGCCCTGCCACTCGGCATCGCCGAAGTGGCGATCCCGCGTCGTGCCCGGCCGCTCCGAGACGATGGCCCGGCGGCCCCCCAGGATGCGGTTGAACAGCGTCGACTTCCCCACGTTCGGTCGGCCGACGAGCGCCACGGTCGGCTTGCTCATGCGGCGGCCCCGAGCTCCAGCGCGTCGGCGAAGTCCTTGGAGAAGCGGATCTCGACCGGCGTGGCCGCGGCCAGCAGCTCCGCCGTCATCCCGTCCATGAACACGCCCTGGTCGTTCACCGATTCGCCGGGCAGCAGGGCGAGATCCAGATCACCGCGTCCGCGAAGCGCCTCCTGAATCGCGGTGCCCGGGAGCAGACCCGCCGTGGTCACGCTGGCGCCGAAGAGCGTGTTCACCACCGGCAGGAGCTCGAACGTCGCCCCGGTAGCGCGGGCCAGCGGGTCGAGCACCATCGGCATGAGCTGGCCCATCGCGGTGCCCGTCACGACCCCGATGCGCCGGCCCTGCCAGCCGGCGATCGCATCGAGATGCGAGGCGATCCGTCGCTGGAGCCAGCGCACCGCGCCGACGCCGTTCTCCACCTGATCGAACGTGTCGTAGATCTCGGCCGGTGGGAGCTCGACGCCGGCACGGAGGTACAGCTCGTCCGCACCGAACGCCCAGTGGGCGCCCCGCTCCCTCAGCGCCACCGCCGCGAGCTCCTCCACCACAGCGATCGCCGCCCGACATTCCTCGGCCGTCGCCTCGCGCACCAGATGGTGCTTGCTGTACTCCGTGAGGCCGACCGGCACCACCGAGCAGCCGAGAATCGCGGGTCCGAAATCGTAGAGATCGCGCAGCGTGCGTCGCAGGATCTCGCCGTCGTTCACGCCCGGCGACATCACGATCTGGGTGTGGAACTCGATGCCGTGCTCGGCGAACCGCCGAAGCTGCGGCAGGATCTCGGGCGCGGTGGGATTACGAAGGAGATACCGCCGCACGGTCGGATCGGTGGCATGGACCGACACGTAGAGCGGCGACAGCCGATACGCGATGATCCGCGCTTCGTCCCTGGGCTTCAGGTTGGTCAGGGTGGCGAAGTTGCCGTAGCGGAAGGAGAGCCGGTAGTCGTCGTCCCGGATGTAGAGCACATCGCGGAGTCCGTCGGGCAGGCCGTCCACGAAGCAGAAGTCGCAGCGGTTGGCGCATCGCCGGATCCGCGGCGGCTCCAGCGAGACTCCCAGTGGCTCGGTCAACGGCCGCTCGATGTCGAATTCGATCTCCTCACCATCCGGCTGGCGGACGTGCAGGAGGAAGCGCTCCTCGGCCGTCAGGAACTCCCAATCGAGGAAGTCCTCGAGCTCGCGTCCGTCTACCGAGAGCAGCTCCGTGCCCTCGCGGAGCCCGAGCTCCTCGGCGATCGATTCCGGCTCTACGGCGGTGACCCTGATCATGGGCGGAAAAGATCGCGGCTCAGCAGGGTAAATTCAAGTTTTGTGGCCACTTCAGCGCGGCGGGCGCAAGTAGCTTCTCAAGCCTGGTCGTCGCGCGCCCTGAAGTAGCTGCCGTCGGGTCTGAGGATCCACGCCTCGGGATCGGCCAGCTCGCTGGTCAGGATCTCGTCGAGCATGGCGCGGGCGCCGGAGTCGCGGACCGGCGCGACCACTTCCACCCGCCGGCGGAGGTTGCGCGGCCGCCAGTCGGCGGATCCGATGTAATAGTCGTCGCGGCCACCGTTGCCGAAGTGATAGATGCGCGCGTGCTCCAGGAAGCGTCCCAGGCGGCTCACGACCCGGATCCGCTCCGAGTGGCCGGTCACTCCCGGCCGCAGCACGCACAGGCCACGCACCACCAGATCGATCGGGACGCCGGCGCGCGACGCGCGGTACAGCGCCTGAACCACCTCCGTGTCCGCGATGCCGTTGAGCTTGGCGCGGATGCGCGCGGGGCGGCCGGCCGCGGCGTGCTCCCGCTCCCGCTCGATGCTCTCCAGCAGCCAGGGAAGCAGCCCCTCGGGAGCGACCGCGATCCGGCGGAAGCTGCCCGCCGGCGCCCGACTGGAGCCAGTGAGCTGGTTGAAGAGATCCTGCAGGTCCGCCCCGAGGTCCGGATCGGCGGAGAAGAGCGAAAGATCGGTGTACACCTTGGCCGTCGCCGCGTTGTAGTTGCCGGTGCCGATGTGCACGTAGTGACGAAGGCCGTCCTCCTCGCGCCGGAGCACCAGCCCGACCTTCGCGTGGTTCTTGAGACCGACCACCCCGTAGACCACGGTGGCGCCGGCCTCCTCCAGCCTCCGCACCCATCCGACGTTGCGGGTCTCGTCGAAGCGGGCCTTCAGCTCCACGAAGATGCTGACTTCCTTCTTCCGCTCCAGTGCCCGGGTCAGCGCGTCGACGATCGGGGACCGCTCGCCTACCCGGTACAGCGTCAGCCTGATCGCGACGACGGCCGGGTCGTCGGCGGCATCGGAGAAGAGGCGCGCCGTGCTGTCGGCGAAGCGATCATAAGGATGGTGGACGAGCGCGTCGCCTCGGCGGAGCATGCTCCAGAGGTCCCGCTCGCCGGGCCAGGGGTCGCGGCCCTCGAACGGTGGGAACCGCCCCCCGGGCACCGGCGCCCCCATCAGCTCGCGGAGCGCGCGGAGGTCGAGCATGCCGTCGACCGGCACCAGGTCGCGCTCGCGCACCGAGCCTGCGTCCGCGCCGCGCTCGAATCGCAGCTCCCAGACGAGGCGTTCCCTGAGCGGCTGCGGCATGGTTCGCTCCACCTCGACCCGGACGATGGGGTTCACCGCCCGCCGGGACACCGACTCCTCGATCGCCTGGAGTAGGTTGCCGGCGTCCTCGTCGGAGAGGTCCAGCTCCGCCGCACGGGTGAGTCGGAACAGCCATGCCCCTTCGATTCGCCGGTCGGGGTAGACGTGGTGGAGATTGGAGCGGACCACGTCCTCCAGCAGAATGAGGTCGTTGGAGTCGGGCACCGGAAGAAACCGGGGGATCCGCTCGGGCAGCCGGAGATACGCGAAGTGCGCGGGCCCGGTCTGGGCGTCCTGAAGCACGACCCCAAGGAGCAGGTTGAGGTGCGGCATCACCGGCACCGGAAACCCCGGGCTCACCGTGATCGCCCGCGGCGTCACCAGGGGGAAGATTTCGCGCTGGAACTGCGCCTCGAGCAGCGCGCGGCCGGTGCCCGACAGCTCCTCCCACTTGCGCAGGCGGATGCCCGCAGCGCCGAGCGCGGCGAGGCACGCCTCCAGCACGCGGTGCTGCCGCTCCTGGAGCGCCGCCACCCGGATGGCGATCGCCTCGAGCCGCGCCTCGTCCTCCTCGTCGGCTTTTTCCTTCAGCGCGCCGACGTTCACCATGTAGAACTCGTCCAGGTTCGAGCTCACGATGGCGAGGAAATTGAGCCGCTCGAGCAGCGGCGTCGTCGGATCCTCCGCCAACGCCATGACCCGGCCCTGGAACTCCAGCGTGCTCAGATCGGCGTCGAGGAAGAGCTGCGCCTCGCTCGCCGGCACCGGTGGGGGCGCTGTCGGACGGGAGCGTTGGACCCGGACGCCCGGGTCGGTCTGCCGGAGCACGTTGGAGCGGATCGCGACCGCGAGCGCGGCCAGCGTATCGGGATCCTGGAACCCGGCCGAGCCGGCGCGCGCCGCGACCTCCGAGGCATCCAGCCACTCGACGGCATCCGCCTGTTCACCGTCCAGCCTGAGGCGGCGCGCGAGCCAGACCTCCTGGAGCCGCCCGGCCGCTCCGCGCCCGCTCGCGGTGCCGAGCAGCGCGAGGTCGCCCACGGCGCTCCCGAAGGTGGCGCGAAGCAGATGGCGCGAGGCGTCCTCTCCCTGCCCGTCGGCGATCGGCAGCGTGAGCGTGTCCCCCTTGCGCTGGAACGCCACCGCCCCGCCGTCCATCGCCAGCAGCGTGACCGCCCGACCGGTGCCCAGCGAGCGGGCCAGCGCCTCGCCCTCGAGGGTGGCGATCATCCGCTGAGCCCGCCCGAGCTTGCTCTCCAGGATCGGGCGTGTGCCCGGGACGCTCCGCATCGCCGCGGCCAGCTCCGCCAGGTCCGGCCTGCCTCCTCGCACCCGGCGCGCCTTCATCTCGCGAAACTCGCGCGAAAGCCGGCCGTGGCGGACGGTCACGTTGTCGTACACCAGCTCGTAGCGCGCACTCCAGGGCCAGCGCCCCGCCGCCACGCGAATTGTGCGCTCGACCTCCAGCTCCGCCAGCCGCTCCAGGGTGGCGGGATCCACCAGCCCTCGCAGTCGCCGCGCCGCCTCGCTCTCACCCCGAAGGGCGGCGGCGAGATCCAGCTCGGCGACCGGCGAGGAGAAGCGCTGCCGCCGGGAGGCGAACGCCACGGTCAGCACACGGCGGTCGTCGGACCCGACCCGGAACCGGCAGGTCACGTCCCGGCGTGCGAGCGAGGCATCCGCCGTGTCGTAGTAGATGTCGCGATGGAAGCCGTGCGAGGTGGCGGTCACCCTGAGGCCGAGCGGTGGCGGCGAGGTGATCAGCTCGCCGTGGAGCTCCGGTGAGGCGACGTCCCACTTCACCTCCCCGGCGGGCTCCAGGCCCGGGCCCGGTGGTGGACTCATTCCAGCCGGCCCGCCAGCTCGAGTCGCGCCTCGGCGACCCGAGCGCGAATGCGTTCCTCCAGCCGGGACAGGGCCGCGCTGAATGCGGTGTCGCGCCGCACCCGGTCGAAGATGCCGGATTCCAGATGCCAGTGGTGCAGCATGGGGGAGACCTCGACCGACCGCTGCATCCAGCCCAGGGCCCCGGCCGCGTCGCCCAGCCAGGCGCGATAGCCGGCCATCGCGGCGAACTGCGGCACGATCGCGTACTCGCCCCGGGTGAGGAGCCCCGCGAGCGAGTCCGCCAGGACCTCGGCCTGCTGCGGCCGGCCGGCCTCGTGCAGGCAGATCGCCTTCGTCGCGAGCCAGTTCTCGAGCGGGAGCCGGGCACAGGCATCGGCCCGACCCTCCAGGAGCAGGGCGTTGGCCTCCAGCATTTCGGCGATCCGGTCACCGGGGTCGAACGTGCGGGCGCGTCGCGCCTCCTCGATGGCCACCTCGTACCGCCTGGCGCCGATCGCGATGGCGATGGCGGAGTGGCGCACGCCGGTCGAGAGCGGATCCAGGGCCAGCGCCCGCTGCGCCTGCTCCAGCGCCGCCTCCCAGCGGCCCATGTGCTCCAGCGCGTGGGCCACGGAGAGATAGACCGCCACGTTGCCCGGCATGAGCTGCCTCGCCTCGCGGAGGCTGCGCAGGACCTGATCGTGAGGAGCGAGGCTGATGAGCAGCGCGTCGGAACGTGCCAGGTGCGCGTCACCGAGCGCCGGGTCCAGCTCCACGGCACGCTCCGCGAGAGCCAACGCGCGCGCGGTCGCGACGTAGGGGTCCACCCCGCCGGCAAACCCGTACACCACGCGCAGCACGTAGGCCTGGGAGAGGCCGGCGTACGCCGGCGCGTACCCGGAATCGGCGCGGATCGCCTCGCGGAAGGCGCGGGAGGCGCCTTCGAGCGCCTCGGGCGATCGACTCTCCAGGCGGTGGCGCCCCAGGAGCAGCGCGTCGAACGCGGCGCTCTCGGTCGGCATGGCGCTGGGCGCCATCGGCCGAACGCCCCGGATGTTGTCCAGCAGCTCGTTGCTCACCTTCCGGGCGATCTCCTCCTGGACCCGGAAACTGTCGGCGAGATCGCCCTCGAAGCTGCCGGACCACAGGTGAGCGTCGGTGGCCGCTTCGATCAGCTCGGCCGTCACCCGCACCCGGGTACCCTGCCGGCGCACCGAGCCCTCGACGATATGCCGCACCCCGAGCGTCTCCGCGATCTGCGGAAGGGTGAGGGGGCTGTCCTTGAGCGCGAGCACCGACGTGCGCGAGATCACCTTGAGACTCTCCACCTGTGCGAGCTGGTTGATGATCTCGTCGGTGATCCCCACGCTGAAGTACTCGTCTTCCTCGTCCCCACCCAGGTTGGTGAACGGCAGAATGGCCACCGAGGCGTTGTAGGGTCCCTCGGCCTCGGCCACCGCCGGCCCGCCGCTCCGGCGGTAGGTGAAGATCGCCACCAGGAGCACGACGGCGAGGAGTGCTGCCGGGACGATCCACCGGCCGGCGGCCGTGAGCAGGCCGTCATCATCCTCCTCAGCATCCTGCGGCACCGGCGGAGCCGGCACCGGCGTCGAGAGGCGTGGCAGCTCGCTCAGGGCCGCCCGAAGATCCTCGGCCAGGGCTCCGGCACTCTGATAGCGGTGCTCCGGTTGCTTCATGAGACAGCGGCGGACGATCGCGATGATGGCGGGCGGCACGTCGGGTCGGGAGATGTGGACCAGCGGCGGATCCACCGTCAGCTGCTGGGTCAACACGCTCTTGAGATTGGGACCGGTGAACGCCATCCGGCCGGCGATCATCTCGTAGAGCACGCAGCCCAGGCTGTAGATGTCGCTGCGGCCGTCCACCGGCGACGCGGCGGTCGCCTGCTCCGGACTCATGTAGGCCGCGGTGCCGATCGGAAACCCGACCCCGGTCAGGGTGGCCCCACCCGCGAGGCCGACCGCGCGCGCGATGCCGAAGTCCGCGACCATCGCGTGCCCATTCGAGACGAGAATGTTCTCCGGCTTGATATCGCGGTGCACGACGCCGCGGCGGTGCGCATAGTCCAGTGCGTCGGCGACCTCCCAGGCCATCGTCACCGCCTCGACCGTGGACAGCCGCGCGTTCGCCATCAGCCGGTCACGCAGCGACTCGCCCTCGATGTACGGCATGACCGCGTAGAGCAGGTTGCCGGCCTCGCCGGAATCCAGCAACGGCACGATGTGGGGATGCTGGAGCTGTGCGGTGATGCGGATCTCGCGGAGGAACCGCTCGGCCCCCACGGCGGTGGCGATGTCCGGGTCCAGCACCTTGATCGCGACCGGTCGCTCGTAGCGGCGGTCTCGTGCCTGGTAGACGAACGCCATGCCGCCGCGTCCCAGCTCCCGCTCGATGATGTAGCGGTCGCCGAGGATCTGCTGGATCTGGTTGAGGAGGTCGCTCACGCGGGCCGGTGATTACCTCGTCTCGACTCCGGTGGCGCGCGGCCCGAGGCGGGCCCGAAGCTCGTCGGTGAGCACGGGCCCGGGGACGCTCTTCCGCAGTCGGACGCGGTACTCCAGCACCGCGTCGCCCGCGGCGTTCCGCTGGGTGCCGGAGAACTGCCATGCCTTGACCTGGGAGGCGAGCACCGCCTCGATCTGCGGGCGAGCGCCATCCGGGTCGGGGCTCTGCACCCGGATCACGGTGTCTAGGGGCTTGGGCGGCTTGGCGGGCTTCGACTCCACCGCGAGGCCGTCACCGACTCGCCGGCGGGCGCGCTGCGCCAGCGCCTGGAGCTGCTCGGGGGACATGGACTTCAGGATCTCGCGGTCCAGTTGGGCCACGAAGGCGTTGGTGCGGTTGGCGAGCGCGAGCGAGCGCTCCAGCCTGCGCGCGGCGCGCGGGCCCTCGAGATGCGCGGGGGCGCGGCCGAAGTCGGTGTACCAGAACACCAGGACCACGATGTTGAACAGGACCGACATGACCGCGGCTGCCGACATCACCTGCACGCCCGCCGCCAGCCCGACGCCGATGGCCAGGAAGATGTACACCGCGTCCTTCGTGTCCCTGAGCGTGTTCCGGAAGCTCACCGCCGCGACGATGCCGCCGAGGCTGAACGCCAGCGCGATGCTGTTCTTCACCAGCAGCACTACGCCGGCGACCACCAGTGGCAGAATCACCAGTGTCTGCACCACCGACTGCCGGAAGCCCTTCTTCCGCCGTGTCAGGATGTATATCCAGCTCACCGGCAGCATCAGCAGGAAGGCGCCCAGCATGCACATGGCGGTCGTGACGGCGAGAGCGACGGGCGGGGCCATGACCGGCGGCGAGCCCTCGAGAGCTTCCAGCAGCGGGTCGGGCCGGGTGGCGGAGGAGCTGACCTCGGCCAGACGCTCCGCGGAGAACACGGCGCCCACGCCCGGGAACACCTGCCAGATCAGCGCTGTCGCGGCCGCGAGCAATACGTAGTAGGCCGCAACCCGGACGACTGGATCTTCGCTGATCCGCGCCAGGGGCCGGCGGCCGCCATCCGTCACGTCCCACCTCCTCCGGCGATTGGCGATGTTCGGTGCCCGAAAGATGGACCGGTCCCCGGGGCAGTCAAGGTGCGCGCCATTGGCAAACCCTGCTCTCTGCGTGAGATTCAGACGTTCCCGACCGCAAGACGTCCACATGAGCCATCCCGGGCTCCTCCACCCTCGACCGACCACCGCACCGGCCCTCGGCGCATCCGGCAGCGAGGCCTTGCCCGGTGATCTCGCGGTCGAGGCAGCGGGACGGCTGCGGGCCGCCGCCGTGGTCATGGCGGCGCTCTGGACCGTCGGCCTGGCCGTCAATCACCTGGTCACCCCCTACCTGGGGCTGGACGTGGATCAGGTGGTTCCCTGGCCGCCGATCGCCGACCTGCTCGCGGTGGCCTCCATCGCGCTCTCGGCCGCGGTCTACCGGATGGCGCCGTCCGCCGCCCGCACGCCGGGTCGTCTTGCGGGGGTCGCGATGGGTTACCAGGTGTCGCTGGGGTTCGCGATCGGCGTCATCAACCAGTGGCAGCCGGTGGCCCTCGCGGGACGGCTCTCCTGGATCTGCGTCGTGGTTCTGATCTTTCCTTCCCTCGTGCCCGGCGCGCCGCGCACCGTGCTGGCGGGCTCGCTGCTGACCGCCTCGATGGATCCAGTCGGACTCATGATCGCGCGGGCCCGAGGTTTGGAGCTGCCGCCCCTGAGTCTGCTCGCCTGGACCTATCTGCCCAACTACATCTGCGCCATTCTCGCGGTCCTGCCCTCGAAGATCATCGTCCACCTCGGGCGCCAGGTGCGGCGTGCGCGCGAGCTCGGCAGCTACCGGCTGGTCGAGCGGCTGGGCAAGGGCGGCATGGGGGAGGTATGGAAGGCTGAGCACCGCCTCTTCCGGCGCCCCGCGGCGATCAAGCTGATCTCCGCGCACCGGCTGCTGGACGCGCCCGGGCGAGTGGCCGAGGAGCGCTTCCGGAGGGAGGCGGAGGTCGCGGCCGCACTCCGGTCTCCGCACACCATCCAGCTCTACGACTTCGGCGTGACCCAGGACCGGCGGCTGTACTACGTCATGGAGCTGCTGGACGGCTGCGACCTCGAGTCCCTGGTGCGGCGCTACGGCCCGCAGCCCCCTGCCCGGGTGGCGTACATCCTTCGGCAGGCCTGTCGCTCGCTCGCCGAGGCGCATGCGGCGGGGCTGGTGCATCGCGACATCAAGCCGGCCAACCTGTACATCGGCCGAATGGGTCTGGAGTACGATTTCGTGAAGGTGTTGGACTTCGGGCTCGTGAAGCTGCAGGACGACGTGGCGGGTGAGGATCTGCGGTTGACGGCTCCGGACTCGATGTCGGGTACGCCCGCATACATGGCGCCCGAGATGGCCGCCGGCGAGGCGGTCGACGGCCAGGCCGACCTCTACGCACTGGGCTGTGTCGGATACTACCTGCTGACCGGCTCCCTGGTATTCGAGGGATCCACGCCGATGCAGCTGATCCTGAAGCACATCCAGGCCGTGCCGGTGCTACCCTCGACGCGGCTCGGCAGGCCGGTGCTCCCTCAGCTGGAGCAGTTGATCATGCGGTGCCTCGCGAAGGTGCCCTCCGATCGCCCGGCGGACGCGGCCACACTGGCCGAGGCAATGGGTCCGGCCGGTGCCGACGCATGGACCCAAACGGATGCCCGCAGCTGGTGGGAGACCACGTTCGCCCCGACGCCGCCGGCGGCGGCGCAGGCCGCTCCCTCCACCGAGGTCCTGGAGATCGCCGGAGTGCACGACCCCGCTAGGCGAGGAGCCTGAGGACCGCGTCACCGTGGAGCGCGAGCTTGGCGGGGCCGACGCCCTTGATCCGGGCCAGGTCCTCCACCGTAGCGGGGCGAGCGACGGCGATCGCCGTCAGCGTCCTGTCGTGGAAGATCACGTACGGCGGAAGGCTGCGCCGCCGCGCCTCCTCGGTCCTCCACTCCTTGAGCCGGGCGAGCAGTGTGGGATCCGCGTCCTCCAGCCCGGGCCCGGCGGGCGCGGCGGGCGTGGTGATCGCGGCCGACGCAGCGGCGCGTGACCGTCGGGCGCGTGGGCGCGGTGCATCGCGCGCGGGCAGGTCGAGCTCCGGCCGCACTTCGCCACGAGCGACCGCTCTCCCTTCCGGAGTGAGCGCGAGGACGAAGGCGCCGGGGCGCCCACCCTCGATTCCCTGCCGTTCCACCAGCCCGGCATCGGCCAGGACCCCGAGCAGGTCCTTGACCTGATCGAGCGGCATCCCGGCGAGCTTCCCGTAGGTGGGAATGCGGTCCAGCCCACGCTCCAGTACTTCCCTGGCCTGAGCACCGACCAGCACCTGGGCCACCCGCTCCACGCCGAACCGGCCCGAGAGCCTGCCGACTCCGGAGAGCGCGATGCGGACCCGGAGCAGCTCGTCATCGTCGAGCGGACGACCCGCGCCCCGACGCCAGCCGAGGCACACATCACACACTCCGCACCGAGGCGCGGCACCGCCCCGCGCGCCGCCCGCGAAATAGTCGTAGATGAACCGGGTGCGGCAGCCCCGGGAGAATGCGTAGCGCACCATGGTGTTGAGACGTTCCCGATCGCGGCGCGCCTTGAGCGCGAGACCCTGCTCGTCCACCGGCGGCGCCCCCTCACCCAGGCTCACGCTCGCGGTCTCCGCGGCACGGCGCAGCAGCCGCGCGGCCGTAGCCGCGGCCATCCCGCTCGACCCCTTCCCATCGAAATGCGCTTCGATCTCCTCGTCGGCGAGCCCGGCGCCCAGATGCCGCCAGACCTCGCGGTACACCGCGCTCGAAGGGTTGGCGCCGGAGAGGAAGAACTCCTGGGTGCGCACGTCCGCCGGCGCGAAGAGCAGCGTGCAGCGCGAAGGCAGGCCGTCGCGCCCGGCGCGACCGACTTCCTGGTAGTACGCCTCGATGCTGCCCGGCAGCTCGGCATGCGCCACGAACCGGATGTCCGGCTTGTCCACGCCCATACCGAAGGCGTTGGTGGCGACGATGACGTCCAAACGTCCGGCGACGAACGCCTCCTGGGCTCGGGTCCGCTCCTCGTCGCTCAGGCCGGCGTGGTAGGTGAGGGTGCGGAGACCGAGCCCGGCGAGGACGCCGCCCCAGAGTTCCACCGACTTCCGCGTGGCGGCATAGACGATGCCAGGGAGACCCACCTCCCGCACCAGGCGCTCCAATGCCTGCCGCTTCTCGTCGCGGCCCCGGCAGCGCTCGACCGCCAGGGTGAGGTTGGGCCGCTCGAAGCCGGTCACCAGCTCCAGCGGCTGACGGAGCCCGAGCTGATCGGCGATGTCGACCCGCACCTCCGGGGTGGCAGTGGCGGTGAACGCGGCTGCCGGGACACCGAGCTCCGCGCGGAAGCGCGAGAGCCGACGGTAGTCCGGTCTGAAATCGTGGCCCCACTGGCTGATGCAGTGGGCCTCGTCGACCACCAGGCGGGACGGCCGAGCCTGCGCCAAGGCCGCGCGGAAGGTTCCGTGGCCGAGCCGTTCAGGCGCGACGTAGATCAGCTTGAGGTGCCCGGCGGCGAGCGCGGCCTCCGCGGCCTGGCGCTCCTGTGGCGCGAGGCCGGAGTGTAGAGCCGCCGCGGCCACCCCGCGCGCGCGCAGGGCATCGACCTGGTCCTTCATCAGCGCGATCAGGGGTGAGACCACGACCGTCGGGCCGTCGAGCAGGAGCGCGGGCAGCTGGAAACAGAGAGACTTCCCCGCGCCGGTCGGCATGACGGCGACGAGGTCGCGTCCCTCGAGCACCGCTTCGGCGGCCTCGCGCTGTCCGGGGCGGAAACCGGCCAGGCCGAAGCGCGCATGCAGCGCGTGCTCCAGGGTGGTGCCGCTGCTGTGCTCGCGGGTGGGTGACATCCCTGCAAAATAGCGGGGGCGCGTCACCCGGCGTCACCGTGCCCCCGCGACACGAAGCCTCGCAGCGCGCCCCAGGGCCAGGATGGCACCTGGGGGGAGTGTACCGTACCTTTTCAGGGTAGGTGGCCAGCCCGATCCAGGCTGAACATGATGCACCGGACCTGCGCCGCCTCTGAGCAGCCTCTACAGGTGTGATCCGGCTAATGGTTCATTCAGGTAAACCCGGCACCGATATCCCGTTCGGTACGATCCTCCCCGGCGACGTGCGCGTCCTCGAGCCGCTGGGCGCGACCCCCGAGGGCTCGCTCTATCAGGCCGAAGGCCCGAATGGGTACCGGGTTGCGCTGCTGGTCCTCCAGCCCACTGGCGGCGGCGAGAGGTCGAGCTGGGAGCGGTTCCGCCTCGCGACGGACATCCAGCATCCCAATGTCGCGGCGGTCTACGCGGTGGGCGCGATGGAGGACGGGTCGCTCTATGTAGTACTCGAACAACTGGACGGCGAGCCGCTTCTCCACGCGCTGGACGAAGGCCGGGTGTTTGCACGAGGGGAAGCGCTCGACATCGCTCTCCAGGCCGCCGCGGGACTCCAGGCCGCGCACGTCGCGGGATTCATCCACGGGGATCTCTCCCCGCAAACCGTGCTGATGATCCGGCTACCCTACGGGAAGCCCCAGGCCAAGCTCATCGGCTTTCGGCTCGACCCGGCAAACCGTCAGGTCATCGCCCCGAGCGATGAGGTGAGCGCCGGATACGCGAGCCCGGAGCGTCTCAGTGGATCTGCTCTGGACGAGCGCAGCGATGTCTATAGCCTGGGGGCGCTGCTCCACCATCTCCTCACCGGCACACCGCCGAGGGATGGCCGAATCAGCCGCAAGGTTCCCAAGAGCATCCGGTCCGTGCTCGCCAAGGCGCTCGCAGAGGATCGCGGGCAGCGGTACCAGACCATGTCCGAGCTTCGCGAAGCGCTGGAGCAACTGATCTCGGCCGCGGCCGCGCCGAAACGGCCGAGAAAGTTTCCCGTCCGAGCGACTGCGGCAGGTCTGGTCTTGGTGTCGGGTGCTGCCTGGCTGCACTCGAACTGGAGCCAGAGCGGCACCATCGAAGACCCGCCGGCCCCCGTGATCGCTCTCGGGGACTCGACACGAGTCGATTCTCTGCCGTCCCGAAGTGCCAGGCCAGAGCCACCGCAAGTTCAACCTTCCGCTCCACCTCGGCGACCCGCCACGGCTCGATCACCCGCGCGCCAGGCGCCGGCACGAGCGGAGAGCCGGCCCGAGACCCGGAACCCCTCCCCCGGCGGAGCGAGTGGTCGCCGCGCAGCACCGGCCGAGGATCCACGATCCGGACCCGCTGAGCTGGCCCGCGCCGAGACGAATTCCTCGATGAAGAGAGGGAGGAGCGCGAGCCCCGCGTCCGATGGCGGACGCAATTCTGTGGCTGCCGAGAAGCGGGTCGAGCGCCAGGTCGACGAACGCGACACGCGGGAGGCGCTCGGCTACGTTGGCGGGCCGGTCGCGTCTTCGGACCGGGACGGGTCGCCGGACGGCAGCACCATGCCTCCAGCGGCTCGGCAGCCGGAGCCGACTGTTCGGACGCCGCCACCAGCGATTCCGAAGCCGCCGGCAGCCGGCCCGAGAGCGACCAGTCCGGATGCGCGAGCTCGCCACGAGCTGGAACAGCACCAGGGCCTCGCGCTCGCGATCGGAGATGCGCTGCGGATAGGGCTCGCCGAGGACATCGCGGAGATTCGCCCGGGGTTGCTCGCCGTCTCCCTCGCACCCGGCGGGTTGAGTGTGCCGAGTGGGACGTACAACCTCCAGCGACTGTACCTCTCCTACAGCGCCGCGACTCGTCAGCAGGACGACGTGGTGCTCGAGTTGTGGGACGACGGCACAGTGTACGGCAGGTTCACCAGAGAGGGACTGGTAGCCGCGCCCACCGAGTGAGAAGCCTCGTGGGGTCGCGTGGTCCAGGCCAAGAAGAACTACCTCGGCTGCGTCGTCGCTCCGCGGAAGACTTTTCGAATTACGCTTCGGGCGGCCCAGTAGCCGCACATGCCATGAACCCCGCCACCCGGGGGCGTCGATGACGAGCAGAGAAACACATCGCGTGCGGACGTAGCGTACGGGTCCAACTTCGCCACCGGACGGAAGAAGAGCTGGAGCAGGTCGGACATCCCACCGGCGATATCGCCACCGACGTTGTTGGCGTTGTGGCGCTCCAGCTCCGGTGCGGTGATGCTGCGACGGGCCAGAATCCGCTCCTTGAAACCGGGTGCGAAGCGCTCGATCGATGTTTCGAGCGAGTCGGACAAGTCCACGGCGGAGCCATGAGGGACATGGCAATAGGCCCACGCGGTATGCCGGGAAGGCGGAGCACGATCAGGATCGAAGAGGCTCGGCTGCACCACCAGGATGAAGGGCTGGTCGACGACTTCACCTCGATGCACCATCGCCTCGGCACGGGCGATGTGCTCCAGATTCCCGGACAAATGCACCGTCGCCGCGCGACTGCAGGCAGGATCGCGCCAGGGGACCGGTTCCCGGAGCGCCCAGTCCATCTTGAAGACGCCGGGCCCGTAACGGAATCGCTCCAGGCGGCGCCGATAGCGAGGCGTCAACCGCTCACCCGCGATGCCCAGGAGCTGCTTCGGCGTCACGTCGAGCACGTAGGCCCGGGCCGAAGGCAGATCGGCGAGACGGGACACGGGGAACCCGGTGACGATCTCCCCGCCGGCTTCCCGGTAGCAGTCCAGGAGGGCGGTCACGATCGCTTCCGATCCACCCCGTGCGATCGGCCAACCGACCGCGTGCGCCGCGCTGGCCAACACGAGCGCGAAGGATGCCGTCGCGGGCGCGTCCAGCGGGAGAAGGGCGTGGGCGGCGATCCCGCCCAGCAGCGCGCCCGCCGCCTCCTCGCGAAAATTGCGGCGCGCCAGACTCCGCATGGAATGCAGCGCCGCCAGCCCGAAGCGAGCCATCAACCACGGTGACCTCGGCACGCGAAGGCCCGCCAGCACCATCGGCGCCAGCTCGCCGAATCGTTCGGCGAACGGTTCCAGGAGTGCACGATACGCGGCGGCATCTCGGCCGAGCTCCCGGGCGGTCTGTTCCACCGATCGCTCGAGCAGGACGACCTGTCCTTCGCGCAGGATGTGCGCCAGTGGGGAGGGTGGATGGATCCACGACAGACCGTACTGCTCGAGCTTCAGGGAACGAAAGAACGGCGAGGCGACGGCCAGCGGATGCACGGTCGAGCAGACGTCGTGCTTGAAGCCCGGAAGGGTCAGTTCCCGGGTGCGCGCGCCACCACCGGGAGTGTCGTCCGCCTCCACGACGAGTGTCACCAGCCCGGCCCGTGCGAGCGCGATCGCCGCGGCCAGCCCATTGGGCCCCGAGCCGACTACGACGACATCGTAGCGGCGGCGAGACCAGCGCGGCTCGCGTGTGCTCACGCGGGGTCAGGGTGAGGAGTGTGGCCGCAAGCTGGTGCCCTTGACACGCTTGCGACCGAGGCTTCGTACGAGGTGCACGACGCCGGAGAGCAGCATGTGTGGCAAGGTCGTCCGCTGGGGCCGATGTCCGCGGACCTGGCCGGTGCCGACCGGAGGCGAGAACAGGTTGCCGGGCGTGTCCGGCTGCGGCCGGTGCCCGAAGTGCCATTCCCGAGTCAGCTGAAGGATCAGGCGATCACCGAGACCGGGGAAGAGCGCATGGAGAGCCACGCCGAGTGCAGCGGCCCGTGGTACGTACAGCTCTCGACGCGGGCGCTCCGCGAGTGAGACGAGCGCCCTGGCGACTTCTTCCGGTGTCTGCATCGGGGGCAGGGCCCGAGCATCGAGGCCCACGCGATTGGCTCCGTGCTCGAAATGCGGGGTGTCGATCGCATAGGGGAGAAGGGTGCAGATATGAATGTCGCGCTCCTCCGCCATGGCACTCCGAAGCGTCTCCGAAAGGCCCTGGAGGGCGAACTTGCTGACGACATAGGAGGGTACGTACGGCTGACCGACCTTGCCGAGGACCGAGGAGACGTTGATCAGCACCCCCGCATGCTGCCGCCTGAAGATCGGCAGGACTGCCCGGGCGCCATAGATCGGGCCGTACACGTTGGTCTCGAAGACTCTGCGGTGCTGCTCGATTGGTCCCTCGAAGAGCGGAGCGAACACGGTGACACCGGCGTTGTTCACCCACACGTCGATCCTGCCGGTGAGCTCGAGCGCCTCAGCCGCCAGCCGGCGCACTGCCTCCTCATCGGTCACGTCGGTTTCGACCGCGAGCCCACCACTTCCGGCTTCCCGACACCGCGCCGCGACCTCCTGCAACGCGGCGAGGCCTCGCGCGGCGAGGACGACCTTCGCGCCCTTCCGCGCGAACTCTAGGGCTGCGGCACGCCCAAGTCCGCTGGACGCGCCGGTAATCACAACGACCTTTCCGGAGAGACCAATCCTCGTCATCCGGGGAGTATGTCGAAGCCAAGGGTGGGGAGCGGTGAGGAAGCCCACAGTCATGTCCCACCTCGGGGGAGGTCGAGGTCGGAGCCCGACTTAGGCCACCTGCGCCACTGGCCCCCCTGACCAGCGCTTAGTCATCCGGGCTGGGGCACGACCGCCAGCAGCCGAGCCCGGTCGAGCCGTATCGGCAGACAAGTTCCCCTCCCTGACTCATCCGCCGGACCAGCCCTCGCCAGCGTCGGCACCGCCCAGCTCCGGACCGCCGAGTGAGGTCAGGGTGGAGCCGGCGCTGGCGGCGATCACCAGGACGACGGCCAGCCATTGCACCGGTGAGAGGACCTCGCGGAGGAAAACGAGGCCGACCAGCGCCGCCACCGCGGGCTCCAGGCTCATCAGGATGCCGAAGGTGCGGGCGGGGAGCGCCTTCAGCGCGATCATCTCCAGCGTGTAGGGGATGGCGCTGGAGAGGAGAGCGACCCCGACACCCGCGGCGAAGCTGCCGGCCGTGACACGCGCGAACCCGCCCGCCGCGGCGGCGAACGGAACCACGGCGACCGTGGCCACCAACATTCCGATCGATACCGCCGAGCCTCCGGCAAGGCGGTGCGACAGCCGTTTGCCGATGACGATGTACAACGCCCAGCAGACGCCCGCGGCGAACGCGAGGGCCACGCCGAGCGGATCGACGCCGCTGCCGGACGTCCACGGCGTGATCAGCGCGATGCCGGCGCCGGCCAGCACCACCCACACCACGTCGACCGGCCTGCGTGAGCCGAATACCGCCACGCCCAGTGGGCCGATGAACTCCACGGTCACGGCCAGGCCCAGCGGGATGCGCGAGATCGAGTGGTAAAACATCAGGTTCATCACGCCCAGCACCAGGCCGTAGGGAAGAACCATCCGCCACTGGGCGGCGTTCAGGTGATGCAGCCGGGGCCGGAACGCCACCAGCAGGATCAGCGCGGAGATGCCGATGCGCAGCCCCACCGTGCCCGATGGACCCAGCACCGGGAACAGTCCCTTGGCCAGGGCCGCGCCGCCCTGCACGCTCAGGATCGCCGCCAGCACGGCGGGGAGCGGCGGCAGCCCGGGGCGTTCTGAGGTCGGATTCATCCGCTCCCGATATCGCCTCGCGGCGGCCCGGTCAAGGGATGGCACCCGAATCTCACAGCACCTCGAGCGGCTCGGCGATCGCCTTCCAGGGCTCGGACGCGGGGGCTGTTGTTACCTGGGAACGTTGCCGGCGGGGAGCGCCGTGTCCAAACGAGATCCCCCGCCC
>DATABZ010000377.1:0-6302 GCA_036259315.1 Gemmatimonadales bacterium | reverse complement strand
GGGTATGCGCCCGCTGAGGCGGCTCCCGTGGCCGACCCCACGACCGAGGCGGCGCCTGCCCCGGCGGCGGTCACCGCAGCCGTCCCCGGGCCCGCCGGCGTGGCCGCCCCGGCCCCGGGCAGCCGTGCCGCCGCGCTCAGCTCGCTCGGCTTCGTGGAGATCCTCACGCCACGGTCGCCTGACCGGATCCGGCAGGAGATCGAAGAGGCCAAGCAGGACCAGCGTGAGGCCGAGGCGGAGTTCAGCGAGCGCCAAGGACTCGAGGAGCAGGTGAAGGCGATGGTGGATGTGAAGAAGCAGGAGGTTTCCACCCTGGACGCGCAGCGCAAGCTGGCGGAGAAGAGAAAGCTCGAGCCGGAGGCCGCCTCCTTCGAGGCCGAGAAGAAGGACGCCGAGCGGCACAAGCAGTTCCTGGAGAAGCGGGTGTCGCTGCACCAGGCTGAGAAGGATGCCGCCAAGGCGAGAAAGAGCCTGGCCGAGGCCACCGAGAAGGCGCTGGAGCTCGAGCTGCAGCTCTCGAATCGACGGGCGGAGCGCGACCGCACGGCGAACACGGACGCCGCGGCCGGCTTTCGCCACGCCAACGTCATCCGGGAACTAGAGCGCAACGTGCTGGAGGCGCAGCGGGTCCAGGCCGATCGGGAAAAGCAGGTGGCCGACAAGCACCAGGACATCGCCAAGCGGCGAATGGAGCTTTACCAGGCGCAGACTACGGCGGTCGGGGGCAGGTAGACCGGCCCCCATCGCGCAGCGGCGCCCACCGCAGGGATTCTCCCTGCGGCGGGCGCTTGTGTTTTCGGTCACTGCGCCGTGCCAAGCAGATCGAGGAGAGTGCGGGCGTCGCGCGGCGCGTGGCCGCCCGGATCGTTGTTGAAGTACACGTAGCGGTCCTTGCCGGCTCGGTCGAGAGCCCGCAGCCGGCCGGCCCACCACTCGAGCTGCTCGGTGGTGAACCCGCCTCCCGCGGCTTCGCCCGCGTGCATGCGGACGTAGACGAACGGGGCGGTGGTGACGAGGTCGGGCCGGACTCGACCGCCGACCGGAATGCAGAGCGCCACGCCGCGCTCGCCAAGCGCGTCGTAGGCGGCCGGCGTATGCCAGCTGGGGTGCCGGAACTCGACCACCCAGCGGTGCCGGGCCGGCAGCTCCTCCAGAAAGCCACGCAGGACGCCGAGGTCGGCGGGGAATGTGGGTGGAAGCTGAAACAGGATGGGCCCCAGCTTCGAGCCCAGGCGCTCGGCCCGCTCGAGAAAGAGCGTCAGCGAATCGGAGGTCTCGCGGAGACGCCGGATGTGGGTGATGTATCGGCTCGCCTTCACCGCGAAGACGAAGTCCCCGGCCACCGCGTCCCGCCAGCGGTCGAAGCTCTCGGGGGCCGGGAGGCGGTAGAAGGGGTTGTTCAGCTCGACGGTTCGGAAGCGGTCGGCGTACCAGCCCAGCTCGTCCCGCTGGCGCAACCCCTGGGGGTAGAACACGCCGCGCCGCCAGTGGGGGTACACATACCCGGAGGTGCCGACCCAGAGCCCGCTCACGGGCCTCCCCTTGTCCCGGTGTTCAAAGCCTTGAATCTTGAGGCTTGGCCGGAGCGGAGCACCTCAGTCACGGAGCCAGGAGAGACGACATGACGCACAATCCCGCGGGCGCTGTGATGGCGCCGCTGAACCCGGCGGTCGCCACGGTGCTCCCGTGACGTCCTCGCTGGCACTCTTCAGCCGCAACTTCATCAAGCATCCCCGGATGCTCGGCTCGCTCATCCCGAGCTCGCGCTTCCTGGTCAACCGACTGCTGAGTCAGGTGGACTGGGGTAAGGCCACCACCATCGTGGAGTACGGGCCGGGGGTCGGCACCATCACGGGGGAGATGCTCCGCCGGCTCCGACCCGACGGGACCGTGCTGGCGATCGACACCAACCGCGACTTCGCCCGCTTTCTCGCCCGGACGCTGCGGGACGACCGGCTCCACGTGATCGAGGGATCGGCGGCGGACGCGCAGGAGAATCTCCGGGAGCGGGGGCTGAGCCGCGCGGACTATGTGATCTCGGGAATTCCCTACTCCACGATGGACCCCAGGGTGCGGGAGCGGATCCTCCGCACCACGCACGAGGTCCTCCAGCCGGACGGCGCCTTCCTGGTCTACCAGTTCACCCGCGCCGTGCTGCCCCACCTGCGGCAGGTCTTCCCCCACGTCCACCAGGAGTTCGAGCCGCGGAACATCATGCCCGCCCGGCTGTTCTACTGCCGGCGCAGCGCCGACCGGCGGGCGAACGGGCGGCGCGAGTCCCGACCGCGGGCCCGCACCGCCTCGGACCGCTAGCCGCTACAGACCGCGGCCGACGGCCGTCTCGCCGGTCCGGAAGGTTCCGGAGGACTGCGCCTGCCACACCTCCTCGATCGTCCGGCGAACCTGGGGCACCACGTCGTCCCGCGCGGGCAGCCCTTCCTGCTTGAAGTAGGCGACCACCGAGGCCGGGATGATGCCCTGGAGCCGGGTCAGCGCCTCGGCGTAGTCGGTGAAGCCCTGCTGCGCGAGCTCCGCGACCTCACGGTCATCGAGCGTAAGCCCGGTGGTGTGCAGCATGACGTACCCGATGTGCGCCAGACTCAGGGCGGTGTAGTCGTCGCGCAGGTTCTTGGGGAGTCCCTCGGTCCGGACCAGGTCGATGACCCCGGCCGCCGCACCGAGCACGGCCGAGCCGGCCCGCTTGACCGACTCGGTGACGCCACCGGCCTGACGGCGGTCACTCAGCCCGCGGAGATCGGAGATATGGTGCTCGATCTTCCGGTGGATCTGGCGGAGCTCGGCGACGACCTCCGGATAGTCCTTCAGGTCCTCGAGCTGGCTCCGAATGGCCTTCTCGATGTGGTCCTCAAGCCCGAGCATATCACTGATGTAGCTGTTGATCGCTTCGTTCCTGTCGCGTGCCACGATAACCTCCAGGAGCTTCGTTGAGGCGAGTTAGACCCGCCGGGAACCCCCAGCAGGGGAGGCTCACAGCATGAGGGCCAAGGCGCTCGGCGTCTGTGGGGAGGATCACCGATGAGCCGACTGATCGGCGCGCACACCGTCGACAACGGCGGCATTCACATGGCCGCGCTCCGCGCGGGCCGGTCGGGGATGCAGGCGCTCCAGATCTTCACCGCGATTCCCAAGTACTACGGCGACAAGACCTCGATTCGCCCGGAGCGGGTGCAGCGGTTCCGGGAGGCGCTCCGCCGCGCCCGGATCGAGCCCGCCCACGTACTGGTACACGCGGCGTACGTGCTCAACACCGCCACGGCGGACGAGGAGAAGTGGAGCCGGGCCGCCGCGGGGCTCCGGAAGGAGCTGGAGCGGTCCGCCGCGCTCGGCGCCGGGGCGCTCTGCTTTCATCCCGGCGCCGCGACGGGGGGCGAGCGCCAGGCGGCGCTCACACGGGTCTCGCTCGCCATCACCCGGGCGCTGGAGGCCGTGCCGGGCGAGACCAGGGTGCTGATCGAGAACACCGCCGGCGCGGGCCTGACCGTGGGAAAGACACCGGACGAAGTGGGTGCGATGCTCGCGGGAGTTCCGGCGGCGCTCCGGGCGCGGACCGGCTACGGGCTGGACACCTGCCACCTCTTCTCCGCGGGCCACGACATCACCGCGTCGGAGGCGGCGCTGACGCGGATCCTGGACCGGTTCGAGTCCGCGGCCGGGTCGCGCCCCGCGTTCTTTCACCTGAACGACAGCGAGGGGCCGCTCGGGTCCAACCGGGATCGGCACATGCTGATCGGCGAGGGGCTGATCGGCGTGGAGCCGTTTCGGTGGCTGATGCGCGACCCTCGCAGCGCCGGCATCCCGCTGATCCTCGAGACGCCGCAGCAGAACTACGAGATCGCGGAGGACGACGACTCGCCCGATCCCTACGACGTACGCATGGTGGAGCTGCTCCGCTCGTTCGCCGGCTGACCGGCCGTCCAATCCTTCGGCAGTTCGATTTCTTGCCACCCCCGCATGCGCCGATTCTTGCTTGACGCTCCCCGCGGCTCTCGAGTTACCGCCGCTTACGCCGCACCGGGGAGGGCGTCCTCGCATGAATTCGCCAGAACGCGCCGCAGTGCGCGGGATCGACGCGCCCCGCCGCTCGTTCCTCGTCGCGCTCTCGCTGACGCTCCTCGCGGCGGCCGTGCAGTGGACCCCCCCGTTCCGCCCGCTGGCCGAGCGACAGGTGAGCGTGCTGGTGATGGGTCGGCCTGCCGCCCGGCCGTTCCGGCTGCCGGGACGGGTGGACAGCGCCGCGCTCGAGCGGCACGTAGTGGCGCGCTTCGATCATCTGCCGCTGGCACGCTACTTCTTCCGTCGCACCAAGGAGCGGGAGTTCTCCGAGCGGATCGCCCGGGCGATCGTGAAGGAGGCGAGCCACCTGCGGGTCGAGCCCAGTCTGCTGGCCGGCGTGCTCCTCACCGAGAACGCGCCGCTCGACGTGCGGGCGCGAAGCAACCAGGGCGCCATCGGCCTGATGCAGGTGATGGGCTTCCACGCCGGCGAGTACGACTGCGAGTCCGACGATCTGCTTCAGGTGGAAGCGAACATCTGTCACGGCGCCCGCGTGCTCGGCTACTACCTGAAGCGCACCGGCAACGTGCACCGCGCGCTGCTGCGTTACAACGGATGCGTGGCCCGCCGCGTCACGCCGAACTGCCGGCGCTATCCGTCGAAGGTGCTCCGGACCGCGTCGCACGTGCGGCACGAGGTGCTGAAGTACCCGCCGTACAGCCTGGCGATCGACACGACGACGTTCTAGGACGGCGGAAGGGCGGAACCGCTCCGGGCCCGGCGGAACGGCGGTAGGTGGACGCGAGCAGGTTCGGTGCTGAAGAACTGAACACGAAGCGACGGATCGTCTCGGCGGTGCTCGACACCGTGGAGAGGATCCCATGCTTTCTTCGTGAGGCGGCGCCAGCTTCGGCCCGCCGTTCCGCCGTTGTCGCGCCCTACAACCCGAGCAGCTCCAGCAGCGCCTCGCCGACTTCGCGGCCGAGCTTCTCCAGCCGATCGATCAGCGGCGCGTCGTGGTGTGGGCAGATGCGCACCGGCTCGGTGCCCGGCTTGAACCACTCCTCATGCGTCGTGGGGCACCACTCGTTGGCGAGGTCGCCGGTCTGCGCGTCGATCGTGCGGCTGATCAGGCCCGCGGGCGGCTCCCACGCGGACTCGGGCGCACGCTCGGCCCAGCCGTTCCGGTAGAACGCCGCCCACGCCGGCGCCGCGAGCCGGCCACCCGACGCGTTGCGGGCGATGGGGCGGGGCACGTCGTAGCCGAACCAGACGGATGCGACCACGGTCGGGGTGTATCCGACGAACCAGATGTCCGCGCCGTTGTTGGTGGTGCCGGTCTTCCCCGCCACCGGACCGCGCACGCCCAGCTCCCGCACATAGTGCCCGGTCCCCGCGTCCACCACGGATCGGAGCATCGAGGTGATCTGGAACGCCTCCGCCTCGCCCAGCACTCGCTCCCGCTTCGGCTCCGGAGCACGCCAGAGCTCCATGCCGTTCGCCAGCTCGATGCGGCGAATCAGGGATGGCTGGACCCGGTGGCCGCCGTTGGCGAATGGGGCGTAGGCAGCCGTCAGCTCCAGCGGCGTCACCTCGACCGCGCCGAGCGCGAGCGATGGCACCGGACGGAGCTCGCCCCGGAGCCCGGCCCTGCGGGCCAGCGCGACGACCCGGCGCTCTCCGACGGCGCGGCTCAGCCGCACCGTAGCGGCGTTGGCCGATGCCATCAGCGCCCGCCGCAGCGTGACCGCGCCCGCGTACTCGCCGCCGAAGTTCACCGGCCGCCAGACGCGCGAGCCGTCCGTCACCTCGACCGGCGAGTCGTCCACCACCGTCGCGGGCGT
Source organism: Gemmatimonadales bacterium (assembly GCA_036259315.1). Lineage (GTDB taxonomy): Bacteria > Gemmatimonadota > Gemmatimonadetes > Gemmatimonadales > GWC2-71-9 > CAVVWJ01. The sequence continues at coordinate 444 of DATABZ010000377.1, read as the reverse complement.
GTAGCCCTCCGCCAGCGCGGCGGCGTAGACGAACGGCTTGAAGGCGGAGCCGGGCTGGCGCCGGGCACCGAAGGCGCGATTGAAGCCGCGCTGCACGAACCGTCGCCCGCCGACCAGCGCGCGGATCTCCCCGTTCCGCGGGTCCAGCGCCACCAGCGCCCCCTGGAGCTCGCGTCCCTCCGCGGGCCGCGGCCTGCCGCGCTCGATCGCGGCTGCACGGTCGCTTACGGCGCGCTCCGCGGCGCGCTGGGCCCGGGCATCGAGCGTGGTGTGCACCACGAGATCGCCCGCGGCGCCGAGGCGGTCGCCCAGGAGCGAGTCCACCGCCGCTCGCACCGCGTCGAGCGCCTGCGAGCGGTGGCGACGGGGCTTCCACCCGGTGTCGGAGAGCCGGAACGGCTCGCCCCCGGCGCGCGCCGCCTGCCCCGGCCGGAGGTAGCCCTC
>DATABZ010000376.1:0-18712 GCA_036259315.1 Gemmatimonadales bacterium | reverse complement strand
GCCTCGGCGGTGCTCATGCACCGACCGCTCGAAGGGGCGGGATCGCAAGGACCCTGACCGTGCGCTATGCGCTGCTCTCCGATGTTCACGCCAACCTGCCTGCCCTCCAGGCGGTTCTCGTCGACGTCGCGCGCCAGCCCGCGATCGCGGGGACGTATCACCTTGGCGACCTCGTGGGCTACGCACCGTGGCCGAACGAGACCGTAGCCCTGCTGCGTGAGGCCGGCATCGCCGGCGTCGCTGGCAACTACGACAGTACCGTCGGCACCGACTACAAGCACTGCGGCTGCCGCTACGAGGACCCGGTCCAGGAGGAGCTCTCGCACGCGAGCTACGCGTGGACGCGTGCCCACGTGACGGCCGAGACGAAGCGCTACCTGGCCGGCCTGCCGTTCCGCATCGACCTCCTGCCTGCCGGGGGCCACCTGGCGGGACCCCGGGTGGTGCTGGTGCACGGCGCGTCTACCCTCAACACACTCTACTGGACCGAGGACCGACCGGACGAGTTCTGCCTCACGATGGCCGCCCGGGCGGGCCTCAAGGCCGGCGATGTGATCTGCTTCGGCCACACGCACCTGCCGTGGCACCGCGCGGTCGGCGGGATCCACTTCGTCAATACCGGGAGCGTGGGCCGTCCGAAGGACGGCGACTGGCGCGCGGGGTATGTGGTGATCGACATCCAGCCAGCCGGAGTGGAGGTAGAGTTCCGACGAGTGGAGTACGACCTTGCGCGAGCGGCTGGCGGCATCCGGGCCAGCGAGCTGCCGGACGCATTCGCGGAGTACCTCGAGACTGGCGGCAAGCCCGCAGCACATTCAAGGAGCTGATCCGGGCCGCCGACGGGGAACTCTGGCGTACGCCGCCGACGAGAGCGGCCGACCGGCGGTTCACACCTGTCCCCATGCCGACCAAAGACTACCGCGGACTACAGCCGCCGACCGCTCGCGGCGCGGAGCGTGCCTGGATATAGTCCGAACGGGCTGTCCTGTGCCCCGGGCTGGAAGGTCCGGGATACCCTCCAGCTTTGTGGATCCGTCCCCATGCTCCTCCAAGCCGCCTTCGAACTCGTGGGACCCAATCGCGCCGTTCAAATTTTCGGGGTCAAGCTGGTGGGGGTGACAGCCGAGAACGGCCGCAAGCTTCTGCTGAGCCTGGCCGTCGTCCTCGCCCTCACTCTCATCATTCGGGGGCTGGAGCGGCTCGCCCGAGCCGTGCTCCCGGGCGAGCGCCACGTGCACACCCGCTTCTGGTGGCGGCAGACGATCCGGCTCGTAGCCGCCGCCCTCGGGCTCCTGCTGTTGCTCTCCGTCTGGTTCGACGACCCACGGCGGCTCACCACCGCGGCCGGGCTCGTCACCGCCGGCCTTGCCATCGCACTCCAGCGGGTCGTGACGGCGTTCGCGGCCTATTTCATCATTTTGCGTGGCCGCCTGTTCCAGGTGGGCGACCGGATCGTGATGGGCGGTGTGCGCGGCGACGTCATTGGACTGGGATTTCTCAGGACCACCATCATGGAGATGGGTCAGCCACCGCCGGTCCAGAAGGACGAGCCGGCCATCTGGGTGGAAGCGCGCCAGTACAGCGGCCGCATCGTCACCGTCACCAACGACCGGATCTTCGAGGAGCCGGTCTACAACTACACCCGCGACTTCCCCTACCTCTGGGAGGAGCTGCGCCTGCCGGTGCCCTACACCGCCGATCGGGCCACGGCCGAGCGGGTGCTCCTCGAAGCGGCCAGGCGGCACACGGTGCAGCTGAGCGAGCTGAGTGCCGAGGCCCTCCAGGAGCTTCGCCGGCGCTACTACCTGGACTCGGCCGACCTCGACCCGCGGGTCTACTGGCGCCTGACCGACAACTGGCTCGAGCTGAGCGTTCGCTTCGTGACGCGGGAGCGCGGAGTGCGCGCGGTGAAGGACGCCATCAGCCGGGAGGTGTTGGCGGGGCTCGAGGCCGCCGGCATCCCGGTGGCGTCCGCCACGTTCGAGGTGACCGGGCTTCCGACGGTGCGGGTCACCGGGAGCGTGGCATCGACCAGGCGGGATCACGAGGGTGGCTGACCTGCTCGGCGTGTGGGCCCGTCTCCGGGAGAGCCTCTGGTTCGTGCCCAGCCTGATCGTGCTGACCGCCGTCCTGTTGGCGGTCGCCATGGTGGAGCTCTCGGGTTTCGTGACCTCCGATGTGCTGGAGCGCTGGCCTCGGCTCTTCGGCGCCGGAGCCGAAGGTGCTCGAGGCATGCTGTCGGCCATCGCGAGCTCGATGATCACGGTGGCGGGAGTCACCTTCTCGATTACCATGGTCGCGGTGACGCAGGCCTCCACGCAATACAGCCCGCGCATCCTGCGGAACTTCATGCGGGATCGGGCGAACCAAGCGGTGCTGGGAATCTTCGTGGGGATCTTCGCCTACTGCCTCGTCGTGCTCCGCACGATCCGGGGCGGGGACGAGTCCCCGTTCGTCCCGTCGATCGCCGTGCTCGTCGGCATTCTGCTGGCCCTCCTCGGCATCGCGGTGCTGATCTTCTTCATCCATCACATCGCGACGACCCTGCAGGCCTCGGAGATCATCGCGCGGATCGCCCGGGAGACGTGCGACACCGTGGACCAGCTGTTTCCCGATGAGATCGAGGAGGCCGCGCCGGCGCAGGCCGCCCCGATACCACAACCCGCCACGGGGCCGTGGAGCCCCGTAGCCGCCGAGGACACCGGGTACATCCAGCGGGCGGACGTTCGCCGCCTGGTGAGGATAGCGGATCAGCACGATCTCTTGGTCAAGGTGGAGCGGGCGGCGGGGGATTTCGTGATCGGCGGGCAGCCTATGGTCTGGTTCGCGTCGGTCTCCCGCCCGTCCACCGACTCGCTCGCAGCCACCGACTCGCTCTCGGCCACCGACTCGCTTACGGCCACCGGTTCGCCCGCAGGATCTGAGAGGGGTGGCGAGCCGAGCGTGGTCGGTGGATCCGGCGCGACGGTCGGCCACCCCCGTGCGGCAGGCGGCGAGCGCGCCGCCGCGGATGCGATAGGCCGACTCTACAGCATCGGCACCTATCGCACGCTCGATCACGACGCGCGGTTCGGCATGCGGCAGCTGGTGGACATCGCGCTGAAGGCCCTCTCCCCCGGCGTCAACGACACGACGACCGCGGTGACCTGCGTGGACTACCTCGGCGCGGTGCTGCTGCGCTTGACCAACCGCCGGATAGACGTGCTGCACCTGGGCCCCGGAGGACAGCCCCGTGTCCTGGCGACAGGCCCCACCTACGAGGACCTGCTGGACCTCGCGATGGACGAGGTCCGACAGAATGCCGACGGCCACGTCAGCGTCCTCGTCCGGCAGCTCCGCGTGCTCGGCACGGTGGCGGCCGTGTCACGCTCGGTCCCGAGACGGCGCGCGCTGGCGAAGCACGCGGAGCTGCTCCGCGAGGCCGCCGTGAAGGCCATCCCGCTCGACCACGACCGGGCGCACATCGACGCTGCCGCCCGCGCCGCTCTCGCCGCAGCAGGTCGCCCTTGAGGCCATCGGCTCTCGACGCGTCATGGCGCGGGGCGCGCCCGCGGCGCCGGGCGAGCTCCTAGAGCATGCCCGACACACCGGTCCCCGCCGTGCCCCGGGTCGCGGTCCGGGCGGGCCAGACCGAGACGCCGGCCGCTCCGAGCAGAGGGCGTTACGACCGCTCCATCGTGGAAGGACCGCTCGGCCCCGCGGTGTGGAAGCTGGCGTGGCCCACGATGCTCACCAACGTGGTCGGGGGCCTCCAGGGCATCGTGGACCATGTGCTCGTGGGCCATCTCGTCGGCTTCACCGGCAACGCGGCGATCGGGGTGGCGTGGCAGCTCATCATCATCGTCATCATCTTCATCAACTCGCTGTCCGCGGGGATGGGGGTGCTGGTGGCGCGCTTCGCCGGCGCGGGCGACGAGGACAAGGTGGACCGCACCGTCTACCAGGCCCTGCTCACCTCCATCGGCCTCGCGCTCCTCGTCATCGCGCCGCTCGGGTACGTCCTCTCCCCCACCCTGCTCGACCTCGTGAACGCCACGGCCGCGGTGAAGGCGGAGGCGCTCCCTTTCCTCCGCATCATGTTCCTCTTCAGCGGCGGGATGCTGGTGTTCTACATGCTGAGCGCCGCCTTGCGCTCGGCGGGCGACGCGCGGACGCCGATGGTCCTCGGCGTCGCGATGACGGTGCTGAACCTCGTACTCAACCTGGTTCTCATCCCCGGGCTGGGACCGATTCCGGCGTTCGGCACCGCCGGCTCGGCCATGGGCACGGTCATCGCCTCCTGGCTGGTGGCCATCTACGCGTTCGCGAAGCTGTGGCGTGGCGGCTGGGTCGTCTCGCTCCCGCGCGGGAGGGCCTATGGCCCGGACTGGACCGTGATCCGCTCGCTGTTCCGCTTCGGCCTGCCGACCGGCTTCCAGGGGATCGCGATGAACGTGGGCGGCGTGCTCCTGCTCGCGTTCATCGGCAGCCTGCGGCAGAGCGCGGCCGCGCAGGCGGCCTACGCCGTCGCCTACACCCAGCTGTTCTCGCTGGTCACGTGGACGTCGGTAGGACTGATGGGCGCCGCGGCGGCGGTCGCCGGGCAGAACCTGGGCGCGAATCGGCCCGACCGCGCCGACCGCTCGGTGCACATCGCGGCGCGCTACGGGCTCGGGGGCGCAGCGCTGGTGGGGGTCTTCTTCCTGCTCCTGCCGCGGCAGCTGCTCGCGATCTTCGGCATGAGCGACCCCGCGGTGGTCGAGATCGGCGTGGAGCTGCTCCGGATCCTCAGCCTCTCGGGACTGCTCGTCGCCGTGGCCCTGACCTACACCGGGGGGCTCCAGGGCACGGGCGACACCAAGAGCCCGCTCTACATTTCGATCGTCTCGCAGGTCGTCATCCCGCTCGGCATCTGCTTCGCGGTGGAACAGCTGGGGCGTCTGGACGCGATCGATATCTGGATCGCGATCCTGGTCGGCCACGCGACTCGCTGCGTGCTCAGCGTGCTCCGCTTCAATCAGGGCCGCTGGCGGGAGATCGCGGTGGACATCGGCCCGCCGCGGACCTGATCAGACCTCCTGCTCAGGGTACAGGGCCTTGAACAGCCAGGCCCGGGCCTTGACCCAGTCGCGGCGGACGGTTCGCTCGGACACGCCGAGCACCTCGGCGATGTCCTTTTCCTCCATGCCGCCGAAGAATCGGCACTCGATCACCTGGCGCTGACGTGGGTCCAGCTGTTGGAGTGCGTCGTCGAGGGCCAGCAGGTCGTCGGCGGAGGTGTCGGCGGGGCTGGCCTGGTCGCCCAGGGTCACGGAGATCACCCCGCCCCCGCGCTTGGTGGCCTTCCGGCGTCTGGCGTAGTCCACCAGCACCTGCCGCATGGCCCGCGCGGCGATGGCGAGGAAGTGGGCCCGGCTGGTGGCGCTCATGGCACCCCCGGCGGCGAGCTTCAGATAGGCCTCGTGAATCAGCGCGGTGGTCTGGAGGGTGTGCCCTCCGCCCTCCCGATCGAGCTGGCGGTGCGCCACCCGGCGGAGATCCTCGTACACCAGCGGCACCAGACGGTCCAGTGCCTGGCTGTCGCCCGCGACGGCGGCCTCGAGCAAGCGCGTCACGTCGCCCCTCGTCCCGTCACTGGTCTCCATGCGTCTCGCTCCTCGGCTCAGAGCCGGGTAGGTGGGCGTGGACGGCCGGTGCCCGGGCCCCAGTCGTCGCCCGGCCGATCGTCATCGGGCAGTGCCCCCGCCTCGAGGTCGCGCACCTCGCGCTCGGCCGCCTCGAGCTCCTCCCGATCGATGCCGTCCTCGCCGTACAGCCGGGGGCCGGGATATCGCCGCTCACGCGTCATCCACAGGACCAGCCCCACCAGGAGCACGGCGGCCAGGAGCATGACCGGAACGGGGTGGTCGATCAGTGGCATGGCATCTCAGCTCCCCCAGTCCACGGCCTCGACACCGCCGGCGGTCACACGATGACTGATGAGCGGGGTGAGCCGGCCGCCGTCGCCGATGGTGATCGCCTCCGCCAGCGCCGTCAGTCCAGCCGCCGCGCCCGCGTCGTCACGCGCAAAGACGGAGGCGATCGCGTCGCCGGCGCGCACCTCGTCGCCCGGCTTCACGGTGATCACGAACCCGACGGACGGGTCGATCCGGTCCTCGATGGTCAACCGTCCGCCACCCAGCTCCATGATGCCGCGGCCGACGCGGCGCGGTGCGACCGCCGCGACCACACCGCTCCGGGGCGCGCGGAACACCTCGACCGCGCCCGCCTGCGGAAGAAGTGCGGGGTCGTCCACCACCGCGCGGTTGCCACCCTGCGCCTCGATGACCCGCCCGAAGGTCTCCAGGGCACGGCCCGACGAGACCGACTCCTCCAGCATGCGCCGGGCATCGGCACGGTGCCCGGCGGCCCCGACCAGCAGCAGCATCTCGCAGCCGAGCCCGTAGGTGACCTCCATCAGGTCCTCCGGCCCCCTGCCCTGCAGGCCCTCGAGCGCCTCCTCCACCTCCAGCGAGTGTCCGCAGGCCCGGCCGAGTGGGCGGTCCATCGCCGTGAGCAGCGCGACCGTGGGGCATCCGCGGGTCCGGCCCAGCGCGATCATGGTGCGCGCCAGCTCGAGGGCCTTGTCGGGATCCGGAATGAAGGCGCCGCTCCCGGTCTTCACGTCCAGCACCAGCCCGTTGAGGCCCTCGGCGAGCTTCTTCGACATGATGCTGGCGGCGATGAGTGGGATGGACTCCACCGTGCCGGTGACGTCGCGCAGGGCGTAGAGCTTCCGGTCGGCCGGCGCCACCTCCGGCGTCTGGCCCAGCATCACACACCCGATGCGCTCGATCTGAGCTCGGGCGTCCGCCAGCGACAGTCCGGTGCGCATCCCCGGTATGGCCTCCAGCTTGTCGAGCGTGCCACCGGTGTGCCCCAGGCCTCGACCCGACATCATGGGGACGGCGACGCCGCAGCTCGCCACCATGGGGGCCAGGAGAAGCGAGACCTTGTCGCCCACACCACCGGTAGAATGTTTGTCCACCCGAGGCACCGGGAAGCCGTCGAAGCGGAGCCGGTCACCCGAGGCGAGCATCGCGTCGGTGAGCGCTGCCAGCTCCTCCGGCTCCAGGCCGCGGAAGACCACCGCCATCAGGAGGGCCGACATCTGATAATCGGGAACACGCCCGACGGTATAGTCGGCGATCAAACGCACCCAGTCCGCCGGCGCGATGGCGTTCCCGTCTCGCTTGTGCTGGATCAACGAAGGAATCACCATTCGGGGACTTCTCCGGGACCATTCGCTCGCATGCTCGCTCGGTATGCCGCCATCCGCACAGGGCTCCTGGCCCCCACACGGCGCTTCGCCGCCGAGCGGCCCTTCGCCGCCGGACTGCTCCTGGCTGGTGGACTGCTCACCGCCCCGGACCGGCCGCTCGCCGCCCAGACCGTTGCCGACCACGTCGCCATGGGAGTGGCGGCGGTCGAGGCGCGCGATCTCCGCACCGGTCTGGCCCACTACGAGGCCGCCCTCGCGCTCGACTCCAGCGATTACGCCGCCAACTGGCGCGCGGCGTTCGCCCTGCTGGACCAGGGCGAACAGATACCCGACAGCATCGCGAGCCCGGAGCGGGACTCCATCTTCGCCCGCGCCGAAGTCCTGGCGCGCAGGGCGGTGGCCGCGGACTCGTTCGGCGCCGAGGGGCACTTTGCCGTCGCCGCCAGTGTGGGGCGGGCCTCGCTCACCGGGGGTAAGAAAGAGCGCATCCGGCGGGCGCGGATCGTTCGGGACGAGGCCCTGCGGACGCTCGCGCTCGATCCCGGGCACGACGGAGCGTACCACGTGCTCGGCCGGTGGAACGCGGAGATCATGCGTCTGTCCGGTCTGAGCCGCTTCTTCGCCAGGAGCTTTCTCGGGGCCGGCGTCTTCGGCCAGGCGTCCTGGGAGAGGGCCGTCGCGAACCTCCAGAAAGCGGTGGAGCTCGACCCGGAGCGCATCCAACACCGCCTGGAGCTCGCCCGCGTGTACGCCGACCGCAAGCGCTTCGAGGAGGCGCGCGACCAGCTGGGCCGGATCGCGTCGCTGCCCGACCGGGAGCCGCTGGACCCACTGTACCGGGAGCGTGCAGCCGCGCTCGGCAAGCGCATCGCCGACAAGAGCTAGCCGGACCCGGTGCAACCTAGCCGGGCCGCAGGTGGCGTCAACGGCCGCGACAGCACAGGGATTTGACACCCCAACTGCAGGTTGGTTCACGGCTTTCGCGCCGGCGGCGGAGCCTTATACTCAGCCTCATCCCCATCCGGATACGACCATGACCGCGGCACCGGCATTTGACGAAGTCGAACGGCTGCAGAACCGGCTTTCGGCGCTGGAACAGGAGCGGAAGCATCTCCTGGCGGTGATCGAGATCCTCCAGGAGATCAGCGGCACCCTGCACTTCGCCGACATCGTGCAGTCGGTCGCCTTGCGCCTGGGCGAGACCTTCGGTCTCGACCGCTGCTCCATCTTCCTGGCCGAGCGCGGCGGGCGCCGCGTCCGCCTGGTCGCGAGCTACGAGGACCCGGGCATCCGGAACTACGTGGTGGACCTCGAGCGCTACCCGGAGCTCCGCCGCGCCATCCAGACCGGAGAGACGGTGTTCATCGCCGATGCCGCCACCGATCCCTCGCTGAGCCCGGCGCGCGGCTCGCTCACCGCCCGCAGGGTGAAGGCCATCACCGCGATCCCGATCTCGTGGCGCGGAACCGCGATCGGCGCGATCCTGCTGCGTACCTTCCGCGACGGTCCGGCCTTTTCCTCCGCCGATCTCCAGTTCTGCCAGGTGGTCGCGAACCTCACCGCCAAGGCGCTGCGGAACGCGCACCGCTTCGAGAAGCTGCGGCAGCAGCGGGGCGAGAACACCGCGCTCCTGCGGCGGGAACGGGAGCAGGCCGCGCTCATCGGGTTCCTGCGCAACCTGCTGGCGTCCTATCCGCCGCGGGCGGCCGGCGATGAGCCCGACCTCGCCATCGAGGTCTCGCCGGAGATCGGCCGGCTCTCGGGGGTGGCGCAGGCGGTCCTCAGCCAGGAGGCGGCCTCGCGGTGAGCTCGGCCGCGGCCGAGCGGGCCGCCTCGCTGCGGCAGCAGATCGAACGGGCCAACTACGCGTACTACGTGCTCGACGCGCCGGAGATCAGCGACGCCGAGTACGACCGCCTCTTCCGCGAGCTGCAGGCGCTGGAGGTGGCCCATCCCGACATCCTCACGCCCGACAGCCCGACCCAGCGCGTCGGGGCGCCGGTGGCCAGCGCGCTGGCCAAGTACACGCACCGGCGCCCCATGTTGTCGCTGGCGAACGCCTTCTCGGACGAGGAGCTGGTGGCGTGGGAGGAGCGGAACGCCCGGCTGGTCCCCGAGGTGCGGTCCGCGGGCTATACCACCGAGATCAAGATCGACGGCGCCGCCGTCAGCCTCACCTACGAAGCCGGCCGACTCACCGTTGGCGCCACTCGCGGCAACGGCGAGATCGGCGAGAACATCACCCCCAACCTGCGCACCATCGCGGACGTGCCGCTCACCCTGAAGGGCCGTGGCTGGCCGAAGGTGATGGAGGTGCGTGGCGAAGTGTACCTGCCCTACACCGGGTTCAAACGGGTCAACGAGCAACGCCAGGCCGAGGGCGAGCCGCTGTTCGCGAACCCGCGCAACGCCGCCGCCGGCGGGCTCCGCCAGCTGGACCCGGCGATCACCCGCAAGCGCCGCCTCCGGATGTTCGCCTTCGCGGTCGAGGCTATCGAGGGCTCGCTGCCCGCCGCCACCCACTCGGAGATGCTCGACCTACTCGACGCTTGGGGCTTCCAGGTGGAGCCGCACCGCGCGCGGTTCGACAGCCTGGTCGGCGTGCGGGAGAAGATCGCCTCGTTCGAGCACCTCCTTCCCCACCTGCCGTTCCAGGCGGACGGTGTGGTGGTGAAGGTGGACCGGATTCGGCTCCACGCGGAGCTCGGTGTGGTGGGCGGGCGGGAGCCCCGGTGGGCCATCGCCCGGAAGTTCGCGCCGGAAGTCGCCGTCACCCGGCTGAACCGGATCGAGATCAACGTCGGCCGGACCGGTGCGCTCAACCCGTGGGCGTCGCTCGAGCCGGTCCAGATCACCGGCGTCACCGTCAGCGCGGCGACGCTCCACAACGAGGAGCTGATCGCGCAGAAGGACATCCGGGAGGGCGATCGGGTAGAGGTGATCCGCGCCGGCGAGGTGATCCCCCAGGTCATCCGGCCGGTGCTCGACGGTGTGGACCCAGGCACGCGCGCCGCGCCCTGGCGGATGCCGGACACCTGCCCCGCGTGCGGCACCCCGGTCGAGCGCCCGCCCGGCGAGGTCATGCGCTACTGCCCCAACGCCTCCTGCCCCGGGAGGATCCTGGAGTCCATCGTGCACTACGCCGCGCGCGGAGCCATGGACATCAGGGGCCTGGGCTACGAGCGGGTGCGCCAGCTGCTGGACGCCGGGCTCATCCGCGACGTGGCCGATCTCTACCAGCTCCGGAGCGAGCAGCTGGTGGAGCTGGAACGGTTCGCCACGCAATCCGCCGATCAGCTGGTGGCCGCCATCGAGGCGTCGAAGTCGCGCCCGCTCTCCAGTCTGCTTTTCGGACTCGGCATCCGTCACGTGGGGAAGACCGTGGCCGTCCTGCTGGCGCGTCGCTTCGGCACGATGTCGTCCCTCATGCGCGCCTCCGAGGAGGCGATCAACGCGGTCCCCGGCGTGGGGCCCACCATCGCGAGCGCGGTGGTGGCCTTCTTCGCCGAGCCCCGGAACACCGACCTGCTCGGCCGCCTGGAGCGGGCGGGGCTCAACTTCAGGGAGCCCGGCGCAGCGGGCGACGGCGGCCCGCTCGCCGGCAAGAGTTACGTGATCACCGGGACACTGCCCACGCTCTCCCGCTCCGACGCCACCGCGCTCATCGAGGCGGCGGGCGGCCGCGTGGCCGGGAGCGTGAGCAGGAAAACCGACGCGGTGGTCGCGGGCGAAGAGGCGGGCAGCAAGCTGGAGAAGGCGCGGGAGCTGGGTGTCGAGGTCATCGACGAGGGCGAGCTCTTGCGTCGCGTCGGTCGCGGCTCCTAAGATCCAGCGTCCTCAACCCCACTGCTCATGACCATCGAACACGCCCGCCCGCATCCCGGCGGCCTCCGGCTCGGCCGCCGGGTGCTGCACCAGCTCCGCTCCGCGCTCGAGCGCGACACCGGACTCCAGGCCTCCACTTATCTCCAGGAGGCCGGTTTCGCCGGCGGCGAGGAGCTGTACACGGAGTTCCGGGAGTGGCTCCGCGTCACCCGGGGCGTCGAGGAGCCGGGTCAGCTCGACGCGGCGTACCTGAGCGAGACACTCTCCGAGTTCTTCGCGGACCTGGGCTGGGGCCGACTCGAGGCGAGCCCGCTCGGCGAATCCGTGCTCGCCCTCGACTCCGCGGAGTGGGCGGAGGCGGTGGAGAGCGGCGGCGGCGAGTTCCCGTCCTGCCATCTCACCTGCGGGATGCTGGCCGACTTCCTGGGTCGCTTGTCCGACGGCCTGGTGGCGGTGATGGAGGTGGAGTGCCGCTCGCGGGGAGATGGGCGCTGCCGCTTCCTGGCCGGCTCGCCCGAGACCCTGAGCACCTTGTACGACCGGATGGCTCAGGGCACGGGCTACGCCGAGGCGCTGGGGATCAGTTCGACGTCCTGAGCAGGCGCACGTCACCCGATCCGGTCTCGATCGCCACTCTCCCCACCCCGTTGCCGATGCGACCAACGACGTGGTCGCGGGCATGCCGCGTGACCTGGATCGGGAAGTCGGTCTCGATCTCGCCGCTCGCCGTCTCGATCTCCACGTCGCCCGCCAGCGAGGCCGGTGCCCGGACCGAGATGTCGCCGGATCCGGTCTCCAGGGCCAGCTCGCGCACCCGTCCCCGCACCTCCGCCGCGATGTTGCCGCTGCCAGTCTCCAGCGCCACCTCGGGCGCCGTGACCGCGGTGAGCTCGATGTCGCCCGAGCCGGTCTCGATGTGGACCGATGTGGCCTGCACGGCGCTGCCGCTCACATGGCCGGAGCCGGTGTCGATCGAGAGCTCGTCGCCACTGAAGCCGGAGACCTCGACCGGTCCCGAGCCCGTGTCCACCCGCAGGGTGCCTTCCGCCGCACTCACGCGCACGTTTCCGGAGCCCACGTCCAGGACGAGGTTTCCCTTCGCGCCGGTCGCGGTGACCGGGGTGGAGTGCCCGTCGACCAGGATCTCCCCGTTCACGTTGGTGATGGAGACCGAGCCCACCGCGAGGTGAAAGGAGACCTGGCCGCCGTGGGGAACCCTCACCTTGAGGTCGGCGTGAGCGGCGAGCTCGCCGTCCCTGCCGATCCTCACGGTGCGGCCCCGGTCATCGTCGTCGTCGTCATCGTGGCCATGCTCGTCCCCGAAGGTTCCGTCCTCCCGAACCTTGAGGGTCGTGGACGAGCCGGGCTCCAGACCGGCGTAGGCGATGGATTGGGATGGATACACGACGCGGAAGGTCTCCCGGCCATCGAGCTCCCCGCGCTCGACCCGGAGCCGACCCCCGTCGCGACCGCCGCGGACGACTTCGACGGATACGCCCCCGGTGCCCGGCTCGACCGCAAGGGAGCCGGCCAGGTTGTAGATGGCCACGTCGTCGGAAAGGGTGTGGCGCTCGGCCTGCTGGGCGGCCGCAGTCAGGGGAAGGGCGACAAGGGAGACCAGCGCCAGTGGCGGCAGGACCTGCATCGGAGTCTCTCCGGAGTGAGGATCCTGCTTAGACGGGCTCAGACCTTCGGAGGTTGCATCGGGGCGATGTGGGTGGGCAGCGGGTCGCTCAAAGCCGGGCGGCGTAGTCTGGACGCATCACGATCTCGCCGCCCTGGATGATTTCGCGATCCCAGGGAAGGATGATGAAGTTGTCGGTCTCGAAGGCGTAGAAATCGGGGGTGTAGTCCCCCGTCTTGAAAGAGACCGCGGATCGAACCTCGGCCGGGTGCCAGGCACGCACCTCGTTGAGGGCCAGTTTCATCGTGCTCCCGGTATCGCAGGTCTCGTCCACCACCAGGACTCTGCGCCCACGGATGGTAGGGGGCGGACCGGACACCAGGACCGGCTGCGCGCCCTCCTGCTGCCGGGTCACCGCCATCGAGCTGAACTCGGTCTGGAGGATGGAGGCGACCACCACGCCGGGAATCACGCCCGCCTTGGCGATGCCGAGCACGATCTCCGGGTCGTACTCCCGCGCCACCCGGAGGGCGAGGGCGCGACAGAGCTCGCCGAAGAACGGCCAATCCACCTCGAGTACGCCCTTGGATGCGGGCGGTTGGCTGCGGCGCATGCACGACTCCGGCTTGAGCTGCTCCCAACCTACGCCGGTTCCGCAGACGCGGCAACGCGCGTTGCGGGCACCGCAGGCGACCGCTAGATTCGCGGTACGCCCAACGCGTTGTCCCCGTTCGACTTTGCTCGGAGAAGCACCGTCCCATGAGTTTCTGGAGACGCATGTTAGGCAAGGAATCCCGCGAGACGCTGCAGCCGCAGCGGCTGGATTACCTGAACGAGGGACTGGCGCTGGAGCGCCAGGGCGACTTCGAGGCGGCGCTCACCTCCTATCGCCTGGCGTTTCGGGACAACCCGGGCGACTCGCGCATCCTCCTCAACATGGCCATCGCGTTCACCAAGACGGGACAGCCGGAGGAAGCCATCCGCCACTACAAGCGGGCGCTGGAGCTGGACTCGAGCCTGGTGGGCGCCCACTACGGGGTCGCCTTCCTCCTCATCAAGCGAGGAGACGCCCAGCAGGCCGCCGAGCATCTACGGGCGTTCCTGGCTCGGCCGCCCAAGGGCCCGGATGCGGAGCGCTGGATTCGCCATGCGGAGAGCGCCCTCCGCGACATCGCGAGCAGCCCGGCGCGGGAGACGCTGTGAGGCGGTGGGCCGGTCTGCTGTCGCTCCTCGCGGCGGCTGCCTGTAGTGGTCTCGACGAAGGCGAAGGTGGCGTGGTGGCACTGGAGATCGAAGTTCCCGGCTCCGAGCTCAGAACCCTCGAGGTAGGGGAGCAGGTCCAGATCGCCGCCCGGGCACTGGACGCCGACGGTCAGGTCGTGGACGCCGCGATCACCTGGAGCGCCAGTACCGCCGCGGTGGCGGTGGATGCCGCAGGAATCGTGACCGCCGTGCAGGCGGGCACCGCGGAGGTGCAGGCTTCGGTCGGATCGCTGGCATCCGAGTCGGTCGAGTTCACGGTGCAGGCGCGCCCCGACACCATCGTAATCGTCGGAGACTCCGTCTTCTCCATTCCCTCCGGCGTAGATCCTCCCGTCACGCCTACCCTCACCGTACGTCTGGATAGCCGGTCCCCGGCAGGTCCGGTCGGCGAGCATCCGGTCATCTTCGAGATCACGCGACCGGTGGCAGGCGATTTGCCTGTCGTCCAGCTGGCCGGCGGCGTCCAGGGGGACACCCTGGACACCTCGGCCGAAGGCATCGCTGAAGTCGTGGTCGGTGCGGTGGCCGGACAGATCCCCCCGGACACCGCCATCGTCGAGGTCAGGGCCAACCGGCTTCGCGGCACCCCGGTGCCCGGCTCTGGCCAGCGCTTCATCCTGCTGTTCCAGTAGGAGGCCCCACGCCAAGGACGCTGAACCAGCTCTATTTCGAGGCGCTGGAGCGCTTCGGCCACCGACCCGTGGCCCTCCGAGCCAAGCACGGGGGACGGTGGACCGACATCGGCTATCGCGACCTCGCCGAACGAGTGCACGATCTCAGCATCGGGCTCCAGGAGCTTGGCGTGCGTCGGGGAGACCGCGTGGCGATCCTGTCCGAGAATCGTCCCGAGTGGGCGATCACCGACTACGCCTGCCTCGCTGCCCGCGCCGCCGACGTGCCGATCTACCCCACCCTGCCGGCTCGCCAGGCCGAGTACATCCTGCGCGACTCCGGGGCGGTCGTCGTCCTGGTCTCGAGCGCCGCCCAGCTGGAGAAGGTGCTGAGCCTCCGCGGCCGGCTGCCGGCGCTCGGGCACGTGATCGCGTACGACCCGGGCGTGACGGGGCCCGGCGTCCTCGGCTTCGACCAGGTGCTCGAGCGCGGACGAGCCGCGCGGGATCGGCATCCCGACTGGCGTTCGGCCGCCCTCGAGGCGGCCCCCGACGAGCTCGCGACACTGATCTACACCTCGGGCACCACGGGGGACCCCAAGGGCGTGATGCTGTCGCACGGCAACATCGCGTCGAACGTGACGACCTCCGTCGACCTCTTCAGCTTCACCGCCGAAGACGAGTGCCTCTCGTTCCTTCCCCTCTCCCACATCTTCGAACGCATGTTCGGCCACTACTGCATGTTCCACGCGGGCGTGGTCATCAACTACGCGGAGAGCATCGACACCGTCCCCGCCAACATGCTGGAGGTCCGTCCGCACCTGATGGCCTCGGTGCCCCGGCTGTACGAGAAGATCTACGCGCGGGTGCTGGACAGCGTGCGCACCTCGTCCGCGCTCCGCAAGCGGATCTTCGCGTGGGGGCGGCAGGTCGGTGAGCGCTGGGCCGAGGAGACGATCGCGGGCCGACGCGTCTCCGCGGGGCTCCGGCTGCAGCGAGCACTCGCGGACCGACTGGTGTTCGCGAAGCTCCGGGCCCGAACGGGGGGCCGCATCCGGTTCTTCATCTCCGGCGGCGCTCCGCTTTCGCCCGACATCGCTCGCTTCTTCTACGCGGCGGGACTGCCCATCCTCGAGGGCTACGGGCTCACCGAGACCTCTCCGGTCATGGCCGTCAACACTTTCCAGAACCACCGTCTGGGCTCGGTCGGAAAGGCGATCCCCGGCGTCGAGATCCGGATAGCGCCCGACGGGGAAATCATCACCCGCGGCCCCAACGTGATGTGCGGCTACTTCAACAAGCCGGAAGCGACCGCGGAGGCGATCGACGAGGAGGGCTGGTTCCACACCGGGGACATCGGCACGATCGACGCGGACGGCTTCCTGAGCATCACGGACCGGAAGAAGGACCTGATCGTGACCGCCGGAGGGAAGAACATCGCGCCTCAGCCGATCGAGAACCTGGCCAAGAGCAGCAAGTTCGTCTCGACCGCCGTGATGATCGGCGACCGCCGCCCTTTCCCGATCATGCTGGTCGTGCCCAATGTCACGCAGGTGAAGGGATGGGCCGAGCACAAGGGCCTGCCGGACGGCGATCTCGAGCAGCTGCTCGCACAGCCGGACGTGCGGCAGAAGATCGAGCGGGAGGTCCGGATGACCCTGCGCGATCTGGCGCAGTTCGAGATGCCGAAGAAGCTGCTCCTGCTGTCGAAGGAGTTCACCGTCGAGGCCGGAGAGCTCACCCCGACCCTCAAGGTGCGCCGCAGGGTCGTGGAGGAGCACCACCGGGCGGCAATCGAGGCGCTCTACCGCGAGACCTGAGCGTGAGTCGGCTCACATCGCCGCGGACCGGAGCGGACGTTCTTTGCAGGAACACTCGCACCGGAGCGTCCCGTGGGCCTGGAGATCATCGCCGGAGTGGCAGCAGGCATCGTGCTGGCCGTAGTCCTCATCACCCGCTTCGCCCGCCGCGGACGCTGATCAGCGGTGCGGTGAGCCCACCCAGGCGCCCCCCGCTGCGGCCATGAGATCGAGCTGCGCCGGATCGGGAACTCTCCCTTCACCGGCGATGCGGAGCCCGGGGAGCACCACCCTCGCCGCTTCGGCGATCCACTCGGAGTCCTCGGCGAAGGGGCGCCCCAGCACCGCGCCGCGCATGGACCTCGACCGGAGCGGCAGCACGCCGCTCCTGAGCACGCTGATCCCCGGCTCGTCCACTACCTCCGGATCCGGGTTGACCGCGATCAGCCCCACTCCCGGGTTCAGCTCCGCCACCTGCCGCCAACCGGACGCCGGCCGCCCCACCAGCACCAGATAGCCCCCAGGTCCGCTCAGCCCGACCAGGGCGGTGAGCGCGTCGGGCGTGAGGAGCGTCTCCTGCGGCGGCGGCTCGCGCGGGCCGCCGAGATCCAGCACTCCTTCCGCGACACCGTACGTGCGGCCGCAGACCGGGCAGCCGAGCCGCCCCGCTCGCACCGAGCGCTCACGTAACTCCTCGGGCAGCAGTACCAGGTAGCTCTCCTCGTGATCCGCGGGGCAGCGGAGATGGTCGGTGAGCTCGATGAACATCAGCGGTCGATGATCGTCAGGGGGAGAACACCACCCAGGTGAGCTTGCGCGGCTCGACGGTGATCCGGCGGAGCACGCGTTTCCCCGCGATCGCGGTCCCGATGACGTACGTACCCGCCGGGACGTCGCTCACCGCGAAGTGCTCGCCGTAGAGTGGGTGCGAGTGCCCCTTGTCCCCGTAGGTCTCCGCGAAGGAGAACGGCGTCTCCCGCGGCTCCGGCTTCACCAGGCCGTAGATCCGGGCCTGTCGGACCGGCTCTCCCGCCGGGCCGAACACCTGACCCGCGACGATCCCGGTCCCGGGCAGCGGCTCGATCCACAGCTCGGCATTCGTGGTGTACGGCGGAAAGCGCTGTTCCGGATCCACGATGGCGCCGAGTGAGTCGGTGGGAGAGGCGGAGAGCTCGAGGTGCAGGTGGTCGTTCGTCGCGCGCCCGGTATTGCCTACCCGAGCGATCACCTGCCCGGTGCGCACGCGGTCTCCGGGCCGCACGGCCAGCGCGCTGTTGTGGTAGTAGGTGGAGAAGAGTCGATAGGCGACGCCGTCCCTCGTGACCGTGGTGTCGTGCCGGATGCTCACTGTCAGCGCGCCGGCCTCGGCCTTCCCCGCGAACACCACCGTGCCAGGGCCCGCCGCGAGCACCCTGGTGCCATCGGGGTTGTTGAACTCCACACCCTGATGCTGCTGAAAGTTGCCGCCCATCGTCGAGCCGTATCGGTACGTCTGGTCGATGTAGTGATTGTCCCGGGGCGCAATGGGCCGCCGGAGCCAGAGGGTGAGCGGCTCGGCTGGGTCTCCGGCAACGGGCGCTTCACCGCCAAGGCAGTCGCTCCGCCCGTTCGATGGATGGAGACCGCAGGGGGTTCCTCGGTAAGTCCGCCCGTCCACCGCCACCGAGTCGTGGGCCGGGAACGCCGCCCGCTCCACGTGCTCCGCGATCCATCCTTTCGTGGTGTGCCGCAGCCGCTGCGTGCCGTGAAGCGTGGAGACGAGCCAGCCGCGCTCGTCCGCCGCAATGCGGCGGACGTATTCGTTCGCGAGGAGCGCAATGGCAGTGTCCGCCGGGCCTTTCGCCGAAGGACCCGTTGTGTCCACGACCGCGGTCCAGCGCTCGCCGTCATCCGTGGTGATCTGGAGCCCATCGGCGGTCGCGACCACCGTGGTATCGCCGCGGGTGGCGATGCCGCCTGCGGCGACGTACTGCCACTCGGGGCCGAGCTGGTCGTAGGTCCAGGTCTTCCAGGTCCGACCGCCATCACGAGAGAGGCCCCAGCCATTCCCGACGGTCCCATACCAGATCTGACCCCGCGGCCCGAATCCGAACGCATGCACGAAGTCCCACGAGAGCGCCCCGGCAGTCGTATCGCTCCGGATGACTTGCCAGGAGCCTCCGTCCGGGGGCAGGCGATAGATCCCTTTGCCGTAGGTACCAACCCAGAGGGTGCCTCCCGGGTCACGCGCCGCCGCGAGGACGTGCACGCCCCAGCCCGCGCTGTCGGGGAGCGGAGGCAGGTCGCCTTCGACGACTGCGCCGCCTCGCGCCGTGGCGCCGCCCTCCACGGCCGTGCCGCCCTGCGTGGC
>DATABZ010000375.1:0-5714 GCA_036259315.1 Gemmatimonadales bacterium | reverse complement strand
CGGCCTCGACCTCCAGGTCGGGCCGGGCACCTTCAAGCCGGTCGAGGTGGAGGACCCCCGCGAGCACGCGATGCACCCGGAGCAGTACGAGGTGAGCCCGCGGCTCGCGGCACTGACGGAGGTGGTGCGCGAGCAGGGCGGGCGGATCTGGGCGGTCGGCACCACCGTGGTCCGCGCGCTGGAGAGTGCGGCCGACGAGCGCGGCATGGTGCGGTCCGGGGCCGGGGAGACCCGGCTCATGATCATGCCCGGCTACCGCTTCCGCGTGGTGGACCGGCTGCTCACCAACTTCCACCTGCCCCGCTCGACGTTGCTCATGCTGGTGAGCGCCTTCGCCGGACGCGAGCTGATCCAGGCGGCGTACGCGCACGCGGTGGCGCAGCGCTACCGCTTCTATTCCTATGGTGACGCGATGGTGATCCTGTGAGAGACGATCGTGATCCCGTGAGACGCCATCGTGATCCTGTTGTCGGGACGCGAACGTGACCTTTTCCAATCCGGCGCGGAGCGCCGCGGCCGCCGCCGACGGCTACGTACGGGCGCTGCTGGAAGTCCTCGGCGAGCTCGACCCGCTGCAGGTGCTGTCGGAGCTGCCGGGCTGGCTGGAGCGCCGGCTCGAGCGGGTCCCCGAGTCCGCGATCCGGCGTCCGGAGGCCGCGGGCAAGTGGTCGGCCGCGGACGTGGTCCAGCACCTGGCGGACTCCGACCTCGTGTTCGGCTTCCGGACGCGGATGATCCTCACCGAGGATCGGCCGGCCCTCCAGGGCTACGACCAGGACCGCTGGGCGACGGTGCTCCGCTACCCGGAAGTGCCGCTCCCGGAGGCGCTCGCGCAGCTCGGCGTGCTCCGGAGCGCGAACCTCAGGGTGCTGCGGCAGCTCGGCCCGCCCGAGCTGGAGCGGGTCGGCATGCACAGCGAGCGGGGCGCCGAGAGCCTGGCGCATCTGACGAAGCTGATGGCGGCGCACGATCTGGTGCACCGGCGGCAGATCGAGCGGGTGCTCGCGGCGGCGGGAGCGGCCGGCCACTCGGCATGACGCTCCCGACCTGATGTTCGAGTTCACCCTCGAGCGCACCGAGGGCGCCGCCAGAGCCGGCACACTCACTCTCCCCCACGGCACCGTCCAGACCCCCGCCTTCATGCCGGTCGGCACTCACGGCGTGGTCCGCGGGCTGAGCGCCGCCGAGGTGCGGCGCACCGGCGCGCAGATCATCCTCGGCAACACCTACCACCTGCACATCCGCCCCGGCGAGGCGGTGGTGCAGGCCATGGGCGGGCTGCACCGCTTCACCACCTGGGACCGCCCGATGCTCACCGACTCGGGCGGCTTTCAGGTCTTTTCCCTCGAAGGCCTCCGACGGATCGAGGAGCACGGCGTCACCTTTCAGAGCCACGTGGACGGCACCACGCGCGTGTTGACGCCCGAGAGCGCGGTGGAGATCCAGTCGGCGCTCGGCGCCGACGTGGCCATGGCCTTCGATCACGTCGTTCCCGGACAGGCGTCCTACGAGCTGGCACGCGAAGGGATGGAGCGCACGCTCCGGTGGCTGGAGCGATGCCGCCGCCGGCACGATGAGCTGGACGGGGCACAGACCCTCTGGCCCATCGTTCAGGGGGGGACGCACGACGATCTCCGGCTCCGCTCCCTCGAGGGCACGCTGGCGCGCGGCCCCTGGACCGGGATCGCGATCGGCGGCCTCTCGGTCGGCGAGCCGAAGCCCGTGATGCACCGCGTGCTGGAGCTGCTCGACCCGGGACTGCCCCGGGAGGTCCCCCGTTATCTTATGGGTGTCGGATTTCCGGCGGACCTGCTCGAGGGCATTGCGCGCGGTGTGGACCTGTTCGACTGCGTCGCCGCCACCCGCAACGGCCGACACGGCACGGCGTGGCTGCCGACCGGCCGGCTCAACGTGCGCGGCGCCGCGCTCAAGGGCTCCACCGAGCCGCTGGATCCGGAGTGCGACTGCGAGACCTGCACGACGTACCCGCGGGGCTACCTCCGGCACCTGTTCGTGGTGGAGGACATCCTCGGCCTGCGGCTGGTCTCGATCCACAACGTCCGCTTCCTGGTGCGGCTCGGCGAGCAGGCGCGGGCGCGGATTCTGGACGGAACCTTCGAGCAGTGGCGGCAGGAGTGGCTCGCCAGGGTGCGCAACGGGGCGTCGCCCGGCTGAATTGCAACGAGGGCAACACATGCTGCAGGCACAATCCGGCTCCGGGTCCAGCCTCATGGTGCTGGTGCTCCAGATGGCGGCCATCGGCCTGGTGTTCTACTTCCTCATTCTGCGGCCCTCGAGCCAGGCGAGGAAAAAGCACGCGGCGCTGCTCGCCAACCTGAGGAAGGGCGACGAGGTGATGACCAGCGGGGGTCTCGTCGGCAAGGTGCGTGACATCAAGGAAGTGGAGACCGAAGGCGTGAAGGAGACCAGGGTGACGCTGGAGACCGGCACGGCCACGGTCGTGGTCGAGCGCTCGCGCATCGTCCGCATCGGCGGGTCCGCGGCCCCGGGGGCGACCACGGCATGAGCCTGTTGCCGCTGCACCTGCTGGGCTCCCCCGTGCTGCGCCGCCGGAGCGACGAGATCGGCACGCCGGACGAGGAGGTGCGCCGCCTGGTCGCCGACATGTTCGAGACCATGGACGCGGCCCGCGGCGTGGGCCTCGCCGCCAACCAGGTGGGCGTGGCGCGGCGGGTGGCGGTGGTGGACGCCGACGGCGATCGCTTCGTCATGATCGATCCGGTGATCCTCGAGAGCGAGGGCAAGGCCTCCGCCGAGGAGGGCTGCCTCTCGATCCCCGACATCTACGGCGACGTGACCCGCGCCGAGCGGGTGGTGCTCGAAGCGACCGATCTCGAGGGCAACCGCTACCGGCGCGACGCCACGGGCCTCAAGGCCCGCGCGATCCAGCACGAGATCGATCACCTCGACGGCATTCTCTTCCTCGACCACCTGAGCCTGATCAGGCGGCAGATGCTGCTGGCTCGCTGGCGCCGGGAGCACAAGGACGACACGGGATACATCAAGGAGGTCGAGGCGGAGTCGGCCCCGACCGACTGATGCGGATCGTCTTCTTCGGGACGCCGGTGTTCGCCGTCGCCTCGCTCCGCGCCCTGCTCCGCGAGCGCTTCACCGTCGCGGGCGTCGTCACCCAGCCCGACAAGCCCCATGGCCGTTCCCGTTCCACCCTCGTGGCACCCCCGGTCAAGGTCGCCGCGCTCGAAGCCGGGCTGCCCGTGCTGCAGCCGGCCCGGCCCGTCGGTGACCTCTTTCTCGCCGCCCTGAAGCGGCTCGAGCCCGACCTCGGCGTGGTGGTGGCGTACGGCCACATCCTGCGCCGCGAGGTGCTCGACGTTCCCGCGCGCGGCATGATCAACGTCCACGCCTCGCTCCTCCCGCGCTTCCGCGGCGCCGCGCCGATCCAGCACGCCATCCTCGCGGGCGACCGCGAGACCGGCATCAGCATCATGCGCATGGAGGAGGGGCTCGACAGCGGCCCCGTGCTCCACCGGGTGTCCACCCCGATCGCCGAGGACGAGACCGGTGGGAGCCTGACCAGCCGGCTCGCGGGGCTGGGCGCCACCGCGCTTGTGGAGGCGCTCTCGCTGCTCTCGGCAGGGTCGGTGAAACCGCAGCCGCAGGACGAAGCCAGGGTCACACTCGCGCCCAAGGTCTCCCGGGATACGGCGCGTCTGGACTGGGCCCGGGAGGCGGTCCTCGTCGAGCGCCAGATCCGGGCCTTCGACCCCGTGCCCGGCGCCTGGACGGCGCTCGATGGTGCTCCGGTGAAGCTGTTCGGCGCCATGCTGGCCGTGGGCAGCGGCGAGCCGGGCACCGTTCTGGCCGCGTCGGATCGGCTGGTGGTGGCGAGCGGCAGCGGCGCCGTCGCGGTCCGGGAGGTGCAGCCCGCGGGGCGCAACCGGCTGATGGTAGAGGAATGGGTGCGCGGCCGTGGAATCGCGGCGGGGAGCCGGTTCGAATGAGGCCGCTGCCGCGGCTGCACGCCATCACCGACGCGGCCGTCCTCGCCGCGGAGGACTTCCCGGTCCGCGCCGCGGCGATCGCGGCGGCCGGGTCCGCGGTCGCGCTCCACGCGCGCGATCGCGCGGCGGGCGGGGCCGCGCTGGCCAGGGTGGCGCTCCGGCTCACCGCGCTGACGCGGCCTCCCGAGGCCGCCGTCTTCGTCAACTCGCGCCCGGACATCGCCGGCGCCGTCGGTGCCCAGGGCGTGCAGCTCGGCGCCACCGACCTGCGGCCGGACGATGCCCGGGCTTCTTTTCCCAGAGGCTGGATCGGGCGCTCGGTGCATTCGGCGGAGGAGGCGGAGGAGGCGGCGGGCGAAGGGGCGGACTATCTGCTGGTGGGCAACATCTTCGAGACGGCCTCCCACCCCGGGCGTCCGGGCGCGGGCCCCGAGCTGGTGCGGGAGGCCGCGAGCTTCGGGTTGCCGGTGATCGCGGTCGGTGGAATCGACGTTGCCCGGGCCGCCGTGGTCCGCGACCAGGGTGCGTACGGCGTGGCAGCGATCGCCGCGCTGTGGCGGGCGCCGGACCCCGCCGCGGCGGCGCTGGCCCTGCTGGCGCCATGGAGCGAGACGTTATGAGCGACCTGCACATCGTGGTGAACGGCGAGGAGCGCCAGGTGTCGGGCCCGGCCACTCTGCTGGACCTGCTGGAGCACCTCGGGCTCGACCCGCGCACGGTGGTGGTGGAGCGCAACCGCGAGATCGTGCGCCGACCGAGGCTGGGGGAGACCGAGCTGGCGGAGGGCGACGCCATCGAGCTGGTGCACTTCGTGGGTGGCGGCTGAGCGTCGCGCCCGCCCAGGGCCTCGGGACCCTTTATCTTTGGCTCAATGACCTCCACACTCGCACCGACCGAGCTGCTGGATACCCCGCTCACGATCGGCGGCCGCAGCTTCCGGTCCCGCCTCATGGTGGGCACCGGCAAGTACCGCACGAACCAGGACATGGTCCAGGCCATCGAGGCCTCGGGCGCGGAGATCGTGACCGTGGCGGTGCGCCGCGTCGATCTGGACCGGAGCAAGGAGGAAGGCGTCCTCCACCACCTGAGCCCGGAGCGGTTCTTCCTCCTCGCCAACACCGCCGGCTGCTACACCGCCGACGAGGCGATCCGCTACGCGAGGCTGGCCCGCGAGGCGGGGTTCAACGACTACGTGAAGCTCGAGGTGATCGGCGACCGCGAGACCCTGCTGCCCGACACCGCCGGACTGCTCGAGGCGACGCGGGAGCTGGTGAAGGACGGCTTCACCGTCCTGGCGTACACCAACGACGATCTGGTGACGGCGCTCCGGCTGGAGGAAGCCGGTTGCGCGGCGGTGATGCCGCTCGCGTCCCCTATCGGCAGCGGCCTCGGCCTCCTGAATCCGTACTCCATCCGCACGATCAAGCGGCGACTCGAGGTCCCCGTGATCGTGGACGCCGGCGTGGGCACCGCCTCGGACGCCTGCCTGACGATGGAACAGGGCGTGGACGGTATCCTGATGAACACCGCGCTCGCCGAGGCCCGGGATCCGGTCACGATGGCCTGGGCGATGCGGCACGCGGTGGACGCCGGGCGCGCGGCGTACCTCGCCGGGCGGATGCCGCGGCGAGAGGTTGCGGTGCCGTCCTCGCCCGATCGGGGCATGCTGGCGTAGGCTGAGGTGGGCTTTGGAGAGGAATTCACCACAGAGGCACCGAGGGCACCGAGGAC
>DATABZ010000374.1:0-4368 GCA_036259315.1 Gemmatimonadales bacterium | reverse complement strand
CCCGACGGCACGTGGAGCGAGGGGGAGCCGCTGCCGGACCGGGTGCTCGAAGTGACTCAGTACGACCGGGAGCTGTTCTATCGCAAGTTCCCTCCCGAGCTACGCGCGACCGCGGAACAGCTGCCGTTCGCCGCGGTGAAGCCGCCGTTCGAAACCGGGCTCACTTCGCCTGCCGGAACCGTCTGGCTCGAGAAGAGCCGTGCCCCGGCGGACTCGGCACGTCGCTATCATGAGGTGGATCGCACCGGGCACCTGATCAGGGAGGTCAGGGTACCGGGTCAGGGACGGATCGTCGCTGTCGGGGCGGGGGAAGTCCTGGTGGCCGAACGAGTGTCCGACGGCACTCGCTTCATCGGGTTCTCCCTTCCGTCGGCGATCACCCGTTCGTCCTCCGGAGGCAGTCAATGAAGTCGGTTCTCGCAGTCTGCGCCCTGTCCCTGATCGCGCTCGCCGGATGCTCCGACGTCGAAAGCGAGAGCCAGAAAGATCTCGGGCTGGAGCTGGAGGCGAAGCTGCCCGGCAGCTTCGGCCAGATCAGCAACGTCGTCGAACTGGACCGTGAGCGCGTGGCGTTCGCCGACACCCGCGACAAGCTGTTCCTCGCCGGGAGCTTCGACGGCGGCGAGCTCGATACCCTCGGCAGACGCGTGGAGACGATCGAGCCCGACGCGCCGCCGGGCGAGTACAAGTTCCCCGGCTGGGTCGCCAGGCTGGCGGGCGACACCATCGCACTGGTGGACTTCAGCGCGCTGCGCACCACGCTCTGGAGCCGGGGCGGCGAGCCCCTGCGCGTGCTCCCGATCGACCCGGTGGCCGGGACCGCCCCCGTGCTGGTGTACGACACCGTCGGGCACGGTTACAAGATCGACTATCAGACGATGCTCTCCCTCGAGCCTGGCGTAGTCAGTCGAGCGGACAGTGTGCCGGTCCTTCGGATCGACCTGGCGAGTCGCGCGGTGGACACCGTGGCGAAGCTCGCGGCGCCCCAGTTCGGCAAGGCGAAGTTCGGGGAGCAGGTGCAGGAGGCGGCGACGGTGTTTGCGCCGAACGACTTCTTCGGGGTGCTGCCCAATGGCAGCGCCTGGGTGGCACGGGGACGCGAGAACCGGGTGGACTGGCGCTCGCCCGACGGCAGCTGGCGTCACGGGACGAGCCGCGAGTACCAGGCGCTGCCCGTCACCCAGGCGGACAGAGACCGCGTGCTGGCCCAGGTCCGGGAGCAGGGCAAGCAGTACGGGATGCCGCAGGAGCTGCCGATCGAGTACCCCTTTGCGAAGACCAAGCCCCCGTTCGATTTCGCGCTCAGCAGCCCGACCGGCGAGGTGTGGCTCCAGCGGCCGCGCGCGCAGGAGGGAGCCCAGCTGGTGTACGACGTGTACGATCGCCAGGGCGCGTGGCAGCGGGAGGTGGCGTTTCCCTCGGGTGCGACCCTGGCCGGTTTCGGCGAGAGCGGCGCGATCTACGCGTCGCTTCGCAACGAGGACGGGACCAGAACGGTAGGACGATTCCGGTTGAAGTAGCCGGCGAGGACCCAGAGAGGTCATCCCGCTCGGGATGATGCCGAGCGTTCCTTCGGCCCGGGTGACGTCGGGCGCTCAGTCCAGAATCGGCGGCTCACCTCCGGGCGGGGTGTTCGGCCCCTGACGGTCGGTGCGACGCCGGTCCCGGCGCTGGCCTTCCTCGTACCACCGCCGGGTGATCTCACCGGCGAGCTCCCGATTGCCCAGGCCGAACGCGAGACCTACGGCCAGAGCGACGGCGCCCAGGATGAGCGTGAACGCCGCGGTCACGATCTCCTCGGCCACGCCCACCTGCTGGAGCGCCATGAACAGCGCGATGATGATGACCGCGCCCTTGGCGATCTTGGCGACCGTCGGCACGCCCGCCACCCCGCCGGCGGAGGCGAGGATGAGCCCGCGGACGAACTCGCCGACGATCATCCCGAGAATGACGATGACGATGGCGGCGATCAGCGTCGGGATGAAGGCGAGCATCATCCCGAACATCTGATTGATGCTCTCCAGGCCGAGCGCGGTGCTGGCGAGCAGGATCACTACCAGCATCACCAGCCAGAAGACCAGCTTCGCGAGCGCGCGTACCGGATCGAGCCGCGAGCCGGTCCGCCCCACAACCTCGTCCAGCCCGCCGGCCGCGGCCATCCGGTTGAAGTCCACCTTCTTGAGCGTGTCGTCGGCCCAGCGTTGGACCTGCCGCGCCAGGAAGTAGCCGGTCAGCAGGATCACGGCGGCCCCAACCAGGGCCGGGACCACACTGCCGATCTGCTCCGCTCCGATCAGGAGACGCTCGTAGAGTTCGTTCACGGCGATACCTCGATTACGAGTTTGCCGGTCTGCTCCCCCCGCTGCATTCGCTCGTAGGCCGCGGCGCCCTCCGCCAGCGGCACTACGCTGTCCACCACAGGCCAGAGGTTCCCCTCGTGCGCCTGTCGGACGATCTCCGCGAACTCCCGACGACTCCCCATCGTGGAGCCGAGAATGCTCCACTGGTGCCAGAAGAGCCGCCTGAGGTCGAGGGACACGGAGGGACCCGTCGTGGCGCCGCAGACCACCAGGCGTCCGCCGCGGCGGAGCGCGCGCTGGGAGTTGGTCCAGGTGGCCTCGCCGACGCAGTCCACCACGACATCTGCCCCGCGTCCTGCCGTCCGTCGGCGCACCTCCGCCACGACGTCCCTCGAGCGGTGGTTCAAGCCGAGCACGGCGCCCAGGCGGGCGGCCGCCTCGAGCTTCGCGTCGGAGCCGCTGGTCACGATGGCCCGCGCGCCGAGCAGGACCGCGACCTGCAGCGATGCCATGCCCACCCCGCCTCCCACGCCCCAGATCAACACCGTCTCGCCGGCACGGAGCCTCGCGCGGGCCACCAGCATCCGCCAGGCGGTGAGCGTCACCAGCGTGAAGGCCGCCGCCGCCGGCCACGACATCGCGTCGGGCACCGCCCCGAGGTTGGCGGCGGGCACCACCACCAGCTCGGCCGCCGTGCCTGGCAGGTGCTCACCAAGGAGGCCGAAGCCGGAGCACAGCGATTCCTCGCCTTCCTCGCACGCGGCGCAGTGACCGCAGGAGGTGCCGGGGTTGATCATCACCCGGTCACCGGCGCGCCAGGTGCCCGCGGCGGGGCCAACCGCCTCGACCTCGCCGGCGCCGTCGGAGCCGACCACGTGGGGATAGACCGGGCCGGCACCGGGCAGGCCACCGACCATCCACAGGTCGAGCCGGTTGAGTGCCGCGCACCTTATCCGTACCAACACGTCGTCCGCGGCGCGCAGCGCGGGTGGCGGCACGTCCTGCACTTGCAGGCGGTCGAGCCCGCCCGTGCCCGTGAGCGTCAGCGCCCTCACCGATACCGCCCGCGGCTCGGTCTCAGAAGGTCGGGCTCAGCACGTGCTCTCCGGGGCGGAGCGCCACCTGGGCCGGGGCCCCGCCGTCCGCGAGTGATCGGACGTAGAGGCTGAACCGCGCCCGACCCCTGCCCGAGTCGGTCAGTCGCCCGACGACATAGGCTACCCGCCGGCCGTCGCGTGACACGGAAAGGCCGGCGATCGGTTCCTCGGTCTCCAGAACGGTCTCCAGCTCCCCCTCGGGTAGCGCCAGCCTGACGAGCCGAGAGCCCTTCGAGCGGCCACCGCGCTCGACCGAAAAGAGCAGATCGCCGTCCGGCAGGAAGTGCGGGTCTGCCTCGCGCTCGTCGGTCCGGGTGATGCGGCGGGCGGTGCCGCCGCTCACGGGCATCAGGTAGATCTCCTGGTTGCCACTTCGGGTGGAGACGAACGCCAGGCTCCGACCGTCGGCCGAGACCGCCGGGGAGTGATTACCACCCGGTTCGGTGGTGAGCGCCTGCGGGGGTCGGCCGCCGGGGCGGAGCACGTAGAGCTGGGACGTGCC
Organism: Gemmatimonadales bacterium; assembly: GCA_036259315.1. Classification (GTDB taxonomy): domain Bacteria; phylum Gemmatimonadota; class Gemmatimonadetes; order Gemmatimonadales; family GWC2-71-9; genus CAVVWJ01. The sequence continues at coordinate 469 of DATABZ010000374.1, read as the reverse complement.
CTTCTCCGGTGCTGCGGTGTAGATCAGCCGCGAGCCGTCCGGCGTCCAGACCGGCTCGCCCTCGGTGCCCGGCTCGGTCGTGAGCCGGCGGAGGCCCGTGCCGTCCGCATCCATGAGGTACAGATCGTAGCTCCCCTCGCGATTCGAGCTGAACGCGATCCGGGTACGGTCGGGGGACAGCGCGGGCTGGATGTTGGCGAAGCTGTCGGCCAGAACCGGCCGAAGGGTGTCGGTGACGGTGCTTCGGAGCTGATAGATGCCGACCGCACCGCCGCGGTTCGACGCGAGGAAGAGGTCCGCGACCACGAACACGTCGGCAGTCACGCGTTTCCCCCAGGGGGCCGACGCGGTGACGACGGCGCGCCCGGGCCGGATCCCATCGATGATCCCGCCCGGGGACACTTGGAGCACCCCGGGAGCGCTGCTGCGCCACTCCAGTTCGGCCGGCACGCCGATCGGCGTGCCGGCC
>DATABZ010000373.1:0-24859 GCA_036259315.1 Gemmatimonadales bacterium | reverse complement strand
GATAGGCGGCGGTCCGATCGTGCGCCTCGAGCACCGCGAGGAAATCGGGAAGGAGGTTGATCAGCACGAGACGCAGGATAGGAGAGAAGTCGGGGCAAAGCAAGAGTCTACGGCACGCCGTAGCGCCTAGTGCTCCCCCTTCTTCTGTCGCGACACTTCATCCAGGAAGCGGCGCTCGGCGGGCGTAAGACTCGCGATCCCCTTTTCCGAGATCTTGTCCAGCACGCGGTCCACCTCGGCGGCCACGGGATCGGCGTCGGCCCGGCGGCGGGGGCGCGCCGGCGTCACCGGCGTGCGACGCTCGGGCTCGGCGGAACCGGACTGCACCATGACCACGCGCTCCACCGCGCGAGGCGGCGGCTGGGGGCTTCGGCGGGAGAATCCCTGCATCCGGAAGTAGAGGTAGCCGAAGAGAACGCCGCCGACGTGAGCGAGGTGGGCGACGCCGTCACCCGGCGTCAGGAAGTAGAAGAAGACGTCGAGCCCGACCAGGAGCGCCACCAGGGTCCGGGCCCGGATGGGGATCGGGAGCGGGAAGACGATCAGCTCCGCGTCCGGCCAGTAGATCGCGAAGGCGAGCGCCACGCCGAGCACCGCACCCGAGGCGCCGACGAAGGGGCTCACGTTCATGATCCCCGAGAGCGCCAGCGAGAACACCGCCGCCCCGACGCCGCACAGCAGGTAGTAGAGAATGAAGGTCCGGCTCCCCATCCGGTTCTCCACCGGTGTGCCGAACACCCACAGCATGAACATGTTGCCGAGCAGGTGCAGGAGCCCGGCATGGACGAACATGTAGCTGAGGAAGGTCCAAGGCTCGCGCAGGGCGTCCGTGGGGGAGAACGCCAGAGCGGAGGCCAGCGCCGGCGAGATGAAGATGGTGCGCATCAACAGCAGCACCACCGCGTTCGCGATGATGAGCCGGAGAACCCAGGGAGTGATGCGGCTGGAGGGTGCGAAGTTCATGGAACCGCCTTCTAACTCTGAGACCCCAGTACGGTTACGACGGTTCCTGCAGGCGGCCCTGCCGGGCGGTGCGACAGATCCGTTCGCACAGATCGGGGAACTCTATGCCCACCGCCCGGGCCGATTGGGGGAGGAGGCTCGTGGCCGTCATCCCGGGCAGCGTATTCACTTCTAAACAGAGGGCTTCACCGGCCGGTGTCAAGCGAAAATCGACACGCGAGTAACCACCCAGCTTCAGCGCGTCGTGTGCCAGCAGGGCCAGACGCTGACATTCCCGGGCGACCGGGTCGGGGAGGTCGGCCGGGAAGATCTCCTCCGACATCCCGGGTGTGTACTTACACTCGTAATCGAAAATTTCGTGCCGGGGAATGATCTCTCCGACCGCCAGGGCCCGTCCCTCGAGGACGCCGACGGTCAGCTCCCGTCCCGGAACGAACCGTTCGATCATGACTTCGTCGTCGTACCGCCAGGCCAGCTCCACCGCGGACTCGTACTCCGAAGGGTCTTTCACCACCGTCAAACCCACGGTGGAGCCCTGCTTGGAGGGCTTCACCACGATCGGCCAGCCGAAGGCCGACTCCGCCTCGTCGACCCGCAGGGGGGCCATGGCCCAGTCGGCGGTGGGCACACCGGCAAGGCGGAACAGCCGCTTGGAGATGTCCTTGTCCATCGCCATGGCGCTGCCCAGCCGTCCGCTCCCTGTATAGGGGACGCCGACCATCTCCAACAGTGTCTGGAGCGTCCCGTCCTCACCCCGTCCTCCATGCAGTGCAAGGAACAGCACGTCGGCATCCCGGACGACGGCGAGGTTGCCGAGCCCGGAGAGCAGGAGCCCGCGCTCCAGGGCGTGGAGCTCGTCGCTCGAGGGCGGTGTGATCCCTACGTTCGCGGACAGCAGGCGAGGCTCGTCGTATGCCGGGATGAACCCCCGTGCCGTGTCCACCACGGCTACCTCGTGACCCTTGGATCGCAGGGCGGCGATGATCTGGACCGCGGAGGCGATGGCGACGTCCCGTTCCGAGGAGGTGCCGCCGGTCAGGACGGTGACGCGCACTTCAGCGCGTCCCGATCAGCTGCTGGAGCACGTCGTATCGACTGACGATGCCGATCAGCTTGCCGTCCTTCCGCACCAGCGTGGCGGGACTCTCGCGGCTCAGCATCGCGCCCACCCGGTCCGCCGGCGCGTCGGCGGTCACCTCGGGGAGCGGCTGCTCCATCACCTCGCGCACTGGGCGGTCGAGGAGCGCGGGCTGGCCCAGCGCCTTCGTCATCAGCGTGCCCTCGATCAGCGCGCCGACGCACTCGCCGTTCTCCAGCACGGGGATCTGGCTCACGCCGTAGGTGCTCATGAGGTTGAGCGCCTGCCGCACCGCGGCGGAGGGGGCCACGCTCACCAGCGCGGGCGCGTCCGCCGCGCGGCGCTCGAGCAGCTGCTCCACCGTGACGCGCGGCGCCTCCAGCATCTGGTTCTCCTGCATCCACTCGTCGTTGAACACCTTGGAGAGGTAGCGCTCGCCGGTGTCGGCGAGGATGGTCACCACGAGTGCGGCCGGGTCGTCCAGCTCCCGCGCCAGCTCCAGCGCCAGCCATACGTTGAGCCCCGAGGATCCGCCGGCGAGGATGCCTTCCTCCCGCGCCAGCCGCCGGGCCATGGTGAACGAGGTCCGGTCGGGCACCTGGCGGAACTCGTCGATCTGGTCGAACCAGAGCGCGGTCGGAATCTTGTCGCCGCCGATCCCTTCGACCTTGTACGGGTGGCCCTCGCCCATCGTGCCGGTGCGGTGATAGTGGGTGTACAACGAGCCGATGGGGTCACCGGCCACCACCCGCACCTTCGGGTTCCGCTCCTTCAGGTACTTGGCCACCCCGCTCACGGTGCCGCCGGTCCCGGCGCCGGCCACGAAGTGGGTGACCTTGCCCCCGGTCTGCTCCCAGATCTCCGGGCCCGTCGTCTGGTAGTGGGCCTCCGGGTTGACCGGGTTGTAGAACTGGTCGGCGAGCACGGCGCCGGGGGTCTGCTCCACGATGTGCTTGGCCTTCATCACGTAGTGATCCGGATGATCCGGCGGCACCGCCGTCGGCGTGATCACCACCTCGGCGCCGTAGGCCTTCAGCAGCCGCACCTTCTCCTGCGACATCTTGTCCGGCATGGTGAAGATGCACCGATAGCCCTTGAGGCTGGCCGCGATCGCGAGCCCCACGCCGGTGTTGCCGCTGGTGCCCTCGACGATGGTCCCCCCGGGCTTGAGCTCGCCCCGCTGCTCCGCACCCTCGATGATCGCCATGCCGATGCGGTCCTTCACCGACCCGCCCGGGTTGGCGTACTCCGCCTTGCCGTAGATCGGCGTCCGGAGTCCCGCGCCGATGCGGCCGAGACGGATGAGGGGCGTCCAGCCGATCGTGCCGAGCACCGAATCGTAGGGCGTCAGGTGTGGAGACGTCATGGGTCGCTCTTCGAGCGAGGGTGCCGGAAGTGGATCGGCTGCAGGAAGGGCGCCGCGATGGCGCGGCCGTTGCGCAGCGCCGGGGAGAAGCGCAGCTCTCTCGCGCCGCTCAGCGCCGCCGAGTCCAGCGCCGGGTAACCGCTCGACTCCGCCAGCCGAATGGAGTCGGGAACCAGATTGCCCTGGGCGTCCACGAACAGGCGGAGGAGCACACGGCCCTCGATGCCCTGCTCCAGCAGCGCCGGCGGATAGACCATGGGCGTGACCGGGTTGATGGCCACGGGCGGCTGGTCGGCGGGACTCTCGGCCGGCGGCCGGTGCTCACCCAGCGCGACCGTGCCCACGCTCCGTTCCTCGCACGCCAGGCCGGCGAGGGCAGCCGCGACGATCGCCGCGGCCGTGGGCATGCGGAGTGCCGCCCGGGCCGTGCGATTCATCGTGCGCTCCGACTCATCGTTCGCTCCGAGGTTTCGGCTGGCCGCCTCCCGTGCCCTGGGCGCGCCGCTGGAGCTCGGCCAGGCGATTCAGCGCCTCCAGCGGGGTCAGCGCGTCGAGGTCGAGTGCCCTGAGATCGTCCACGACCGGATCCGTCGGCGAGTCGGTGAACAGCGCGAGCTGGCCCGGGTTCCGTTCCAGGGGCGGCGGCGCGCCGGGCACCATCCGGTGCTCTCCCTCGAGCGTGCCGAGGATCTCGCGAGCCCGGCCCACCACACCCGCGGGGAGGCCCGCCAGCTGCGCCACATGAATGCCGTAGGAGCGGTCCGTGCCGCCGGGCTCGAGCCGATGGAGGAAAATCACCGTGTCGCCGCTCTCGCGGACGGCGACGTTGTAATTCCGCGCGTGCTGCAGCCGCTCGGGCAGCTGCATCAGCTCGTGGTAGTGGGTGGCGAACATCGTCTTGCACCCCACCCGGTCGTGCAGGTGCTCGGTCACCGCCCAGGCGATCGCCACGCCGTCGTAGGTGGACGTGCCGCGGCCGATCTCGTCCAGCAGCACCAGACTCCGGGCGGTCGCGCTGTGGAGGATCGCGCTGGTCTCGCTCATCTCCACCATGAAGGTGGACTGTCCGCGCGCGAGATTGTCGCTCGCGCCGACCCGGGTGAAGAGGCGGTCCACCACCCCGATCGAAGCTTCGGCCGCCGGGACGAAAGCCCCCATCTGCGCCAGCACGACGCAGAGCCCGATCTGTCGGAGGATGGTGGACTTGCCCGCCATGTTGGGCCCGGTCACGAGGAGCACGCGCTCGGCGGCGGTGAACCGGGCGTCGTTCGGCATGAAGGCCTCGCGGGCCATCATCCGCTCGATGACCGGATGGCGGCTCTCCCGGAGCACCAGGTCGAACCCGTCGTGCACCCGCGGGCGCACGTACCGGCCGGCTACCGCCTTCTCCGCCAGCGCGGCCCACACATCCAGCCTGGCGAGCACGCGTGCCGTTCTCTGGATCCGCGCAATGGACTGGCCGACCGCTGCGCGAAGGGCGCCGAACAGCTCCGCCTCTCGCGCGGCCATGCGCTCCTCGGCGCCCAGGACTCGGGCCTCGTAGTCCTTGAGCTCCGGCGTCACGTAGCGCTCGGCGGAGGCGAGGGTCTGACGCCGTTCGTAGTCGGCCGGGACCTTGGCCGCGTGGGCGTTGGTGATCTCCAGGTAGTAGCCGAAGACCTTGTTGAAGCCGACCTTGAGCGACGGGATCCCGGTGCGCTCCCGTTCCCGCTGCTGGAGCGAGGCGATGTAGCGACGGCCGCCGTCGCGGAGCGAGCGGAGCTCGTCGAGCTCGGCGTCATAGCCGTGGCGGATGACCCCGCCGTCGACGAGCGCAGGGGGAGGACGGTCCTCCAGCGCAGCGCACAGCTCACCCGCCAGCTCGGCGAGGAGATCGAGCTCCTCGACCGTCTCGGCGAGGAGAGCCGAGCGGCGCCCGTCGGGGGGCGCGAACCCGGCGAGGGCGGTGAGCGCCTCCGCCACGTCGGGCAGGCGCTGGAACGAGTCCCGCAGCGCCGCGAGCTCACGCGGCACCGCCCGCCCGGCCGCCGCCCGCCCGGCCAGCCGCTCGAGGTCGCGGACGCCGTCGAGCGCCTCCCGCAGGCGTGCCCGGCCGCGGGCGTCGCGCACGGCGACGTCCACCGCATCGAGCCGCGCCTCGATCGCCGCCGGCTCCCGGAGCGGCGAGAGCAGCCACTGCCGCAGCAACCGGCCGCCCATCGGCGTCACGGTGGCATCGATCGTCTCGAGCAGCGTACAGCCCAGCGCGCCGGCGCGGAGCGGCTCGACCAGCTCCAGGTTCCGCCGCGTCATGTCGTCGAGCCAGAGAAAGGCCTCGCTGCGGCGCACCGAGGGACGCGCGAGGTGCGGGAGCCCGCCGGGCTGGAGCTCGGACAAGTAGCGGAGCAGGGCGCCGGCCGCGCCCAGCGCGGCGTCGTCCTGCGGGCCGATGCCCAGCCCGTCGAGCGACGCGAGCGCGAAGCGTCGCATCAGCTCCTCGCGGGCGAGCTCCGCGTCGAACTCCCAGGATTCGCGCGAGGTGACGAGCGGCTGGGCGCCGTCGTGGTGGATCGAAGGAGCGGTGTCGCCCGCCGGCATCACGATCTCGGCGGGACGGAGGCGGGAGAGCGCCTCCTCGAGGCCCGATTCGCCGATGGTCTCCAGCACGAGCTCCCCGGTGCTGAGATCCACCGCCGCCATCCCTACCGCGTCCCCCGCTCCCGCTGCGCCTCGCCCCCGCGCCAGCGCCGTCATCCAGTTGTTCCGGCGGCCCGGAATCCACCCGTCCACCAGGAGCGCGCCCGGCGTGACGGTCTCCACCACCTCGCGCCGCACCAGGCCCTTGGCGAGGCGCGGGTCCTCGACCTGCTCGCAGATCGCGACCCGGTATCCGGCCGTCACCAGCTGCCGGAGATATTCCGCCGCGGCCTTCACCGGCACCCCCGCGAGCGGCACGCCGTCACCGCGCGAGGTGAGCGCGATCTCCAGGACCCGGGCGGCCAGCTCGGCGTCCTGATAGAACATCTCGTAGAAGTCGCCGACACGATAGAAGAGGATGGTATCGGGGCGCTGCGCCTTCACCTCCCGCCAGTGCTTCAGCATCGGCGGGGTCGAGGCGCCGGCGGGGTCGCGACTCACGGGCGCCGGAGAGCGAATCGGGGGGACTGGCGGGACATACGCTGGAGAATATAACCCTTCACTCAGGGGGCGACCGCGCCCTCCACGTCGCGAGATACGAGAGGTGCACATGGCCGGTCAGGGCTCAACGGGGAACGTCATCGCCGCACTCGCCAGCTTCTTCATCCCGGGGCTGGGGCAGCTCATCCAAGGGCGGCTCACGCGGGCGATCGTGATGTTCGTGCTCGCGGCGATCCTGTGGTGGTTCCTGCTCGGCTGGATCATCCATCTCTGGTCCATCCTGGACGCGGCGCTGTGGAAGCCGCGCGACGTTTCGCTCTGAGCGTAGGGGAGACCGTGTCGCAACCGTTTCACTTCGCCTTCTTCGTCCGGGACCTCGACTCCACCCGCCGCTTCTACGGCGAGATCCTCGGCTGCCGCGAGGGCCGCAGCACCGATACCTGGGTGGATTTCGATTTCTTCGGCAACCAGATCTCCGCCCACACGACGGGCAGCGTGACGCCGACCCAGAACACCGGCAAGGTGGAGGACGTCCTGGTGCCGATGCCGCACTTCGGGGCCATCCTGGCCTGGGGCGAGTTCGACGCCATCGCCGGGCGGATCAGGGCCGCGGGGACGCCGTTCGTCCTCGAGCCCCGCATCCGGTATGCGGGGCAGCCCGGCGAGCAGGCCACGATGTTCGTCCTCGATCCGAGCGGCAACGCCCTCGAGTTCAAGAGCTTCAGGCATCCGGAGCACGTGTTCACGGCATGACCACCGCATCGGTGGCCGTCATCGGCGGCGGCGTGATCGGCGCCAGCGTGGCGTATCATCTCGCCGTCCGCGGCTGGCGGGACGTGGTGATCCTGGATCGCGGCGGAGGGCCGGGCCAGGGGAGCACGAGCCGCGCGACCGGCGGCTTCCGCGCACAATACGGCACGCCGATCAACGTGCGGCTCTCGCTCCTCGCGCGGGAGAAGCTCTGCCGCTTCGCCGCGGAGACCGGCGTGGACCCCGGCTATGTCCAGGCGGGCTACCTCTGGATCGCCTCGGACGAGGTGGAGCTGGAGGAGCTCCGCGCCGCGCAGCGGGTTCAGCACGCGGAAGGCCTCGGCGAGGCAGTGGAGCTGCGACCGGAGGACGTGCTCAGGCTCAACCCCGCACTCGCACCCCAGGGCATCGCAGGCGGCGTCTTCTGCCCGACGGATGGCTTCATCCGGCCGCTTCGCATTCTCGACGGCTACGTCGCCGCCGCGGCACGCCTCGGCGTAAGGGTGGAGTGGGGCACTAGCGCGACGGGCTTCTTCCGGCGCCCGGACGGGACCGTCTCCGCCGTGAAGACTTCGCGCGGTCCGATAGGCGTGGCGGCGGTGGTCGACGCGGCAGGCCCCTGGGCGGCCCAGGTGGCAGGCTGGGCGGGGGTTGCACTGCCGGTGATGCCGCTCCGCCGCCAGGCCGCCGCCACGGTGCGATGCGACCTGCTCCCGGAAACCATGCCGATGACGATCTTCGCGGGAGACGGCTTCCATCTCCGAGTGCGTGACGGACGCGTGCTGCTCCTGCGACCCACCCCCGGCGTGAGTGGACGGCCGTTCGACGACTCGGTGGATCCCGCGTGGGTGCAGGAGGTGAGCGCCATGGCTCACCGCCGCGTGCCCGTCCTGTCTGCGGCCGCGGTGGATCCGAAGGCGTGCTGGGGCGGCCTATACGAGATGTCTCCGGACAAGCATGCCATCCTGGGGCCTGCCCCGGGATGCCCCAACCTCTTCCTGGTGAACGGCTCCTCGGGTCACGGCGTGATGCACGCGCCGGCGCTGGGACAGTTGCTCGCGGAGATCATCTCGGACGGCGCGGCGACCGCTCTCGATGTGAGACCGCTCAGGCCCACGAGATTCGATGAGGGCGACCTGAACCCCAGCTCGGGTCTTCTGTGAAGCGCGGGATGTCGGCAGGAACCGAGGCGGCGGCCTTGGTAGCTGCGAAGGCGGTGACGACCGCGAGGGCCGTGACGATCGCGAGGGCGCCGATGATCGCGAGCGCGCTGGCGATCGCGACGGTGCTTCTCCCCGCATGCTCCTCAGGATCGAGATCCAGCATGGTACTGGAGCGGCACGTCCGACCGCTGAGCACCACCGGGCCCGATGCCGTGGCGCTGCCCGTGCACGAGCGCTACCGCTTCGGCGTGGTCGTGGGCTCGGTGTTGACCGAGACCGGCGAGCGAGGCTGCAACGGCGAGGTGTGGCTGGAGCCGGAGGGTGCTCCCGTGCGGGACGTGCGGACCATCGCCGGCAAACGACTCCACAACATGTTCCGCTTCCCGCAGCTCCTCCCCGGCCGCTACGAGCTCGGTGTGCGCTGCTTCGGATTCGAGCCGGTGAGAAGGAACGTGGACGTCCGGATCGGGCAGGTGCTGCGTGCGGTCGTGACGATGGCGAGGAAGCGGGCGGACGAGAGCTGAGCAGCCCGCCCGCTTCGCCCGGGTCCGGCCTAATGGATCGCTGCGCCGGTGGCCGCTGAGTCGCCAGTATGGGCTGAGTCGTCCGTACCGGCTGCAACACTCGTGTCGGTCACGCCGACCATCGCGTCGCCTGCTGTGGCCGTATCGCTGGCGCTCGCCTCCACCGTGCTCGTGTCGCCCTCGACGGTCGTACTCCTCCAGCGCTCTACCTCGGTCTGGAACTCCGCCACCAGCGACGCGAGATCGACGCCCGTGCTGTCACTCTCGGCGTGCGGGGTCACCCGGGCGAGGCTCGCGGCCGCCTTGCCGTAGGTGCTGTCGGCCGCCAGCGCCGCCTCGTATGCCTTCCTTGCTGCCGCGAACCGACCAGTCCGCTCGAGAGCCGTGCCCAGGTTGTTCTGGAAGACCGGAGAGCCGGGCCGCAGCTCGACGGCGCGCGCCAGGATCGGGAGGGCCGCCTCGCTCCGGTTCTGCTGGATGTGGATGAGGCCGAGGTTGTTCATGGCCCACGCGTCACGCTCGTCGAGCGCGATGGCCCGCTGGTAAGCGTCGATGGCTTCGGGGATCTGCTTCAGCTCGTGCCGCACCCTGCCCAGGAGCCTGAGGCCTTCGCCCGAGAGCGGCTCGACCGCCAGGGCGCGCTCGACCCGCTCCAGCGCTTGCCGAGGACGGCCGGTGTCCAGCAGCACGCGCGCCGAGTTCAGCAGACTCTTCCGATGCTGCGGATCGAGCCGGAGCGCCTCATCGAAGCTGGCCACCGCCTGCTCCGGATCGCCCGACTTCCAGGCGGAGAGGCCGTGCATATAGTGGCCCCAGGGGTTGTCGGGGTTGGACCGGGTGTAGGAGGCGAACAGCTCGGCCGCCTCATCGTACTTCCGGGTGCTGTACGCCGACTCGGCGTCCGCGTAAGAGACGGGGACGGTCGCCGCAGTGGTCTCGGTGACCGTGTCCGGCGCCCTGCCGGAATCGACCGCTGGGCCTGAACTCGGCGCGGTGGAGGTGGAGATGGTAGTGCTGACCGGGCGCTTGGAGTCGCCGCAGCCGGTAGTCAGCGGCAGGACCGCCGCGGCGAGCAATGCGAGGTGACTGGGACGGACGGACATGGAACTCCTCCTGGCTGAGCGCCCGAGGGCGCGTTGAAGTGGATCGGCGCCTGTGTAAAGGCAAGCCGGTGGCCAGGAGGGCACTCCTTCTCTATGTCATGATCTCACAAACGCTTAGTGGATAGCACCTCGCCAGCTTGTGTACCGCCGGACACGCTCGGGTCGAGGCGTATGTGTCCAGCAGGACACGGCCGAGTGTTCAAGGCAATGCCTGCCAGCTTGTCCCGGCATGTTCCTCTAACCGTTAACCGTCATCGCCTCCGCTGCCGCTGGCTCGCTCGCCGCCCCGCCGAATCCCGTGCCGACGCATGATCTTGAGCAGGCTCGCGTGATCGGCCAGCCCGAGCGCCTGGGCCGTGCGGGTGACGTGCCAGTCGTGCCGCTCCAAGGCCGATATGATGATCCGCCGCTCGGCCTCGGCCTTGAGCTCCTGAAAGTTCTGGCTGCCCGTTGCGGGCCCCGCCGGCGGTGGCGCGGAGGCACGGATCTCGGCGGGCACGTGCTCGGGCGCGATGACCTCGCCGTCCGCGGCGATGATCAGCCGCTCGACCACGTTCCTCAGCTCCCGCACATTGTTCCGCCGCCAGTCGTACGCCATCAGGAGATCGAGCGCGTCCGGCGCGATCCTCTTCCGACGAATGCCGAACCGGGCACTGATCCCGGTGAGGAACTGGTCTACCAGTTCGGGCACGTCGGAGAGCCGCTCGCGGAGCGGCGGCACGCGGATCACGTGGACGGCGAGCCGGAAGTACAGGTCCTCCCGGAACCGGCCGGCGCGCACCTCGGCCTCGAGATCCCGATTGGTCGCCGCCACGATCCGAGCCTCGATCGTCACTGGCTTCGTCCCGCCCAGCCGCGTGACCTGCCGCTCCTCCAGCACGCGGAGCAGCTTGGCCTGAGGCTGAAGGGGGAGCTCCCCCACCTCGTCGAGGAAGAGCGTGCCTCGATCCGCGGCCTCGAAGGCCCCCTTCCGTGTCGCGATCGCGCCGGTGAACGCGCCGCGCTCGTGCCCGAACAACTCGCTCTCGACCAGGCTCTCGGGCAGTGCGGCGCAGTTGATGGCGATGAACGACCCCGAGGGACAGGGGCCGGACCGGTGGAGGTCGCGCGCGACCAGCTCCTTGCCGGTCCCGCTCTCCCCCACCACGAGCACCTGGCTGGGGACCGGCGCGATCCGGCCGATGGCCGCACGCAGCTCCACCATCGGTGCGCTGCCGCCCGCCAGCGAGGTCTCGCGGCCGAGCTGCCGCCGGAGCGCGGAGACTTCTGAGCGGAGCCGGCTCCGCTCCATCGCGCTCTCGATCTCATGCACCACCCGCTCCATCGGCTCCGCCTTGTCGATGAAGCCGTAGGCGCCGAGCCGCAGGGCCTGCACGCACCGGTCGTAGTTCCCGGTCCCGGTGTATACGATCACCGGCACCTCGGAACCCTTACGCTCGAGGGCGCGAAGCACCTCGAAGCCATCCATGCCGGGCATCTCCAGGTCGAGGACGACGCAGTCCACCGGCGCCGTGGCCAGGAGCTGGAGCGCCTGCTCGCCCCCCGGGGCGGTGAGCACCTCGTAGCCGCCGGTGCGCCGCAGATCGTAGGCGTACTGCTCGGCGAGCGGGGCGACGTCGTCCACCACGAGTACCAGTGTCATCGCGCCGCCCTCCCGGTCCGCGCAGCCGGGATCTCGACCGTGGCGCGGGTGCCGGCGCCCGGCTCCGTATCGATGCGGAAGGAGCCTCCCAGATCGAGGATCAACCGGCGCACGATTGAGAGCCCCAGGCCGGTGCCGCCCGGCTTGGTCGTGTAGAAGTCGTCGAATGCTCGGTCGAGCTCCGCCCGGGTCATGCCGGCCCCGGTGTCGGCGATGTGGATCCGGACGGCCGTCCCGCTGCCGTCGCGGCTCGCCTGGTCGGTCGAAACCGTCACGGTCCCGCCGGGTCGCGCGGCGACGGCATCGGCCGCGTTCCCGATCAAATTCTCGATCACGCGGCGAAGCATCAGCCGGTCCACGCCCGCCGGCGGGAGACCGTGCGCGAGGTGCGCGTGAACGGTCGCGCCACTCGCGGACGACTGGAGCACCTCGGCCACCACTGCGTTCACGTCGCAGGGCTCCGGCGAGGCCGCGGGGGAGAGTCGCGCGTAGTTGCGGGCGAGGGTGTCGAGATAGGCCACGCTCGAGTCGAGCGTCCCCTTTCGCTCCTGGTACACCGTGGCGAGCGCGGCGGGCTCCTCGCGCGCTACCTGATCGAAGTGGCGCAGCACGTTCCTGATCGGCACCAGCCCGTTCTTGATGTCGTGGTTCACCTGGCGCGCCAGGTCCCCCATGGCGACCCGCCGCTCGGCCTCGCGGAGTCCGACGACCGCCGCCCGCAGACGAGCCGTCATCGCGCCCAGCAGCCGGGAGAGCGCGCCGATCTCGTCGGTTCGCTCGGTGGCGAAGTCCTGATCGAGACGGTCGAGATCGATCGCCGCGGTCTTCTCCGCCAGCTCGGTGAGCGGACGGCTCAGCACCCGAGAGAGCCAGGCCGCCAGCATCACGGCGAGCAGCGCCGTCACCCCGAGGGCGACGGCCACCCAGGTGTTGAGACTGCGGCGCAGTGCCGTCAGCGTGGCGCCCGATTGCGTAACCACGACGGCGGCACTGTCGGAGCGACCGGCCGGCACGTCGAGGAACGGCAGCGCCAGGGACCCGACGACCTCGCCACCCGTCCTCGCCGCCGAGCGTCCAGGAGCCGGACGGGGCGCGGCGAGCGCGACCGACAGGTCGGGGTCGGGATCGAGTCCCCTGAGGAATCGCTCCTCGGCGGCGACTCCGCCGACCAGTGTGAGCGGACGGCCGGCGACGACGGCCGAATCGACGGCCGCGAGCGCGAGCAGCGGTGCCTCGGCGGTGCGCACGCGCACCAGCGCGGGCCTCGACCCAACCGATTCGAGGAACCGGGGCAGCTCGGGCCGCACCTCGTCATACTCGTTCCGAAAATGGCCCGAGCTCACGATGCGCCCGGCGCTGTCCTGGACCTGGAGGAAGGAGAGCCCCGACAGCCGCATCGCCTCGCCGGCCCAGTCGAGCACCGCAGCGCGGGACGAGGTCTCACCGAGCAGCCCCAGCCGAAACCGATTGTCGGTCGAGAGATCCCGCGCGAGCGCCGCGAGCCTCGCCGCCACCCGGTCCTGTTCCCGGGACAGCTCCGCCTCGAGCCGCCCCACGGCTGCGGAGACCCTCCGGCGCGCCTCGTCGCCGAGACGACGGTCCATCTCCCGGCGCACACCGAGGGCGAGCACCGCGAGTGGCACCAGCACCGCGAAGGTCGAGGCGAGGAAGAGGCGCGCCCGAAAGCTCACGGTGCGTCCACGCGCCGGAGCCTGCCGTCGAACTCGACCGTGAGCTGCGGGATTCCGCGGCGCGCGACGACGCTGTGGCGGGTGTCGATCAGCGGTACGACCGTCGCGCCGGCGGGCCAGCCCTCGATCTCCCGGCACGGCGCGAGCGCGATGCGAGGCACCGGCAGGACATATGCGAGTCCGAGCATGGAGTGGATGACCGGCACCGGAGATCGTCGGTCGAGGCCGCCGCTGACCCGCAGTGGCCGGCTGGAGAGCGCCACGAGCCGCTCGGCAAGCGCGCGGCCCACCGGGTCGGCCCAGGTCTGGTCCGTCACCCTCGCACCGCGCCTCGAAGACGTGGCGGCCGGCGCGTCTTCGGGGCACAGGCCCGCCTCGCGCCACCAGAACGGCCCTTCGGCCGCGCGGGCCTCGACCCGCACCGCGTCGCGCGCGAGCCCCGCGCGGAACGACGCGCTGTCGGCCGGGATCAGGTCCTCGAAGCCGCGCTGCCCCGGGGGGATGAGGAGCACCCAGGTCCGGCTCCACGGCAGCGGATGCACGGCGACGTCGCTGCGGCTGCGGGCGTACTCCAGGAGCGCGGGATCGTCGCTCCGGAGGATGTCGGCTCCGGCATCGAGCGCGTCGCGCGGGTCGGCGCCGGCGGGGCGAAGGACGAATGTCGGGCCGATCGCGGGGAGCGAATCCGTGATCAGCGCGAGCGAAGGGTCCGCGAAGAGTGCGGGCACGGAGTCGTACGCACGATCCAGCGTGACCACGAGCCGGCGGTCGTCCAAGGGCACCACGCTCTCGACACCCGCCATGTCCAGCGTGCTCGCCGCGATCGGCCGGGTACGCCACTCGGCGGCGGCCGATGGGGCCGTGAGGTCGAGCGCCGACGGAGCCAGCACGAAGGTCCAGGTGCGGCGGGTGGAATCGGGGGTCCAGGACTCGGCAGCGGCCGGGCGGGCCTTTCCAGTACAGTCGAGACGAATGAGCGGCTCGGGCTGGTGCCGCGCCACTGCCGCGGTGTCCTCCGGCCGGACCACGGCGACCACGAGCTCGCGAAGCTCGCTCGGCACACCGGTCGGCAGAAGGCAGGGATCCGCCGTCGGCGCGGGCTCAGGCGCCGACACGGGAGCGGAACCGCCGCAGGCGGCGGTGACAACGACGAGGAGGGCGGCGGCGCGCGTCCTCAGGGCTCCGCGACCACGAACGGGCTGCCCCCCAGCCCCGACTTCAGTTTGGCCACCGCAGCCTGCGCCTCCTGTCGGGTGGCGAACGCGCCGGCGCGCACCTTGTACAGCCCGCGCTCGCGCACGATCACCGCGGCATAGCCGAGCTCCTCCGCCTTGCTCGCGGCATCGTCGGCGGCGCCGGGCGTGGCGACAGCCGCAACCTGCACCCGGAAGCGCGGCGCCGGGGTGGCGGGCCGAGCCGGCAGGGAGTCGGCCACGCGGGCGGCTGCAGAATCGGCTGCGGAGTCGGTGGGAGAACCGGCTCGGGGTGCTGCGGCGCCGGAGCTCGCCCGCCGCCCTGCCCCCGTATCGGCGGAGGCGCCGGGCCGCCGTCCAGCATCCCCCGTGGCGCCGCGCCCCTGTCCAGCGGCCGCGGTGTCGCCCGCAGCGACGGTCTGCCGGCCGGCCGCCGCGCAGCGTTGGTACAGGAATCCCAACTGACGTTGGAGCTCCAGGTCCGTCCCGGATGCAGCGACGCCGTCGGCCAGCCAGCGGCAGGCACGGACCGTGTCTTTCAGCTCGAAGTACGTGCGGCCCCCCCAATACGCTGCCTGGGCGAGTAGCGGGGTCAGCGGATGGTCGAGCCGCAGCCGCTCCAGGTTCCTGGCGGCGCCCTCGTAGCTCCGGGTCGCGTAGTCCATCTGGACCAGTCGGAGCAGCGCATCGTCGGCCCATGGCGATGTCGGGTACTCCACGGCCACGCGCTGCAGGTGTCGCCGCATGTCGGCCGCCGTGTTGGCCACCATCGCCTGGGTGTAGAGGATCTCGGGGTAGAGCGAATCGGTCGGCGGCGTGGCGGCGAGCAGCCGCTCCACGGCACTGCGCGCGGAGTCGCCCTGGCCTTCCTGGGCCGCGCGCACGGCCGCGGTGAGCCGGGGGTCGGACTGGGCGGCGGCGGTCCGGGCCAGGGTGGTGGTCCCGGCCAGCACCAGCGTCAGTATCCCGAGACACAGATACAGTCGTCTCATGCAGCCGCCCTCGCGGAGGTCGCGATGCGCAGCACCAGGTCGGTCAGGATGCCGCACTCATCGGAAATGGTGGTGCCCTTGAGGGCGCAGTCGGCGGCGAGCACGGCCCGGAGCGCGCCCGATACCCGGCTGCCGGGCCAGGCCGGGGCCCAGCGGATCCACCGCGCCTTCTCCTCGCCCCAGCTCAGAAGCCCGTACACCCGGTAACGCCGAATCGCGTTGAAGACGGCGTCATCCAGCGCCTTTCCCCGGAGCCGCCGGTCGGCATAGGCCCGCGTCACGCCGACGCCGACCAGGGTGGTGCCCAACATCGTTGCAAGCTTGACGCCGGAGCTGCCCGGTTGGTCGAGCAGGGGCCCCAGCAGCCGGACCGCGGGGCCGATTCGACCCTCCATCACGGCATCGCGCCAGTCGAAGACCGTCTCGCCCTGGCGCACGCCGACCAGGGCACCGATCCGCTCCACCGTGAGCGGCTCACCGGCGGGGAGCGCCGCCACCTTGTCGAGCTCCGCCGCGAGCGCGGCGAGCTCGCCGCCGACGGCGCGCACCAGGTGGCGCGCCGCGTCCTCCGGGAGCACGAGCCCCAGCCCTCCGGCCCTGCGCTCGAGCCACTCGAGCACCCGCTCGGCGGGGAGCGGCAGGCAAGGCACCGTCACCGCGGACCTGGCGATCTCCTTGTCCTCGCCCTCTTCGTTGCTGCCCTGGATGAGGACCAGCACGGTGTCGGGCGCGGGCCCGGCGAGGTACTCGAGCAGCGCCCCGCGCACCTTGGGCTTCCGCTTCAGGGCCTCGAGCTCCCGCAGCACCACCACCCGGCGCTCCGCCATCATCGGCAGCGTGGTGCAGAGCGCGAACAGCTCGTCGGCGTCGAGCTGACCCGCGGAGCGCTGGTCGAGATTGAAGTCGCGCAGCCCGGGGTCGAGCGCGCGGTCGAGGAGCGCGCGCAGCGCCTCGTCCTTGAGCAGGTCCTCGGGGCCGTGGAGATAGTAGGCGGCCGCGAGCTCGGCCCGGGGAAGGGACCGCTGGAAGGCGTCGTAGGACTGGACCGGCATGAGGGAAACCTACGCGGGCGGGCGGGCCGGTGGAAACGCGGCGGGGTGTTCGCCGGTGGCACCCCCCGCCACGGCGCGCTCGTAGAGCGCCAGCACATGGGCCCGGCTCACCAGGCCGAGGAGATGGCCGGTGGCCCGGTCCACGACCGGAATGGACGGCGCGCCTCGTACGCCCATCCTGCGGATCGCGTGCAGCAGGCTGTCGCCCGGCGCCACCGTCTCGGCGGGTGTCGCCACCTGCGAGGCCACCAGATTCGCGGTCTTCTCGCTGCGCTCTCCAGCGAGACGGCCGAGCTCGGCGAGGGGGATGATGCCGACCAGCCGGCGGTGCTCGTCCACCACCGGCAAGTCGGTGTACGCGTCCCGCCCCAGGTGCTCCAGCAGCTGCGCCAGGGGCGCGCTCTCGCCCACGACGTGGGGCGCGGGATCGAAGGCGTCGGCCACGCGGAGCCCCGCCAGCACGTCCCGGTCGGCGCCGTGCTGGAGGCGCTCGCCTCTGCGGCGCAGCCAGCCGCTGTAGAGCGAGTCCGGCTCCAGCCGGCGGGCCACCAGGTTGGCGATCACCGTCGCCAGCATGAGCGGCAGGACGATGGCGTAGTCGTTGGTCATCTCGAAGACGAGCAGCATGCCGGTGATCGGCGCGTTGGTGGCCGCCGCGGTCACCGCGCCCATCCCCACGAGCGCGTAGGCTTCGGGCCGGAGGCCGAGGTCCGGGAACAGCCCGGTAAGCGCCACGCCGAAGGAGCCGCCGGTCGCGGCGCCGACGTACAGCGACGGGGTGAAGACACCGCCCGACCCGCCGCAGTTGAGCGTAATGGAGGTGGCCAGAATGCTGCCGAGGGCCAGCAGGGCGAGCGAGCTCCAGGACATGCCGCCGAAGACGTCGAGGTGCACCGCCAGGTGGCCGTGGCCGACGAGGAGACCCTTGGAGAGGAGCACCAGCACACCGACCGCCACGCCGCCCAGGAAGGCCACGCCCCAGCGCGGTCCCTCGATGCGTCGCGCCAGGGTCTCCATGCCGAAGTACACGCGCACGAACAGCACCGCGACCAGGCCGGCGATGATGCCCAGGAAGGGATAGAAGAGGAAGACCTCCCGCTGGAGCGCGTAGCCGTACTCCTCGGGGATGGGGAAGGCGGGGTTGTTGCCGAGAAACGAGTGGGACACCACGGCCGCCACGACGCTCGCGACGACCACGGACGGGAATGCCCCCACCGCGAGCGAGCCAAGTATCTCTTCCAGGGCGAAGAACGCGCCCGCGAGCGGCGCGTTGAAGGCGGCGGAGATTCCGGCGGCGGCGCCGGCCGCCACCATCACCTTGGTGCGCTCCGGATCGAAGCGGAACGCGCGGCCGAGGAAGGAGGCCAGCGCGGCGCCGAGGACCGCGACCGGGCCTTCGCTGCCCGCGGCTCCGCCGGCGCCGAGGGTGACCGCGCTGGCCGCGGTCCTCGCCAGCGCGGGCCGAGCGGGCAGGCGTCCTCCCTCGCGGGCGACGGCGCGCTGCACGTCCGGGATGTTGAGCCCTTCGTGTGCCCGTCCCGGGCCCCGCATGATCAGATGAGCCCAGACCAGGCCGATGCCGGTGAGCAGCGGACGATACGCGAGTATGCCCGAGGCCGTGAGGAAGACGGCGGGGGTGAGATAGTAGATCCAATACGCGAGATCGATCAGCCGGTAGAACGCCACCACGCCGAGCCCGGCTGCCAGGCCGATGGCCACGGCGAAGCCGAGCAGGATGGTGTTCTCGTTGAGGTCTAGCGCGTTGAACCAGTCCGCGAACCGGTCCCAGACGCCGCCGGCGCGCCGCGCGGCGCGCCGGGCGGCGTGGCGCGCGGGCCGGGTGGGGTCGGGCAGGCCGCGCAGTCGCTGCACGCTACCTGCGGAAGCTCTGCACGAAGAGCAGGCTCACCAGCGTCTTGCCGTCCGTAATCTCTCCGCGCTCCACCAGGCCCATCACCTCCGACCAGCGGAGGGTGTGCAGCTCCATGAACTCGTCCGCCTCCCGGTGCTCCGCCCCAGGCTCCAGCCCGTCCGCGAGGAAGAGGTGAATGCGCTCGTCGGTGAAGCCGGGCGTGGTGTGGATGGTGGTGAGGCGCTCCAGGCGCCGGGCGCGCATGCCGGTCTCCTCCTCCAGCTCCCGCTCGGCGCAGGTTTCGGGCCGCTCCCCGGCATCGAGCCGTCCGGCGGGAACCTCCCAGATGTACCCGTCCGCCGCGTGGCGGAACTGGCGGATGAGCACCACCCGCGGATCCGCGCCTCCGTAAGGGTCGAGGAACGGCACCACCGCGGCGGCCCCGGGGTGGCGCAGCATCTCCAGCTCTCCGACCGAATCGTCGGGGAAGCGGACGCGGTCGAGGTCGAGGTTGACGATGCGGCCGGAGTAGAGCCGGCTGCTGGACAGCAGGGTCATGGAAGACTCCGGGCCCACGCGACCGGCGCCTTCAGTCCCTCGGCGAACAGGTAGCGGAGCTCGAGCACGGGATTGGCGGAGATGGGACTGCTTTCCGTCGGCGAGGTGTAGGCCTCGAGGTTTATGCGGCGGGCTTCCAGTCGAAGCCGGAACATGTGGAAGGGGTCGCTGACCAGCAGCACTCGCCGCAGGCCGCGAGTCCGCAGCCACTCGCCGACCGCGGTCATCGACGTGCGGGTGGAGCGGCCCACCGGCTGCGCCACCACGTCCTCCGCCGGGACGTCACGGGCGACGAGATACCGGCGACCCACGATGGCCTCGCTGGTCGTGTCGCCCCGGCCAACCCCGCCGGTCACCACGATGAGCGGCGCGTAGCCCTCCCGGTACAGGCCGACCGCGTGATCCAGCCTCGCGCGCAGCACCGGCGAGGGCCGCCCGTTGTACTGCGCCGCCCCCAGCACGACGATCGCGTCCACGGGACGCCGCTGATCGTGCTGGCTCGTCACCAGCACCGCGGCGAGCGCCACGGTGTAGACGATGGCCGAGATGAAGAGCACCATGCCAACGACGGAGCGAAGCGAGCGGCGGCGCGCCACGTCGGCTACAGGTCGAAGCTCTCGCCGTGCGCCGGGACGCGTACGTCGCGCACCCCCGCCTCCCGAAGAGCCTTCGCCATCGCGTCGAGCGCGCCGGTCTCGCCGTGCACCACGAAGGCCCGGCGGATCGGGCCGCCGAGCCGGCGCACCCACTCCAGGAGCTCGCCGCGGTCGGCGTGAGCCGAGTAGCCGTTGATGCTCTCCACCTCCGCGCGGACGGGGTACTCGTCGCCCAGGATCCTGACCGGATCCGCGCCCTCCTGGATCCGCCGGCCGAGCGTGTGCTCGGCCTGGAAGCCGACGAAGAGCACCAGGTTCCGGTGGTCGCCGATGGCATGGGCGAGATGGTGCAGGATGCGGCCCGACTCCGCCATGCCCGAGGCGGAGACGATCACCGCAGGGCCGGGTCCGCGGTCGAGCGCCTTGGACTCCTCGACCGTGCGAACGTAGCGGAGCAGGGGGAAATCGAAGAGCGGGCTCTCCGAGGCTACCATGTGCTCCCGCCGATCGAAGATCTCGGGGTGCATTCGGAACACCGTCGTCACGTCTACCGCGAGCGGGCTGTCCACGTAGATCGGAATCTCCGGGATCCGGCCGGCCCGCCAGAGCTGGTGCAGGGCGTACACCAGCTCCTGGGTGCGGCCCAGCGCGAACGCCGGCACCAGCACCTTCCCGCCCCGGGCGGCGACCCGACGCACCGCCTCGCCGAGTCGGGTTTCCGCGTCAGCCACCGACTCGTGCGTGCGGTCGGCGTAGGTGGACTCGATGACGAGGGTGTCCACCGGGCCGGTGGGCGGCTCGGGATCGCGGATGATGGGCAGCCCGCTGCGGCCGATGTCACCGGAGAACACCAGCCGGTGACTGCCCGACTCGGTGATCCGGATGTCCACCGAGGCGGAGCCAAGGATATGCCCGGCATCGAGGAACTCGAGCGCCAGGTGCTTTCTCAGGTGGGTGATCCGCCGGTAGGGAACGCCCACCATCAGGTCCTGGGTCGCCACGGCGTCGGCGAGTGAGTAGAGCGGCTCGCTCTGGATGCCCGCCCTGTCGCGCCGCTGGAGGAACTCGAAGTCCTTCTCCTGGATGTGGGCCGCATCGGGGAGCATCACCGCGCAGAGGTCGCGGGTGGCCGGCGTGGTGTGGATCGGCCCATGAAAGCCGTTCCGGACCAGGAGCGGCAGGCGGCCCGAGTGGTCGATGTGGGCGTGGCTCAGGACCACGCCGTCGAGTCGCCGCGGGTCGAACGCCAGGCGCAGGTTCAGCTCGCGAGCCTCGGCGCGGCGGCCCTGGAACAGCCCCGCGTCGAGCAGGAACCGTCCGCCGGCCGCCTCGAGCAGGTACATCGAGCCGGTCACCTGGCCGGCCCCGCCGTAGAACGAGAGTCGAATCACGGGGCCCTCACCGGGTGCCGAACAGCCGGTCGCCCGCGTCGCCGAGGCCCGGCAGGATGTAGCCGTGCTCGTTGAGCTGGCGGTCGAGCGCAGCGGTGTAGATCGGGACGTCGGGATGGCTCCCGAGCATTCGGCGCACACCCTCCGGCGCCGCGACGAGACAGAGGAACCGGATGCGGCGGGCTCCGGCCTCGCGCAACGCGGAGACCGCGGCGACGGCGGAGCCGCCGGTGGCGAGCATGGGATCGAGCACGAAGAAGTCGCGCTCCACTTCCGACGCGGGGATCTTGAAGTAGTAGTCCACCGGCCTGAGGGTGTCGTGATCGCGGTAGAGTCCGATGTGCCCCACGCGAGCGGAGGGGATGAGCTGCGCGATGCCCTCCACCATGCCGAGGCCGGCGCGGAGGATCGGCACCAGGGTCAGCTTTTTCCCCGAGACCTGCTGACCGGTCGTGCGCTCGAGCGGGGTGTGGATCTCGACCGGCTCGGTCGGCAAATCCTTGGTCACCTCGTAGGCCATCAGCGTCGCGATCTCACCCACCAGCTGCTTGAAGTCGCGGGTGCTGGTGTCCCGGTCCCGGAGGATCGAGAGCTTGTGGGCGATGAGCGGATGGGTGAGAACGGTCAGGTTCGGGAAGGGAGCCTGAGGCATGGGTCCAATATGCGGGGAGGCGTGCGGTCGCAGTAGGGGGCAGCGATGCGCGGTGCAGGCCGGAAAAGGCGACGGGGGAGCCGGCCGGCTCCCCCGTCGTCGTGCGAACGTGCGGGCTACTTGCTCGCCCAGATCTGGCAGAAGGAGGCGTTGTCGGATCCGGCGATCTCGTCACGACCAGTGACATAGACCGCGTTCATCAATGCTTTGGGCGCATACTTGACGTCGGCGATCTGGATGCCGTCGGCGGCATCCCTCTTGGTGACGAACACCTTGCCGAAGTGCGCCAGTCCCAATGCATGGCCGCTCTCGTGGGTGATCACCGAGTAGAAGTCGATGCCGGCGGGATGCCCTCGATTGGTCCAGACGAACGAAGGGTTGTAGTAGATCTCGACCAGGCCGGTATCCAGCTTGCCATCGCCGTTGATGTCGGTGTCGACGTCGTCACTCGGATCCGCGGTGCCCTGGTCGTCCACGAACCAGAACGAGAAGGCGACGCCCAGAATACCGTCCGCGCCACCCTCGACGATGGCGTCGAAGAACTCGGGCGGCAGCCATCCGGCCTGAACGATGTCCGCGGGCTGGGCATAGTTGGCGCCGGGTCCCTGCCCGAGGAGAAAGAACTCGTCGAGCTGATCGGGGTCCGTGCCGGCCGGCACGCTCACCCGCTGGATGGGGGCGTCGGCGCAACTGCGGTCACGCCAGGCCTGCATCGCTTCCTCGATGTACGCCTCGAGCTCCGTCTGGGTGGACGCCCGGAAACCGCCGCCATCCACCTCGATTGCCGGAAGGTTCTGGAGGCCGAACGCGGTGGTTCTCAGGACCGGATCGATGGCGTAGGTCACGCCGGTGCGCCCATCCCGCCGGGGGTCGCCGGCCACCCATTCGTAGGCGAGGGTGTGCGTCCGATTGTTGGCGATGAGGACCGTCGGAGATGCCGCCTCGTAGGCCTTCGCGCCATACAGCACGTCCGCCCGGGCCACCCTGAGGTTCGAGCCGGCTCTGGCCAGCCGCGCGTTCATCTTCCCGAGCATGGGGCTGACCGCGGTGACTTCCCCGCCGGACAACTTCTTGGCGTCCGCATGAGCGTCGGCCTGCTGAAGGTCGCTCTCCGGGGACGTCGACTGCTGATCGCCACAGGCGAACAGGCCCATCAGAGCGATGACACTTCCACTGCGCAACACGTTCGCTACCCGCATGTGTACCTCGTCAGGGATGTGAGAAGCGGGCGCCGATGCCGCAGGCGCATTGGACAACGAGAATGAATGAAGCGGTCGGGCTGGTCCGCCGAAGCGAGGCTGGGAGCCTCGCATGCGATAGCGCGTGAGACGGACGACCGGGAAAGTACGTCCACCAGAAGAATTGGCAACCACATTTCGGGGCGTGGAAGTGCAATTCGTTGCGTCGGCGCACACAGCCGTCCGGATCATCCAGTAGGCGCCTGCTCCAGCCGTGCCGGAGCACGAGCGGCACCTGCCTCGGGTCGAGGGCACGAGCGCCGCACGACTTGCCCCACGCGCCACGCGCGACGACACTCCACCCTGGCATCCCGAAACACACAAGGAGCTCAGCATGCGATCCACCCAGACCGCGATGCGAGGCGTGACCGTGCTCGCGTGGCTCACGATGGTCCTGTTGGTCACGGAGTGTCACGCCCAGAGCCCCGCGCAGTCCGGCCCGGCGCAGCGCTCACCGCAGCCGGAGCCGACCCAGGGCGTGGTGACGGTCGAGCCCATCGCCTCGGGCCTGGAGCATCCCTGGGCGCTGGCCTTTCTGCCGGACGGCCGGATTCTGGTGACCGAGCGCCCAGGGCGGCTCCGGATCGTGGCGCCGAGCGGCCGCCTCTCGGAGCCGCTGGATGGCGTGCCGGAGGTACAGGCGGGCGGCCAGGGCGGACTGCTCGACGTCGCGATCGATCCGAAGTTCACGGAGAACCGGCTGGTGTATCTCTCCTACGCCGAGCCCGGCGCGGGAGGCGCGGGCACCGCGGTCGCGCGTGGCAGGCTGGGCGAGGGGGAACTGGAAAACGTGCAGGTGATCTACCGCCAGGTGCCGAAGGTGGAGGGGAACGGCCATTTCGGATCGCGGCTGGTGTTCGCGGAAGACGGCACGCTGTTCGTGACTCAGGGCGATCGCCAGGGCTACCGGGAGCAGGCGCAGGATCTCGACTCGGGGCTCGGCAAGCTGGTCCGGATCAATCCCGACGGCTCCATCCCGAAGGACAATCCGTTCACCGGCAGGAGCGGCGCTCGACCCGAGATCTACTCCTACGGTCACCGCAGCATGCAGGCGGCTGCCCTGCACCCGGAGACGGGGCAGCTCTGGACCGTGGAGCACGGCGCGCGCGGCGGGGACGAGCTCAACCATCCGGAGGCGGGGAAGAACTACGGCTGGCCGGTGATCACCTACGGTCGCGACTACTCGGGCGCCCGGATCGGCGAGGGGACGGCGAACGAGGGGATGGAGCAGCCGGTGTACTACTGGGACCCGGTGATCGCGCCGTCGGGCGCGGTGTGGTACACCGGCTGCTCCATCCCCTCCTTGGTCGTTCCCTCGCCGATCCTCGCGCCCGAGTAGTCGCGCCCATACGTGATCACCGGCCAGCCGTAGTTCTTCGCCGGCTCCGGATGGTTGAGCTCGTCCCCGCCGCGCGCGCCGTGCTCCACGGTCCAGAGCTGTCCCGTCTCCGGGTGCAGGGCGGCCGCCTGCATGCTGCGGTGGCCGTAGGAGTATATCTCGGGCCGAGCGCCGCTCTTGCCCGTGAACGGGTTGTCCTTCGGGATGGAGCCGTCGGGATTGATCCGCACCAGCTTGCCGAGGCCCGAGTCGAGATCCTGCGCCTGCTCCCGGTAGCCTTGGCGATCGCCCTGGGTGACGAACAGCGTGCCGTCTTCCGCGAACACCAGCCGGGACCCGAAGTGACCGTTGCCCTCCACCTTGGGCGCCTGGCGGTAGATCACCTGCACGTTCTCCAGCTCCCCCTCGCCCAGCCTGCCGCGCGCGACCGCGGTGCTCGCGCCCCCCTCGCCGGGCTCGGCGTAGGAGAGATACACCAGCCGGTTCTCCGTGAACTTGGGATCGATCGCGACGTCGAGCAGTCCGCCCTGGCCACCCGCCTGGACCTTCGGCACGCCGCCCAGCGGCTCCGAGACTCGGCCGCTCGGCGCCACGATCCG
>DATABZ010000372.1:0-7339 GCA_036259315.1 Gemmatimonadales bacterium | reverse complement strand
CCACGGCGATTCTCGGCGCCCACATCGACGGGTTCTCCGAGTTCGACGAGCCGCCGGCGCGGCCGCCCATGCCGATCGAGGGCCCGGCGATCGTGGCCGCTGCGTGGTTCGCACCGTCTGGCGCGCCGATCGAATCCGCGGCCCCGGTCCGGCGGCTCACCCATGGCGGCGCCACCGTCGCGTGGGTGATCCCGCCGGGCGAGCACTGGGAGCGGCCCCACGACGATGGGCCGGGGCTCGAGGTGGACGGCGTCCTGCTCCGGGGCGCGTACGATCTGGTGACCGCGCTCGAGCGCCTGCTGGCGGCCGACTGCGCCGACTTCCGCGCGGCGCCGTCCACCGGAGTCCCCGAAGGCTCCGTGGTGCTGGGTGATCCGGCCGACGTGATCTGTCTGCGCGCCGCGGTCGAGCCGGGCGTGGTGTTCGACGTGCGAAGCGGTCCGGTGGTGCTCGAGGAGGGCGCAGAGGTGCGGAGCGGGACCAGGCTGGAGGGCCCGACCTACGTGGGCATCGGAACCAGGGTGTTCGGCGGATTCATCAAGACATCGGTGTTCGGACCCGAGTGCCGGGTTCGGGGCGAGATCGCGACCACCGTCTTCCTGGGCTACGGCAACAAGGCACACGATGGCTTCGTCGGCCATAGCGTCGTCGGCCACTGGGTGAACCTCGGCGCCGGCACGACGACTTCCAACCTGAAGAACACCTACGGTCCGGTCCGGCTCGAGGTGAATCGCACCCGGATCGAGACCGGCCGCACCAATCTGGGCACGCTCTTCGGCGACCACGCGAAGACGGCCATCGGCACCATGCTGGCGACCGGCTCGGTGATCGGCGCGGGCGCCAACGTGTTCGGCATACCGACGCCGGCCCGGTACGTCCCGGCGTTCGCCTGGGGGTGCGCGGGCGAGCGACTCACCGAGGACGGCTTCCTGACGGTGGCGCGCCGCGTGCTCGCGAGGCGCGATGTCGCATGGTCGGACGCGCGGGCGGAGTCCCTCCGTCGTACCTACTCGCGGAGCATACCCGGGTGACGGCGCTCTACGTGCTCGGGTCGGGCTCGCGCGGCAACTGCTGCGCCGTCGAGCACGACGACGCGGCGGTCCTCATCGACGCGGGGTTCAGCTCCAAGGAGATCGAGCGGCGCGCCGAGACGGCTGGACTCGCGCTGGGCAAGGTGGGCGCGATCGTCCTGACGCACGAGCACGGCGATCACGCCTGCGGCGCGGGTCGGATGGCGCGCCGCCTCGGCGTTCCGGTGCTCACCGCCCCCGGCACATGGAGCCGCCTCCGCCCGAGACTGCGCCACGCCGAGCACCGCCCGCTCGGCCTCTGCGGGCAGGTGGAGATCGGCCCGTTCGTGGTGACCGCCTGCCCCACCAGTCACGACGCGGCCGAGCCGCTCGCCCTGGCCGTAGCGGTGGTCGACGGCACGCGGGTGGGCGTCGCCTACGACCTCGGACGGCCTACCGCGGCGGTGCGCTACCTGCTGCGCGACCTCACGGCCATCGTGCTGGAGGCGAACCACGACGACGTGCTGCTCAGGACGAGCGGCTATCCGCCCGTGGTGCAGCGTCGGATCGCGGGCTCCGGAGGGCATCTCTCCAACCGGGCCGCGGCGGAGCTGCTGGCGGAGGTGCACCATCCGGGCCTCGGGGTCGTCGTGCTGGCGCATCTGAGCCGGCAGTGCAACACGGCCGAGGACGCGCGCGCCACCGTGGCGCCGGCGCTCAGACGGGCCGGGTTCGGTGGCGCGCTCCACGTCGCCGACCAGGACGAGCCGCTCGGGCCCATTCCGGTGCAGCCGGCGGAGGGCGAGCAGCTCAGGCTCGCCCTGTAAGGCTCAGATGGGCTCGGTGTCCGGGTCGGGAGGAACGGCCACGGTGTCGGGGCGTGGTGATGGCGGACCCACCCGCTCGAAGGTGACCGGCTCGGTGAGATCGCCGCCCGAGAGCGTGAGCCGCCTGCCCTTCACCTTCAGCCGGTAATTCACCCACTCGCCGCCGAGCGCCAGCGCCAGGCTGTCGCCCACGATTCGCCAGCGAACCGTCTCCGCGCCGTAGCTGGCACTGCTGTCGGGGCGCACGATGACGGTCCGCGGGCCCTGCTTCTTCTCGCCCTGCTTCAGATCGAACTTCCAGGTGCCCAGGATCGGGGCCTGCTGGGCCATCCCCACGGCGGGCGCCGCCAGCAGCAGTGTTCCTGCCAGAATCCAACTCGACTTCACGTGGTCCTCGCGTATGGCGGCCGGTGAGTGCAGCGTCCGGGCTCCAGTTTAATCGCGAGGCCCATGGTGTCCAAGGCGCCCGACGCGTCAGCGGCCGACCGGGAACCCGAACCCCACGGCGATCTGGACGTCGTTCTGCGTGCTGCTGTCGCCGTCCAGCTCATCATCGG
This sequence comes from Gemmatimonadales bacterium, assembly GCA_036259315.1. GTDB lineage: Bacteria > Gemmatimonadota > Gemmatimonadetes > Gemmatimonadales > GWC2-71-9 > CAVVWJ01. Next base: position 4,945 of record DATABZ010000372.1, on the reverse strand, counting down.
CGATCTGCGTGCTGTAGATGTAGTCCTCCGCCGCGATGTAGAAGTTGAGCATGCTGCCGAGACGGAACCCGACCGTGGCGCCGACCACCCCGCCGATGTCGCTCCGGTCCTCCGCGCCCTCGTAGGCCTCGCCGCCACGCCGGACCAGGCTCGCTCCGCCATTGAGGGTCAGCCACACCGGACTGGTCATCGGGATGGCGTGGAAGGTGGCGCGGACGGTCCCGAGGAGCAGGTTCGCGTCGGTCGTGGTCTCCGAGTCGTCGAACGTGAACCGCAGGTTGCTCGGGACGTAGCTGACGGAAGTCTCGAGGCCGAACCGAGGGCTCAGGGTGAGGCCCAGACGGCCGCCGACGGACAGGGCGACCTCCTGCTTGAACTCCTCGCCCTCGGCTGCTTTCACCAGCTCGCTGGTCGGGATGTAGACGCCGACCGTCGGAGAGAGGGAGAGCCGCTGGGCCTCGGCCGGGCGGACCACCGACGTGGTGGCGAGGATGAGGGCAGCAGCGGCAAGGCTTCGAGCGGTCACCTGCGCCTCCTGAACCAAAGGACGGGAGAGTGAGACGTGTCGTTGTTCCACTAGACGCACGCTCCTCCGCTCCGTTCTCACCCAGCCGGTTAGGCGGTTCGTTCCCATTCGAGGACCTAGTCCCGGAAGAGGCACGTACCACGCTGCACGAGGGCGATGACGCCGCAGCGAGGGCCTCCCACCTTGACCCAGGGCCGTCATGCGGAGCCAGGGGACTGGCGTGGCATGAGGGACGTCGTCCGAAACACGGGCGTTGTTCTGGAAGGGGTGCCTCCGCCACCCCTCGAGCTACAACTGACGAGTGTCTACCGCGCCCAGGAGCCCCCATGTCCGAGCCCAACCCAGCATCCGTTCACACCACCCTGGTGGCAGGGGGCTCGACTGAGCTCCTCCGCACCCTCGCGCTGCTCACCGCGGCCACGCTCGGCCTCGGCTGCGAGGAGCCACCGACCGCCGTGGCGGCGCACGGGACTGCACTGCACGAAGACCACAGCGGCCCGGGCTCGAGCGGGCCTGACCTGCACAGCCGCAACGTGAAGTTGCTGGCTAACGTCCCCCGCACCGGGGATGCCACCCAGTCAGACCTGGCGTTTGCAGGGCGCTACGCGTACGCGGGAAGCTACGACGGATTCCGCGTCATCGACCTCTCCGACCCGGAGCGTCCCAGGGTAGTAAGCGAAGTGCGCTGCAATGGCGCCCAGGCAGACTTGTCCGTCTACCACACCCTGCTATTCCTATCCGTCGATCAGGCTCAATCGAGTGCCGCCTGCGACAGTGAGGACGTCTTTCCCGACAACACCACCTTCGAAGGCGTCCGCATATTCGACTTGAGCGACCCGGCGGCACCCCGGCATGTCGCCTCAGTGGCGACCGACTGCGGTAGTCATACCCACACCCTCGTGCCCGATCCGACTCGAAACCGGGTGTTCCTGTACATCTCCTCCTATCCAGGCGGCCTGTTCACTACCAGCGAGACCTGCGATGCGCCCCACGGGTACATCTCCATCGTCAGCGTGCCCCTGGGCAATCCGGTCGCGACAACTGTCACCAAGTACCACCTGGACTCCGGCACCCAGTCCTGGTCCTCCCCTGCCCGTACCAGTTGCCATGACATCACCGTTTTTCTCGAGTTGCGCCGCGCCGCAGCATCCTGCATGAGCGAGACTCAGCTCTGGGACATCTCCGATCCGGCGCAGCCGCGCTTCCTCTGGCGTTTCGATCACCCCGCCGTCAATACGGCGAACCACGACATCTGGCACTCGGCCGCGTTCAGCTGGGACGGAAAGATCGTTGCCTTCGGGGACGAATCCGGCGGAGGGGCGGAGGCCCGGTGCGAGGATCCAACCGACGAGCACGGCCGCATCTGGTTCGTGGACGTGGCCACCGGCGCCGCATTGGGTAACTACAAGATTCCCCGATCCGAACCGGGGCCCTGCACGAGTCACAACTTCAATTTCATTCCGCTGCCGAGTGGTCGGAAAGTGCTGGTCGCCGCCTCGTACACGGGCGGCACCACGGTGGTGGACGTAGATCGCCTCCTCGCCGGCGCCTCCGCCGCCACGGCGGAAGTCGGCTTTTATCGCCCCTCCGGGAGCCGAGCCTGGTCGTCCTACTGGTACAATGGGCTCATTGTCGTGAACGACATGTTGCGCGGCCTGGACATCATGCTCCTGAGCGACGACGCGCGATCGGGTGCGCGGAAGCTGCCGTCCATGAACCCCCAGACACAGGAGAGGGTAATCCGCTGAACGCACGGGTTGTGGGTGACACGGAAAAGGTCCCCGGGCATGTCGCCCGAGGAGCTCCGAACACCACGCTGAGCGCATGAAGCTCGTTCCAAAGGTCATCTCCCCGTTCCGCATCCGCCAAAGGGCAATTGAGAACGATGCTCCCGGCGTGGAGTGTGAGGAAGCGGTGGAGCGGCACCGCCGAAAATGCGCGGCAAGCGGGCATGGATACTCCACGGAGGTGTATGGGGGCACGAAACACCCGAAGGGCTGGTTCTCGTTCGGCCGCGGACGAGATCGGAAAGTCGCCTGCTGTCAGGTCCGCGCGGCCGCGCTGAATGCACCGGCGCTGGCCGTCGTCAGCGAGGATGATCCCACGGTCGTGATCCCGCCGCGCGGGCTCCAGGTGATCGAGGCCCTCGTGTTTCCCAGACCCGGCGAGGACTTCACCCGACGGGCGGCGTCCGAGGTGCAGCGGGCGCGGCTGATCGTCGGCCTGGTGCGGCACGATGCCGCCTCGCGCTCGCGCGCGTGGGAGCTGCCCTTCCGGGCCGCGCGCGCGGAAGTCGCCCGCGTGGTCACCCTTGGCTTGGCGGGATTCGACGCGACGGTGTCGAAGGACGGCGTACCGGAGTCGGGCCACGCCCTGCGGGGTGTGCAGGAGGGACTCGGCATCTACGAGGCGCCCATGCTGCGGAGCGACCCCGCCGGCTGGCACGAGCTGCAGCGTGCCCTGGAGGCGGGCATCGCCGCGCTCGAAGGCACATCCGACTTCGACCGGTTCGATCGCCTGGGGTTCGTGACCGGCCACGCGCACGCGATCACCCGCGGGCTCGCCAGGCTCCAGCGCGGGCTCCGACTCGCCGAGTCGAGCGAGCCTGAGCCCTGGTCGCCCGGCGCGACCGATATCTTCGCGGCCGCCGCGATCGATGCCGGGTGGTTCGCGCCCGACTTCGCGCCGGAGCCCACGCCGGGGCTGGTGGCGCTTGGGCGCGAGCTGTTCTCCGATCCCAGACTCTCCGGCACCCGACGCCGCTCCTGCGCCACCTGTCACCGGCCGGAGCTGGCCTTTTCCGACGGACGGGCCCTGGCATTGGTCGACGAAGGCCATGGAATTGTCCGCAACACGCCAACCCTGCTCAACGCCGGACTCCAGCTCGCCCAGTTCGCCGACCAGCGAGCGGCATTTCTGGAACTGCAGTTCGCGGATGTCATGGCCAACCCCCGCGAGATGGCGCTCGAGCCGGAGGCGGCCGTGCGACGGCTGGCGACCGATACCGCCATCCTCGCCCGCTTCGCCAAGGCGTTCGGCCGCCCGGCCCAGGAAGCACTCACCGAGCAGTCGCTGTCGGTCGCGGTAGCGGCTTACGTGCGCTCGCTGGAGGCCACGAGCTCACGGTTCGACCGTGCCGTCCGCGGCGACACGGCCGCCATCACCGCCTCGGAGCGCAGGGGATTCAACCTGTTCATGGGAAAGGCGGCGTGCGGTACATGCCACTTCGCCCCGCTCTTCGGCGGGACCCTGCCCCCGGCGTTCATGGAATCGGAACCGGAGGTGATCGGCGTACCGGAGCGGGCCGGCGCGACGCCGGCCACGGTGGACGAGGATCCGGGCGTGTTCGCGGTGGACAGCGCGCCACTGCACCGCCACGCCTTCAAGACGCCGACCGTGCGGAACGTGGGGCTGACGGCTCCCTACATGCACAACGGCGTGTTTCGGACGCTCGAGGAGGTGGTGGACTTCTACGATGCCGGTGGCGGGAACGGGCTCGGCATGGGGCTGCCGAACCAGACCTTGTCGGCGGACTCCCTCGGGCTCTCGCCCCAGGAGAAGCGCGATTTGGTGAGCTTCATGCACGCCCTCACCGACAGCTCCAGCCTGAGATGAATCGCTTCCTGCGCTGGGCTTCCGGGGCAAAAAGACAGCGCCCCGGCGGAGTGCCGGGGCGTGTCGGTCGGCGTGCAGCCGATCTCAGTACATGCCGCCCATGCCGCCGCCCGGAGGCGCGGCCGGCGCCGGCTTCTCTTCCTTCTTCTCCACCACCACGCACTCGGTGGTGAGCAGGAGGCCGGCGATCGACGCCGCGTTCTGCAGCGCCGTGCGGGTGACCTTGGTCGGGTCGATGACGCCGGCCTTGACCAGGTCCTCGTAGTTGTCGGTCTGGGCGTTGTAGCCGAAGTTCTTGTCCTTCGACTCCTTCACCCGGGCCACCACGATCGAGCCCTCGGCGCCCGCGTTCTGGGCGATCATCCGGATGGGCTCCTCGAGCGCGCGGCGCACGATCTCGACGCCGATCTTCTCGTCCTCGGTGCCGCGCACCTTCTCCAGCGCAGCCTGCGCGCGGATCAGGGCCACGCCGCCGCCGGCGACGATGCCCTCCTCGACCGCGGCACGGGTGGCGTGCAGCGCGTCCTCGACCCGAGCCTTCTTCTCCTTCATCTCGGTCTCGGTCGCGGCGCCCACGTTGATCACCGCCACGCCGCCGGAGAGCTTGGCCAGACGCTCCTGGAGCTTCTCCCGATCGTAGTCGCTGGTGGTCTTCTCGATGGCGGCCTTGATCTCGTTGATCCGGCCCTGGATGTCGTTCTCCTTGCCCTTGCCATCGACGATGGTGGTGTTGTCCTTGTCGATCACGACCCGCTTGGCCCGGCCGAGATCGTTCAGGGTGGCGTTCTCGAGCTTGAAGCCGAC
>DATABZ010000371.1:0-3153 GCA_036259315.1 Gemmatimonadales bacterium | reverse complement strand
CGTCGGGCTGCACGAGTGCCTCGGGCGGCCGATCGCCCGCGTCCTGATCCCGGAGATCGTCCGGCAGTGCCTGCGCCTGCCGGGGCTCGAGGCGACGGGGCCGATCGACTACGCGGGCGGCCCCTTCCCGGAGGCCTACCGCCTGCGCTGGCGGGCCTGCTGACGGCCGCCGGGGGGGGGTCAGGGCGCGCGACCGACCTCACGGGTACGCGCGCGCGCTCTCGGCCCGGGGGGTCGCAAGTCCCCTATGAGCGCGTCGCCGACCTCTCGGCGCCATTCCGGAAGTAACCGTCATCTGAGGGTAACGGCTGGCCGAAGGTCACCGTACGCAACCCATGCGTAATCGCCGCCCTGCGCGCCCGCACGCTCGGCGGGTGGGTCCGATGCGGCGCCGTGCATCCTCAGCGGGGCACGCCGCTCGGTTGGAGCGCGGTGCGACCGGACGATCCGCCCGGCCGCTCGCGGGATCACGCGTTGCTGGCGCGCGTGATCAAGACGTCCAGTCCTGGATCGGCTGGTCGCTGCCGTTGAAGCCGAACGCCTTGAAGCCGATCGTGCGCAGGTTGCTCGGGTCAGACACGTAGGACAGGCGGTTCGGTCCGGAGAGCTCGCTGGCGCTGGTCAACGGGGTGGGTGGCCAGATCCAAGTGAACATGCCCGAACTCGCATTGGTATCTCCGTAGGCGGCGTTGACCCCACCCCCAAGCAATCCCTCCATGCCGTTGACGCTCCCCGCGATGGTGAACGTCGACTCCTTGGAGGTCGCGCCCATGACCAGTCCGGCCATGACGGCGAGCACGCCGTACACGACAACGAAGCCACTGGTCAGATACCCGGCCGCGTTCGTGTAACCAACCGGGTTGGCCATCACGATGAGCGACTGCAGCACGCTGACCTGCTCCAGGATCGGCAGCACGGCGGCCGGATCGTAGCCTTGCCAGGAGGTCTGCTTCAATGTCGCCGCCATCTGTTGGCTCTGCGCGAAGCGCCAGGAGCTGCTCACGCCGCCGGACACCTCGGTCCCGGTCTCCGGGTCGATGAACTGCACGTTGGCGCCGAGCTGCGCCTGCGTTTGCGAGACCGCCGAGTCCTGAAAGCTGGCGTCCGCTTGAGGGGCCCAGCTCGGCAGCGGCCCGAGGTACTCCACGAGGTTGAGCGTGGACACGTGGTGATACGTGCCGGAGGAATCGATGTAGCCGCAATCGCCGACCGTCACGTTCGACCCTTCCTCGAGCGTTCCCCAATACGCCGAGCCGAACTCGGGGTTACGCCGGAGCGAGGCCGTAAAGTAGTTCAGCCAGTTCGTCGACATGCCCGGTTCTCCCTAAGAGGTCTGATGGACGTGCGGGTCGACGGTGGCACCGGTCATCTCGTAGGAGATCGACCCGTTGTTCCACGAGGAGATGTCGGTAAAGGTCTCGGTGGCGATGTGTCTCGTGTGGTGAGCGATGACGTAGCAGTGAAAATCGATGGAGATGTTGGTGGCACTTCCCGGGATCCGCGTCGTCCGGGACTGATCGGCGGGGAAGCCGCCGCCCCAGTCGAATTTGAGCGTCACCTCCTCGACATCGCATGTCACCAAGAACGTACCGACATAGCCCGATTTGTTCGACACGTTGACGTATCCCCAGTCGACAGACATGGCACTCCTCCTGTTAAATTGTCCGTCCGCGGAGCGGCACCGTGCGGCGCTCCCGCGAGCCAGTCATCCTTCGGGCTGACTGAGGACTGGCATGAGTCCGAAGTTGCCGGAGTACACTGCACCGGTGCTGGCCCTTAGATTCCACATGTTTCTGTACTGATTGCTGGAGTTGTCCCAAGCCCTTGTGAAGGTCAGCGTCGCCAGTCCACCGCCCCCCTCGTACGCGCTCATCTGGGTACTGGTGATCGCGGTCACCCCAACGGGGTTGGTGTTGTAGGTGATGTAACCCTGGGGAGCGGGGCCGGTCTGAAGGGAGAACGTGATGGGATTGAGCGGGGCCGGCAAGTTAAACGTGAACGAGAAGTACACCATGCCTGTCCATGGGATGGTCCCAGTTGATGGGTTAGCGGGAGGATTGTAGTTGAAGGTGCCTGAACCGGCTCCAGAACGGCCTGTCGTGTTGAAGATGATTTGGAAGATCGGCATCTGCGGGGCTCCCCTTCGTTGGCGACGGACTACCGACTCACGATCGGGTAAGCGTGCGGCGCGCTGCTCTGAGCCGAGATTCTCCGGATGGCGCCGGCCACCGCGGACGATGCTGCTCCTCCACCGACCTCTGGTCAACTCTCGCCTCCGCCCGGTAGTGTGCAAGCGTTGTCTGGCCGTCATGGCGTTCAGGTACCGGCAGCCACGAGCTGCTCGGCTTTCCAGGCCCAGGGCAGGAGCGTGTCGAGCTGGCTGCTCTTGGTGCGGCCCGCGACCATGCGCTCGAGCACCCGCCGCAGCGCCGCGGCGTCCACATCCGCCCCGACCCGGATCACGACCGGGCCGAACGCAATCTCCATCCGGCCCCCGGTCTCGGCCGGGGCCGCGCCGTCCTCCGCTACCAGCACCGGTATGAACGCCGGCCCGTCGCTCGCCTCGGCCGCTGCTGACCCACCCTGCCGCAGCTGCTGCCGCCAGGCGAACAGCTGGCTGGCGTGCAGCCCGTAGCGGCGTGCCACCACCGAGACCGTCGTCGCCGGATCGAGGCTCTCGGCGACGATCCACGCCTTGTCCTCGGCCGTCCAGCATCGGCGCCGGCCGATGCCCGTGATCACCTCGAGCCGGCGAAAGCTGTCGCCGTTCGTACCAGTCGTAGCACGAGGATGACGCATGGAAGCAGGGCCCGCACCTATGCCCTCGAGCCCTCTATCCTCATCCCCGCCAGGCGCTCTGCAAGGTGGGGCTCAGACGACGGTTACTTCCGGAACAGCCCGAGCCTCACATCGATTACACCGGGCGGGGCCTTGGGTTAAAGGCCCAGCGCCCCGGGCAGGCCGGTCAGGTCGCGCAGCTCCACCGCGGCGGCGCCCGGCAGGCGCTCCGGCTTGGCGCCGCCCCGGTTGACCCAGGCGCAGCGGAAGCCGAAGGCGGCGGCGCCGTGGACGTCCCAGGCGTTCGAGGACTGGAACGCGATCTCGTCGGGGCGGGCCACGCCGAGGCGGTCGACGGCGAGCCGGTAGACCGAG
>DATABZ010000370.1:0-10036 GCA_036259315.1 Gemmatimonadales bacterium | reverse complement strand
CGGCGCTCTTCGCGGTGTACCGATCGACGCGGGACCGGGAGGATGCCCAGATGATGCTGGGGAGGAAGCACGGGACACTGATCCCGGTGGAGACGCTCGCGAGCCCGCCGCCAGGGCCGGGGCCGGTGTAGATTTTCTGTCGCGGTGGCCCTTCGTCCAATGGCAGGACAGCGGACTTTGGATCCGTTAATCCAGGTTCGAATCCTGGAGGGCCAATTGAAGGAACAAGCGCCCGGCGTCGAGCCGGGCGCCTTGTGTGCGTCCCCCCCAACCACCTGCGCTCACGGGTGCGAGACTGCACGCCTAGTTGCTGAGCGTCACCGTCCTCTCCGCCGAGCAGACCGTGGAGCCCGCTTGACAAACCTTTATCCGCCAGGTGGCGGTGCCCTGGAATTCGAACCCCGTGAGCTGATGCCCGTCGTTCGCCGTGGTCACCCTTCGCACGCCGTCGCGATAGAGGTCCACCTTCTCGCCCGTCGCCCCCGACCAGCTGTACCGCAGAAAGTGCTTGGTGTCGTTGGTGTACCCCGAGGCCGTGAGCGAGATCGGCGGCGCCGTCGCGGTCACCGTCACGGACCCGGAGCGCTGGTGCGTCGCGCCGTTGTCGTCCGTCACCACGAGCATCACCGTATAGGTGCCGCCAGCCCCGTACGTCCGGCTCGGGTTCCTGGCGGTGGACGTCGCCCCGTCCCCGAAGCTCCAGCTCCAGAGCGTCACGCTGCCGTCCGAGTCCGTGCTCTGGTCCGTGAAGGCGCAGGTGAGTCCGCTGCAGCTTGAGGTGAAGTTCGCCACCGGGCTCGTATTCTCCCCCGGCATGCTGACCGTGACCTGCTTCGAAGCCGACGCGGTCGCCCCGTCGTCGTCCGTCACCGTGAGCTCGACGGTATACGTGCCCTCGGCGCCATAGGTATGAGAGGGGCTCTCCACGTCGGCGCTCCTGCCGTCCCCGAAGTCCCACTCCCAGGCGGTCACGCTACCATCGGCATCCGAGCTCGCGTCGCTGAACGAGCACTCGAGCGCGCTGCAGGTCCAGGTGAGGTTCGCCGTCGGCGGCGCATTGGTCGGCTGCCCTACCGTGACCACCTTCGAGGCGGACCCTTGCGAGCCCCGATTGTCCGTGACGGTGAGCCGCACGGTGTAGGCGCCTTCCGCGACGTAGCCATGGGAGGGGTTCCGCTCGGTGGACGTGGACCCGTCGCCGAACTCCCACCGCCAGGTGGATACGGTTCCGTCCGGATCCGTGCTGCCGTCGGAGAAGCGGCACGACCCCGCGGTGCACGTCGGCGTGAACGCGGCGTTGGGCGCGGCGTTGTCCGGGGTATCCCCGGCTCCGAACACCGCGCTGATGGGATTGGAGCAGATGGTGGTGCCGGCCTCGCACACCTTGAAGATGTAAGTCGCCGCACCGGACCCGTTCTTCGAAATCTTCTGCTTTCCATCGTTCGGCGTGCTGAGGATCACCAGCCCGTTGCGATAGACATAGACCGCGGAGCCCTGGGCCCGAGTCCACGACAGGTTGACGATGTGCTTGCCCGATGTGGTGGACGTCGTGAACGTCAGCCCTAGCGGGAACTGGGGTCCGGGAACGGTGACCTGTTTCGAGGAGGTCGAGGTCCTGCCCTCGGCGTCGCGCACGTTCAGTCGCACGGTGTAGGTGCCGCCCGCCTGATACGCGTGGCTGGCGTCCCGAGCGGTCGAGCTCTCACCGTCACCGAAGGTCCACTCCCAGCCGGACAGGTTGCCGTCCGGGTCGGTGCTGCGGTCGGCGAAGGTGCAGTTGAGGGCGCCGCAGCCCGCGAGGAACGCGGCGGCGGGCGACGAGTTCGGCACCGGGGAAGGATCGGAGACGGGCCCCACCTTGACGACCCGCCCCACCGACGGCACGCCGTTCTGGTTCACCAGGAACAGCAGGTAGTGTCCCGGCGGAGCATGCGCCCCGTTGGCCGGAGCGGAGATGGTGAGCGCGCCCGAACCGCGGGTAAACGGGAGCCAGAGGAAGCGCTGATTCTGGTCGAACGCGTGGGTCACCGAGCCGAGCCGGATCAAGCTGACCTTCGCGATCTCACCGGCGTTCGGGGTGGTCACCTGAAACGAGGTCCCCCACCCCACCGAGCCAGGAGCATCGGTGATGCTGGGACGCGGGCCCTTGGACAGATACGGCGGCGAGTAGATCTCCGCGTTCCGCTCGTCCGGCATGTCCGCACCCTCGCCGCTGCCGGCGTGCAGCACCCGTCCGTCGGGCAGAAGCAGGGACGTCGAGTGGTAGGTCCGGCTCACGGCGTTGCTCGCCATCGTGGTCCAGAGGCCGGTGGTGGGATTCCATATCTCCGCGACACGAATCGCCTGGCTGACGTCGTTGAACGACGAATGGCTGCTGCCGCCTGTCACCAGGACCTCACCGGTCGGCAGGAGAGTGGCGTTCAGGTTCCTCCGCGGGTACGCCATCGACCCGGTCCACTGCCACGTGGGCGAGGCGGCGTTGAGGTCGATGATCTCGGCCGTATTGGTCGTGCGGCCGCCGCCGACGTAGAGGATCTTGCCGAGCTCGTACATCACCGCCGCCCCGTAGGGCCTGGCGCCGTATCGCCGCCCCCCGACCGTGGTCCAGGATCCGTTCCCCGAGGTGTTCAGGTAGCGCGTGGTCGTCTGCTCGCCGGCGTAGAACACGAGACCGTTCGGCGCCACGAATGTCCGTGGGTAGTAGGGCAACACCAGGCTCGCGTTGCTCAGCTGGCGGATGCCGCCGGGGGACCAGACCTCCGGCTCGGCCACTTCGTCGCCCACTTCGTCGCGGCCCGCGAGGATCACGACCGAGCCGTTCGGCAGCGTCGTGTTGGTGGGGTACCAACGGCCCCGGCGCATCGGGGCGGACTGGGTCCAGCTCCCGTTGGACGGGGAGAAGATGCTGATGTCGGCGATGCCCCTGTCGGAGGCGATGTGCCCTCCGGCTACCAGCAGCCGACCGTCCGCCAGAAACGAGTGCCCCGCGCAGAACAGCTCCGCCTGGCTCGGTACCTCGGTGAATTGACCGGTGCCCGGATCCCAAATCACGGGGTCCCCTATCTGACCCCACGAGAGCACCTTGCCAGTCGGAAGCAGGCTCAGGTGAATGGCCACCGACGGCCAGGGAAACGGATCGGTCCAGCTGCCTGCGTCCGCGGCGGTCGCCGACGCGAGGCTGGCGAGCGCCGGTGCCCCACAGGGCATCTTGAGGTTCCGCCGCCGAGCCACGCGCTCGCCGTCTCGGTACAGCTCGACGATGCCCGGGCTGCTCGTCTCCAGCTCTGTCTCGCTGAAGCCCGGGTCCTCGACGGGGCCGGGCGGAAGGGTGATGCCCCCGTTCTCCGAGCTGCCCACCACCCGATACGTCAGGTGCACCGTCCCGCGTGTCGAGTTGAGGGCGAGAAACTTGTTGCCGCAGACGTAGACCAGGTCTAACGGGGCCGGGTTGCCCGCCTCCTCAGCGCGGAGCTGCTCGGGCGGGGGCTCCGGACGACCGGGGGGTGAGTACGAGTCCTCGCCACATGCGCCGACGGCGACGAGAACGCCGAACGCGAGCGCAGGGCCAGGGCCCCGCCAGGTGGTCCGCATCTGCACTCCGCTGTGCACTGTGTGGTACAGGGGTCGTGGACGGGCGGCCATTCGGGGCCGCCGGTCAGGAAGGCGAGGAGCACCGGGAGACCACCCGCCGCTCCCGCGCGCGGGGCGCTTCCAATGGAACATTGCATGCCGTATGCCCGGGAGCCGGACTTGGTACCCGCCACCCGCGGCGGAGGACTCTGGCTCCGTTTGAATCGAGCCTATGGCTTGTAAGTGACCTCCGAGCACGGGATTGGCTGACGCAGTTGAAGTAACCTGTAAGATGGTCCCGATGGATCTCCGATTGCGCCGCCCTGTGACGGCCTTCAATATTGCAGCGGCGATGCGACCACACCGGCTGTGACGCCATGTCAACGGCGCTGACCTGTTTCAACTGCGGTGAGAGCGTTCGCACCACGGACCGCTTCTGTTCGCGGTGCGGGGCCGAGCAGGCCCTGGGCTCGTACGCCGCCGCCCTGCCGCAGGACTACTCTCATCCGGACGACGACCCCGAGTCGCCCTGGGCCGAGGTCGTCCAGCGGCTCCGCCGCGCCACCTTCGGTGAGTTCGAGATCGGACCCGAGCTCGGCCGCGGCGGCATGGCCGCGGTCTTCCTGGCGCACGACGTCTCGCTCGACCGCCAGGTGGCGATCAAGGTCATGTCCCCGGGGCTGTTGATGGGCGAGGGGATGATCGAGCGCTTCAAGCGCGAGGCCATCACCATCGCGCACCTCAATCATCCGAACATCGTCTCGTGCTACTCGGTGCGGCAGGCGGAGGGGCTGCACTTCTTCGTGATGCGCTACATCCAGGGTCGCTCGCTGGAGCAGGTGATCCGTGACGCCGGCAAGCTCCCGATCTCCATCGTGCGCTCGATTCTCTGTCAGGTCGGCTCGGCCCTCACGTACGCGCACCGCTCCAGCGTGGTTCACCGCGACGTCAAGCCCGCCAACATTCTCATCGACGTGGACGGCAACGCCGTCGTCACCGACTTCGGCATCGCCAAGGTAGCGGCGCTCCCCGGACACACCCACACGGGCGCGCTGGTAGGCACGCCGGCGTACATGAGTCCTGAGCAGTGCGCCGGCGGCCCTGTCACCGGCGCCGCCGATCAGTATGCCCTGGGTGCGGTGGCGTACGAGATGATCACGGGACAGGCGCCGTTCACCGGCTCCTCGCTCACCGTCATGCAGGCGCAGGTCGAGGTCCCCCCGGCGCCGATCCGTGACCGCTGCCCGGACTGCCCACCGGACCTCGAGGCCGCGATTCTCCGGATGCTGGCCAAAGACCCGGCAGCGCGCTTCCCCAGCATGGCGGAGGCGAAGGCGGCCCTCGGCGCCACGCCGCTCACGGAGAACGATCCGTTGCTGGCGGAGCTTTGCCGCCTGGCTTCGGTAAGCTCGCCGCCTTCGGAGTCCGAGGGCTCGGCCGGCTGGACCGGTGGAGCCCCGCCGAAGCGCTCCGTGGCCCGGTCGGCGGCCGGCGGGCCGGCCCGCAGCATCTCGGTTCTCCCTCCGCCCGCCGAGCTCGCCGTGGGCGAGGCGTTCGCGCTGGTCGCTCTGGTCCGCGGCGAGCGCGGCGTCCCGCTGCCTGGCCGCGCCGTGGAGTGGAGTACGGACTCGCCGGACGTGCTGCACGTGGACCAGACCAGGAAGACGGCGACCGCTGTCGCTCCCGGCACCGCCATGCTGACGGCGTCGAGCGACGGGATCGAGGCCCAGGTCCGGGTCCTCGTGCCGCCCGACGTGCTCGAGCCGGTCGAGCTCCAGCCGGATTACCGGGCTGCCGCCATCCAGCTCTCGAGCCCGCCGAAGTCGATTCGAGCCGGGGACTCGTTCGTCCTGACCGCCATGCCGCTGGACCACGCGGGCCACCCGCTCGCGGACGCGGCGGTGCTGTGGAGCACGAGCGACGTGCGCGTGGCCGTGGTGACCGCGGGCGGCTGGGTAGCCGCGCTCGGCCGCGGCCAGGCCGTGCTGACGGCCACGTGCGGGCTCGCCAGCGGGTCGGTGACGATCTACGTCGAGCAGGCGAAACCGGCGGTCCCGCCGCCGCGCCGATCCCCTCTCGCCCTGCCGACTGAGCCGCAGCCGGTGCCGGATCATCGATCCAGCTGGAGACGGCGGGGCGCGCGTGCCCGGCGCCGCGCGCTCGCGGCCGGCGTGGGCGTGCTGGTGGCCGGCGGCACCGTGTGGCTCTTCGGCGGCCTGCACAACTTCCCATCGGTCGGTGCGCGCCAGGCGCTCGTGGCGGACACGATTCCCGGCCTGAACGCGGCGCTTGCGGCCGCGACTCGCCCCGATTCCATCCCGCCCATCAACCGCGGCGCCGGGGCGGCCGCCGCGGCGCGGCCCGCCAGTCGCCCTGTTCGGGCGCCGAATACCGGCTCTCCTTCCCCCTCAGCCGGGTCACGGCTCGATTCCGGCCGTGTGGCGGCGCGCGTGGCCGCGGATCGCGGGTCCAACGCGACGACGCCCTCCTCGGCCACTGCAGCTCCGCCGGCCGGAGCCGCACCGCGGCGACTCCAGGCCGCCGTGCCGCTATCGGGACGGGTGGGCGACCCCCCGGCACCCGCCGTCGCGGCCCCGAGGGACACCGGCGACGCGCTGCCTCCCGACGCGGTCCAGCTCGCCGTGGCGGACACGGGTAACGCGCCAGGGGTCGGCAACCCCCGTCCGGACGCTGCGGGCTACGTGCCGATGTCGTCTCCCGACGCAGAGGCCGTTCGGCCTGCGCCCGCGCGACCGGCCACTCGCACGAGCAGCCGCCCGGCAGCCACAGGGGCGCGTGCGCCGGACCGGGCCGAGCTGTCCCGCGAGGAGCGGAAGCGCCTGGAGGATCGGATGCGCGATGGCGTGGAGGCGTGCTATCGAGCGGTGCGCTCGAAGGACGTGAGCCGCGTAGCCAGGTTGTACGATCCGCAGACCGTCGCGGACGAGGACAAGCTCCGGCGCCTGATCCGTATCCTGCGAACCGAGCCCTGGGAGGCTACTATCGGCCGGCGGGTGGACGGCGCCCGCGAGCTGGGACCCCGGGCGGCGGCCGCGGAGTTCAGCTTCCGGCTCGCCTGGAGGGACGCGTTCGGTGGCCGGCTCAGCAGTCAGCCGATCTTCCGCGCGGAGTTCTCCCGCGACGGCGACGACTGGACCATGTCCAGCTGCCGGATCGTCGGCTCGCCGAAGCTCTGACCCGTCCTCCAGACTTCCACGATGCCAGTCCGCTCATGGATGGCGATTTCCAGGGTTCCGCTCAGGGGTCCAGCCTCGGTGAGCGACACAGCGAGCCGACGCCGCGGTGCGCTTCCCAGAAGCTCATAGCGAACGCGCCCGCCCCTGAGGCGGCCGCCACACTGCTCCGGCAGTGGAACCCGGGCCCGGACGCCGGCACGTCTCCCGCGACCGAACACGAGGAAGCCGTCGGTGGAAAGCCCAAAGCGGTCGTACCGCAACCCTTGCCATTCGAATTCGAAGCCCACCGGCAGTAGACCCGTGGTCTCGTGCTCTCCCAGAACCATCGATCCGATGGTGACATCACTCTCCAGCATCTGCATACCGTCCTCCCCGTGGTCGATGCGCCAGTCCATGCCGGCCGAGGTTGGGGCAACGAGGTCAAGCCGGTGTCAAGCGGAGGCTCTGTGATCCTGTGTCGTACCCTGGGACCGGTCGAGGTCACGTTGGACGGGGGGCCTGCCCCTGCCGAGCTCCTTTGGCGCAAGAACCTGGCGCTCCTGATCTACCTCGCGCGCTCGCCCCGCCACGCCCGCAGCCGGGACCATCTCGTGGGGCTCCTGTGGGGCGAAAAAGGTGAAGCGGCGGCGAAGCACTCGCTGAGCGAGGCGCTTCGCGTCATCCGGCGCTATGCCGGCGAGGATGCCGTGGAGGCCGGCGGTGGTCAGGTTCGCCTCCTGCCGGGGTTCGTCGAAGTGGACGTCGACCATCTGGAGGCCCTGGCGGCCGAGGAGCGGTGGGAGGCCGCCGCCGAGCTGATCGCCGGGGAGTTCCTCGAGGGATTCGTGGTGACGGGCGCCTCCGAGTTCGAGGACTGGCTCGCCGCCGAGCGCGAGGGATGGCGCCGCCGCGGCGTGGACATCCTCGTGCGAGGCGCCGAAAGTCTGGCGCAGAGCGGAAGAACCCAGGAGGCGGCGGCGCTCGCGACGCGCGCGCTGGCCCTGGATCCCCTGTCCGAGCACGCGCTCGGATCGGCGATCCGGTGCCGTTCGCTGCTCGGGGATCGGGCGGGAGCGTTGGAGCTCTTCGACCGCTTTAGGACCCGGCTTCAGGAGGAGGTCGGGACCGAGCCCGGCGAGGAGACCGTCGCTCTGGTGGAGAGGGTCCGTCGCGAGCGAACCGTGCGACCGGAGGTCGCGGCGGGCTGGGCGGAGGGCGAGCCGGTCGTGCGAGCGCCCTTCGAGGGCAGGGCCGGCGAGTTGGGCCGGCTTCTCGAGGCCGTGCGACGCTCGGCACGCGAGCGCAAGCCGACCGTGCTCGTCATCGAGGGGGAGTCGGGCGTGGGCAAGACCCGGCTGACGCAGGAGCTCCTGGCAAGGCTCCGGCTCGATGGCTTCTCCGTCGCGACTGCCCGCGCGGTCGAGGCGGATCGCGGCGAGGCGTGGAGCGGCCTGCTGGCGCTCGCCAGGGGAGGACTGGCCGACGCGGCGGGCATCGGGGCGGCGCCGCCCCCGGTG
Organism: Gemmatimonadales bacterium; assembly: GCA_036259315.1. Lineage (GTDB taxonomy): Bacteria > Gemmatimonadota > Gemmatimonadetes > Gemmatimonadales > GWC2-71-9 > CAVVWJ01. The sequence goes on along the minus strand of DATABZ010000370.1, from coordinate 1,773 downwards.
CTCGGTGCATTCGCGGCGAGGCTCCCGGAATGGCGGCAGCAGTTTCCGGGAGCCGAATCCGACTCGACACACCCGCTCGGCCGGGCCATGGCGGAGTCACTCCGCGCGGCGGCAGAGGAGCGACCGGTGCTCCTGGCGCTGGACGACGCTCAGTGGCTCGACCGGGAGACGGCCGTCGAGCTGAGCGCCATTCTCCGCGACCTGTCCGACGCACCGCTCACCGTGCTCCTGGCGATCGTTCCGCATCCTCCCCGCGCCGAGCTGGACGAGCTGCGCTCCCGGCTCGGACGCGATCTGGCCGGGGAAACCGTCCGCCTGCGACCGCTGGACCGGGCCGCGCTGCGCCGCCTCGCCGAACGCATGCTGTCAGGATACGACGCCGTCGCGATCGACCGCGTCACCCGCCGCGTCGCGACCGATTCGGCCGGCATACCGCTGCTCGCGGTGGAGCTGTTGCGCGCGGTCGCGCTCGGGCTCGATCTCAAGACCATCTCCGAAGCGTGGCCCGAGCCGCTTCGGACCCTGGACCAGACGCTCCCGGGAGAGCTGCCCGACGCGGTGGTGGCCGCGATCCGCATCGGGTTCCGCCGGCTGAGTCCGGCGGCCCAGCGCGTGCTCGCCGCGGCGTCGGTGCTGGGCGACCTGGTGCCCGCGCCATTGCTCGAGCGCGCCGTCTCCCTTGGCCCGGAGGAGACGGCGCTCGCTCTGGACGAGCTGGAGTGGCATCGCTGGCTGGTGGCGGAGCCCCGGGGGTACTCGTTCGTCGCCCGTATCGTGCAGCGAGTGGTGGAGCGTGACATGGTCACGCCGGGCCAGCGCCGCCGCGTGCTCGCGGCGGCCGGACGGCCGGAGCTGGAGACCGGTCACTGAACGCGGACGACCCGGCCCTCCGACGGCACGCCGTTGCGGTTGAGGATGAACAGCAGGTAATGCCCCGGCGGCGCGAGGTTCGGGTTGGCCGGCGCGGTGACCTGCACGCCGGTCTCCGTGGCCGTGAAGCTCAGCGTGTTGGCGCGCTGCCCCATGTCGAACGCGTGGGTGACGGAGCCCAGCTTGATCCAGCGCACGTCGGTGATCTGCGCGGCGTTCGGCGTCGCCACCGAGAACACTTCCCCATAGCCCACCGTGGCCGGCACCGACGTGACGCGCGGACGCGCGCCCCTGAAGAGATAGGGCGGCGAGAAGATCTCGTGGTTCCGCTCGTTCGGGACCGGCACCACGCCGCCACCCGGCTGGATCGCCATCGCGTCGCCGCTGGCGCCGTGCAGCACCGTGCCGTCCGGGAGCAGCAACGAGACCGAGTGGTACACTCGCATCTTGCTGTTGGCCGCGAGCGTCGTCCACTCACCCGTGGCCGGATTCCAGACCTCGGCCTCGCGGGCCGCCAGGCTGGGATCGATGTTGACGAAGCCGGCGCCCCGGGTGCCGCCGGTGACCAGCACCTGCCCGTCGGGCAGGATCGTGGAGTTCAGGTGCCGCCGCGGAGCGGACATCGGCGAGGTGTTCCGCCACTGCGGGCTCGACTGGCTGAGATCGATGATCTCGGCCGTTGCGGTGGGCTGGTTCGATCTCGCATCCGGCGTGGGCCACCCCGTGTGCCCGCCCCCACCTGCGTAGAGGATCTTGCCCGGCTCGTACATCACCGCCGTGCCGTAGTCACGGTTGTTCGGCCAGACGTGCTGCGGACCGTCGGTCCACTGACCTCGCTGGCCGTTCACGCCCGAGGCGTCCACGTCGAACCAGCGCGACCGCACCCGCTCGCCGGCGTAGAAG
>DATABZ010000369.1:0-2898 GCA_036259315.1 Gemmatimonadales bacterium | reverse complement strand
CGCCGCGGGGTGACGCCGGAGGCCATCAGGGCCTTCGCCGACCGGATCGGGGTGGCGCGTTCGGACGCCCGGATCGAGCTCGCCACCTTCGAGCACGCGGTGCGGGACGACCTGAACATGCGGGTACCCCGCGTCATGGCGATCGCGCGGCCGCTCAAGCTGGTCATCACCAACTGGCCCGAGGGGCAGATCGACGTGCTCGATGCGCCGCTCTACCCCCACGACGTGCCCAAGACCGGCGCACGCCCCGTGCCCTTCGCCCGCGAGCTCTGGATCGAGCGCGACGACTTCATGGAGAGCCCGCCGAAGAAGTTCTTCCGCCTCTCGCCGGGCCGGGAAGTCCGCCTCAGGTACGCGTACCTGGTCACCTGTACGGACGTGGTGAAGAACGCGGCGGGCGAGATCGTCGAAGTGCACGCGACCTACGATCCGGCCACCCGTGGCGGCGACGCCCCGGACGGACGTCGGGTGCAGGGGACGATCCACTGGGTCTCCGTGGCGCACGCGCTGGAGGCCGAGCTGCGGCTGTACGACCGGCTGTTCTCCGTGCCGGACCCCGATGCGGTGCCCGAGGGACAGGATTTCCTGGCTGCGCTGAATTCCGAGTCGCTGGTGACTCTGCGTGGCGCGAAGGTGGAACCGAGCGTGGGGGAGGACCCGCCGGGCTCCCGCTATCAGTTCGAGCGGACGGGGTACTTCATGAGCGACCCGGCGGACTCCCGACCGGGGGCCCTCGTCTTCAACCGCACGGTGGCGCTGCGGGACTCCTGGGCCAAAGTCAGGGACAAGTAGCAGCTCTCACCTCAGCCCCTCGCCATCCAACCCGCGAAGGCCAGCCACGCACTCGTGCCCCCGAGTATGAGCCGCAGCGGCTGCGAGGCCACGATCGCGAGCGCGCCCCACCCGGTTGCCGGATGGATTCGACCCCTCGTCACCAGGTCGAACACCAGCATGGGCACGAGGAAGAGATCGGTCAGGCCGAAGAATGCAGGCGGCCCTGCTTCCATGACTCCGAAGGGAAGACGCGCGATCGGTGCGGCGAGCAGGGAGATGGTTGCAAGCACCATGAGGCGCTTGTGCGTGTCCCCCCGGCGCCGGAACGCGAAGCCGGCTCCCACCAGAGCCGCGAAGACGACCATGTCCGCGAACGGAATGATCAGAAAGACGAGTGGCGGAGGTCCACCGGGCGGGGCAAATCCTTCCTTCGCCCGGATAATGGCCGTCGTGGCACCGACCAGAACCAGCACCGACGCGAGGGCCATCCCGGCAACCCCGAGCCGGCGGTGCACCCCGACCCGACCCCCGGCCACCAGCGTCACCTGGCCGAGCAGGAGCACTACCCAGGCAGTAAAGACGACGCCATGCAGGTGGAGCAGGGGGCGCAGGGCATCGGCCGTGAACCAGGGCCGGAGATAATACGTCCGCGCAAACCCGGCGAAGACGACGAGGATCACGGCGAGCGCCATCCCGAGGTAGAACACGTGCTCCCGGCGTCGGGAGGCGCTGCGCGCGGTAAGGGCCGGTACGGCGGTGGCCGTCACCGAATGGGCCAGCTCTCGCGAGTGCGGACGGCGGAACCTGCCGGCTCTGTGCGGTGGGAGTGCGCCCGCCTCGCCAGGGCCGCTGCGAAGGCGGAAAGCGAGGAGTGGACGGCAGCCCAGGTGTCCCGCAACGACCTGAGCGCGGCACGAGACAGACCCTCGCGCTCCTTCCGGAGAGTCGCCGGGTCCACCGGTTCGTACGGTATCGGATCGAGCCAGTCGGGAGGACGGCGCTCCGCCAGCAGCCGACGGTACTCCGGGTGCTCCATGATCGACACCCAGGACCCGGATCTTCGGTGATAGATCCGCGAGTCGCCCGTGATCTCCCCACTTCTCAATGCCGCGCGGAGAGCGAGAGGCGTGTCATAGACCGCCTCGCGCCCGGGCGTCAGCTCAACCAGGTACTCCATCGTCCAGCGTTCCTTCGGATCATGACCCCGAAGCGCGGGTAAGACGCGCTGGGGCACTCGAGAATGGCGTGTGGTGACAGAAGCGAATGTTCGGGGACCGACCGCGTCTGTCAAGACGCGGTGGTCAGGAGCCGGAGTGCTCGGGCGCGTCGGCGGGGGTGGAACGGCGGAGCGCACGCGCGAAGATCGCGCGCAGACCGCGGCGAGCGGGGCGCGACTCCGTACCGGCATGCGTGGATGCTGCGCCGGTCGGGACTTCCACGATCTCGCGTTCCTTGGCCTCGACACCGAAGAAGGTCCACTGCCGACGTGCCAGCGGCGGCAAGGGCTGGCTCGCGCGAGCCGTGAGCGCCTTGCGATACTCCGGGTGAACGGTGATGGAGACCCAGCTCGACGAAGCCCGGTGGAAGATTCGCGATTCGGGACCGATCTCGTTCGCGCGAATCGCCGCCGCGAGCGCCTCGACCGACTCGTAGAGCTGCTCTCGACCAGACTCGAGCTCGACCAGGTACATGGAATGGTTCCGCATGAATTCGGGGACGGCCTGCGGTTCTGGGGACGGCCGAGTGTCGGCGTCGCACGATCCGCGCCACTGCCCCCCGCCGACATCGCCGGCTCCGCACCCGGTAAGTGCATGACCGGGGCCGCGTTGAGCGGCTGCAATTCGTTGCACCAGCGTGGGAGAGACGGGTTGTTTCGGGCGTGCCGCTGCGCGACGCCACAGCGGCGTTCAGTGAAGGGGTGCGTCGTCCCCCTAGCGCCAGCGGAAGAGGCGGACTGCCAGCGTGAAGCTCACCACCATCCAGGCCGCGATGATCGCGAGCTCGGGCCCGAGGCGCTCCCACCCCGCGCCCTCCAGCATGCTCGCGCGCAGGGCGTCGTTCACAGCGGTGAGAGGAAGCGCCTGGATCAGCGGCTGGAAGGCGTCCGGAAAGCGCGCCGCCGAG
>DATABZ010000368.1:0-3880 GCA_036259315.1 Gemmatimonadales bacterium | reverse complement strand
CTGGGCCCACATCAGGTAGGTCCAGAAGACCGTGAACCCGAAGCACAGCTTGCCCAGGTCGTGCCGCTGCTTGGGCGACACCAGGTCGCTGATGCCGAGCTGGGACGCGCCGTAGATCGCCATCAGCGCCAGCAACATGTGCGCGCCCAGGAACGACCCCATGAAGTAGAAGCCGCCGAGCAGGTTGCTGAACCAGTGCGGCTGGAGCGCCATGATGCCGTCGAACGCGACCAGGCTGAAGACGATCGCGTAGAGCACGACGTAGAGCGGCGCGAGCCGGTGCAGCCGCTCCTCGTGCGCGGCGGTGGTCTCCGCCGCCCCGTCGAACCCGCGCGTCCAACGCTCGAACAGCGAGCGGCGGCCGGGACCCGCGGCGGAGCGGGTCGCGAACATGTCCGGGATGAGATCGGCGCGCACCAGCTTCCATCCCACCCAGTAGAGCAGCGCGAGCCCGACGGCGAGGCGGCCGAACATGAAGGGCCAGGAGAGCCACACCTCTTTGGAGTGCTGCATCCCGTGGATCTCGGCCTGCATCGGTCCGTAGACCGCGGGGTAGCCGAGCGTGAAGATCAGCACCAGGCCGATGAGCGAGACGGGGAAGAAGGCGACCGAGGCCTCGGCGAACCGGATGATCAGACCGGACCATTTGGCATTGGTGATCTTCTGCACCGCGGCGAAGGCGACGCTGCCGCCCGCCAGCCCCGTGAAGTAGAGCCAGTTGACGTGGAACAGCTGCCACGCACGCGCGGCGTTCTCGCCATCGAGCGCCAGGACGAACAGAATCAGCCCGAGCGCCGCGAGGCCGCCGCCGAGGCCGAGAAAGAGGTCGTATCGGCCAACGAGGGCACGATCGACCAGACGCTGGTGGACGGTCGCCGGGCTCATCGAGGCCTCTCGCCGGTGGAGCCCGTCGCGCTGGGAGCCGGCGGGATCCCCGCTGTCGCACCCGCCGGCTCCTGCGGTGCCGGGCTCGCGGCCTGGAGCTTCCGGAGGTGCGTCACGATCGCCCAGCGGTCGGCGGGCCGATAGACCTTGTCGCCGTAGCGCGGCATGACCCCCCGGCCGTAGCGAATGATGCTGTAGAGATAGCCGTCGCTGTAGGAGCGGGCGCGTCCGGTGAGCAGCGACGGCGCGCCGACGCGATTGCCGACCGGCCCCTTGCCATCCCCGGTGACGCCGTGACACACGGTGCAGAAATTCTGGTAGAGGCTGTCCCCGGCCGCCTCGACCTCGCGCGGGAGCTCCGGCACCTCCGGTCCCGCCGGAGCCGGCCGAGCTTCGCCCGCCCGAGCGAACGGGTTCCGGAGCGTGTCCACCGTCGTGGTCTTCCCGCTCACCCACTCGGCCGCCCAGTCGGGCTCGCCGCCGCTCACCGGAACCGTGCCGTGGATGGTGTACCGGGGGACGCCCGCAGTCTCGTACGGGCGCACGTAGCGGGCGGTGATCATGTGATCGAACCAGGGGATGATGTGCCAGAGATTGTCGGGCGACGGGATCTCGTAGTAGTAGACGTCGCACCCTCCGGTCAGCAGGGCGGCGGCGACCGCCAGCGACCGGACGCCGGCCTTACGCCGTCTCATGTCGCACCTCCGCGGCACCCGCGGTGCGCAGCATCTGCTCCAGCTGGCGGGCCTGGTCGGGGCCGGCCGGCACGAAGATGCCGATCCGATCGTCGCTGAACTGGGGGTCGTACGGCGCCCCGCGCTTCCCCATCAGCACCGAGAACAACGCCACGGCGGCCACCGTGCTGAGCGCGCCGAGCAGGATGGTCAGCTCGAAGGCGATGACGACGTAGGGTGGAATCGAGCCGACCGGCTTGCCGCCCACGATCAGGGGCCAGTCGTACGACATCCAGAGCGTCATGCCGAAGCCTGCCGCGCAGCCGGTGAGCCCGCCGATGAGCGTGAAGAGCCGCACCGGGCTCACCCGATGCGCCAGCGCCTCCTCGATCTCGTGGTTCGGCGCCGCCGAGTAGACGGTCATGTCGCGGATCCCGCGGGCGCGCAGCGCCCGGATGGCGTCCGCAGCGGCGTCCACGTGGATGAACGAGGCGAGGACCCCCGGCTTGCGGCGGGATCCACGTTTGCCGAGGAGGGGCATCAGTGATGCCCTCCCCGCTTCCTCGGCATCGGGATCATCTCCTTGATCTCCTGGATCGCCACGATGGGGAAGTTCTTGGCGAACAGCAGGAACCACATGCCGAACCAGCCGAACGAGCCCGCCAGGATGCCCCAATCCGCCCAGGTGGGGTTGAGCTGATCCCAGGCCCAGGGGATGTAGTCGTTGCTGAGCGACGACACGATGATGACGTAGCGCTCGAACCACATCCCGATGTTGATGAAGATCGAGATGACGAAGAGCGAGGTCAGGTTGGTCCGGATCTTCCGGAACCAGAACAGCTGGCTCACGAAGGCGTTGCAGATGATCATCGTCCAGCCCGCCCACCAGTAGGGGCCGAACGCCCGGCGGTAGAACGTGGTCTGCTCGAAGATGTTGCCGCTGTACCACGCCACGAAGTACTCCATCCCGTAGGCGTAGAACAGGATCGAGCCGGTCAGCAGGGTCAGCTTCGCCAGGTTGTCGAAGTGGTAGTCCGTGATCATGTGCTCGATGCGGAGCGCCCGCCGGAGCGGGATGATCAGCGTGAGCACCATGCCGATGCCGGAGTAGATGGCGCCGGCGACGAAGTAGGGGGCGAAGATGGTGCCGTGCCAGCCCGGCACGATCGAGACCGCGAAGTCCCAGGATACGACCGAGTGCACCGAGAGCACCAGCGGCGTCGCCAGGGCCGCGAGGTACAGGTAGGCGCGGGAGTAGTGCCGCCACTGGTTGTCGGTGCCCTTCCAGCCCACCGAGGCGATCTCGTAGAGCGTCCGCCGCCAGCCGGTGGCCTTGTCCCGCACGGCCGCGACGTCCGGAATCAGGCCGAAGACGAGGAACGTGGTCGAGACCGTCAGGTAGGTGGAGATCGCGAACACGTCCCAGATCAGGGGCGACTTGAAGTTGGGCCAGAGGAACCGGGAATTCGGATACGGCAGCAGCCAGTAGAAGATCCACTGCCGGCCGATGTGGATGATCGGGAAGAGCCCCGCGGTCATGACCGCGAAGACCGTCATCGCCTCGGTCGATCGGTACACCGCCGTGCGCCAGGGCGAGCGGAACAGGAAGAGGATGGCCGAGATCAGCGTGCCCGCGTGCCCGATGCCCACCCAGAACACGAAGGTCGTGATGTAGACGCTCCAGAAGATCGGCGGCTGGTAGCCGGCGTGTCCCAGCCCGTCCTTGATGAGGACCAGGAAGGTGAGGGCGCCGATCAGGAACAGCGCCACCGCGCCCAGGAGCAGGAGGACGTAGCCCCGGCTCGCCGGGCTCAGCGTCCCCACGACGTCACGGGTGACGTCGGCGTGGGTCTGGGTGATCGCGTGTCCGTCGTGGGCGACGGCGGGCGGGGGGGCGACGGTGGCCATCGCTCAGCCCTCCGCCGGGAGCACGACCTTGGCCAGGTACGTGATCACGGGTCGCACGTTCAGGTCTTCCAGGACGCGGTAGCCCCGAGGGTTCTCCTTGAGGTTGGCCACCCGCCACGAGGGGTCCCGCACGTTGCCGAAGACGATCGCGTCGGACGGGCACGCCTGGGCGCAGGCGGTGGTGAACTCGTCGCCGCGGATGGGCCGGTCCTCCATGCGGGCCTGGTTCTGGGCGCCGCGGATGCGCTGGATGCAGAAGGTGCACTTCTCCATCACGCCCCGGGCCCGCACCGTCACGTCCGGGTTGAGCTGCAGGTGCAGCGGCTCCGGCCAGGCCTGCTCGTTGTACTTGTACCAGTTGAAGTACCGCACCTTGTAGGGGCAGTTGTTGGCGCAGTAGCGGGTGCCGACGC
>DATABZ010000367.1:0-2743 GCA_036259315.1 Gemmatimonadales bacterium | reverse complement strand
GGGTAAGAAGATACCTCGGACCATATGGCGTTGGGTATTGGGGCGGACCGCCTAGTCCACCACCTCGCCGAGGATCTGCCGGGCGATGACGAGGCGCTGGATCTCGCTGGTGCCCTCGCCGATCTCGCACACCTTCGCGTCCCGCATCATGCGCTCGACCGGGTACTCCGTGGTGTAGCCGTAGCCCCCGAAGATCTGCACCGCCTTGGTCGTCGTCCGCATGGCCAGCTCGGAACAGTAGAGCTTGGCCATGGCCGCCTCCTTCTTGAACGGCTTTCCGTTCTGCTTGAGCCAGGCGGCGTGGTACAGCAGGTGGGTGCCGGCCTCGATCTCCATCGCCATGTCGGCCAGCTGAAAGCTCACGGCCTGGAAGCTCCCGATGAAGCGACCGAACTGCTTGCGGACCCCGGCATAACGGAGCGCCTCCTCGTACGCCCCTTCGGCGATGCCCAGGGAGAGCGCCGCGATCCCGATCCGACCGGCATCGAGCGTCTTGAGGAAGTTGATGAACCCGTAGCCGGGCTTGCCGAGCACGTTCTCCTTGGGGACGACCGCATCCTCGAAGACGAGCTCCCGCGTGTCGCTCGCGCGCCAGCCCATCTTGTCTTCCTTCTTGCCCGCCCGCACCCCCGCGGTCTTGGGGAGGTCCTCCGCGTGGCCTACGCCGAGCTCGCGGCATCGCTCGAGGTCCACCGTGTCCTTCGTGACGATGAAGCTGGTGATCCCCTTGTTGCCCTTCCCCGGCTCGGTCCGGGCGGTCACCGAGAAGATCTCGCCCACTCCGGCGTGGGTGATGAAGACCTTGGCGCCGTTGAGGAGGTAGTGGTCGCCCCTGTCCACGGCGGTCGTGGCGGTGCCGCCGGCATCGCTCCCGGCCCCCGTCTCGGTGAGCCCGAACCCGCCCAGCACCCGGCCGGAGGCGAGGAGCGGCACGTAGCGGCGCCTCTGCTCCTCGGTGCCGAACTCGACGATCGGCGAGGTGCCGAGGTTGGTGTGTGCGCTGATGGTGAGCGCGTGGCTCGCGTCCACCTTGGCCATCTCGTGGATGGTGATGTAGTACGAGAGCTGGTCCATCCCGGCCCCGCCGAGCTCTTCGCTCCAGGGCACGCCGAGCAGGCCGAGCTCGCCCATGGCCTTGATGTTCTCCCAGGGGAACTCGGAGGTCCGGTCGAGCTCGCGCGCGACCGGCGCGATGCGCTCCCGGGAGAACTCCCGGACCATCTCGCGAACCTGATGATGATGTTCGGTGAAGTAGAGTGCGTCGTCCATTACGAAGCTTCCGGAGGAGAGGGCGCAGGCGGTCGGAGGACAGTCGGAGGACAATATAGCCGGTCGCACTCGAGGGGTGGGGGCGGCCGAGGCGGAGCGCGAGGCCTCCGGCGGCACCGCACCGCGTGCGGCGGCTCAGCGAATCGAGCTGGAGTGTGGCGGATCCCCTGGGCGGCCGAGCCGCTCGAGCAACCGCCGCAGCTCTCCCTCGAACTTCGCCCGGAATCTCGGGCCCGTGGCGGGCATGGGGCGCCCACCCTCGATCCCGCCGGCCGCGAGCTGGGCGAGGGCGCGATCGCCGAGGACGACATAGCGCGGCACGCCCATCTCGCGCGCCACTGCCGCTCGCCACTCCTCGAGTGCCTGCTCCGTGGCGCCCCGCTCCGCGCGCTCGCCACGCCCGGGGCCGGCCGCGACGCCCAGCGCGCCGAGGATCGTCGCACCGTAGGCCTGGGCCACTGCGGGCCCGACGCCCGGCACGTCGGCCAGGGCACCTGCGTCCGGGGGAGGATTCCGCGCGAGCCGGAGCAGTACCTCGGGCTCCAGCAGGCAGCCTCCCCAGGGCCCGGCCCTCGCGCCGAGCGCCTGGCGCAGGCGGACGAGCCGAGCGGCGACAGGTCCGGGGAGTGGACGCCCGGCGGGCGCCGTCCGGCAGCGATCGCAGCCGGCGCATTCCGCCAGATGCTCCCCGAAGTAGCCGACCAGCGCCCGCCGACGACAGCGGTTTTCCCGCGCGTACTGCTCCATCGCCTTGAGCCGCTCCTCGGCGCGCCGGCGCCGCTGGCGGACCGGCCCCCAGTCTATGGCTCCCCGCTCCGGCTTCAGCTCCCCGGCGAGCCGCTCGGCGGACTCGAGCACGTTGGCCGGCACACCGGCGGTGGCTGTCGGATTGCGCCAGATGCGCTCGAGCACGCGCCGTGGCGGGAAGGTGACGTCCAGCAGGCGACGGTGCAGCTCGGCATCGCGCGGGTGCCAGAGGAGCACGCACCGCGCGAACTCCCCATCCCTGCCGGCCCGGCCGGCTTCCTGGTAGTAGGACTCCGGCGTGGGCGGCAGCGTCCAGTGCACCACCAGCCTGACGGTGGGCTTGTCGATGCCCATGCCGAAGGCACAGGTGGCCACGACCACGTCGATGCGATCGGTGAGGAACGCGTCCAGAATGGCGGCGCGCCGCGCGCGATCGAGCCCCGCGTGGTACGGCGCCGCACGGTGCCCGGCGCTGATCAGGGCTCGCGCCAGGCTCTCGGTGACGCTCCGCGTCGGTGCATAGACGATGGCCATTCGGTCGTCGCCCGAGACCAGCCGGCGAAGGGCACGCAGCCGGTCGCGGTCGTCGGCGACGCGGACCACGCCGAACCAGAGGTTGCGCCGGTCGAACGATCCCACGTGCTCCGAGAACCTTCCCGGCGAAAAGCCCAAGGTTCGGGTGATCTCCTCGCGTACGGCGGGCGTGGCGCTGCCGGTCAGCGCCACC
>DATABZ010000366.1:0-3203 GCA_036259315.1 Gemmatimonadales bacterium | reverse complement strand
CGAGGAGCGCGCCGAGCCGACGCCGGAGCTCGGGCGTGAGCCGACCCACGATCCGGCGCGCGATGCGTCGCGCGGCCTCGACCAGCGCGTCGGCGCAGACCCGTTCCACGGTCGCCGGGCCCGGAACGATGATCCGTCGCGACCTCATCGCGCCGAGGAATTCGCCGGCCAATCCCGGGTTGTCGGTCGCGGCCTCCGCGGCCGAGGCGAGCCACAGGAGCATCTCGCGGCGGGCCTGCCCTTCGAACGGGCGATAGCCGTAGAGCTCCTGCAACGCCGCGGAGTGCTCGTAGCGCGTCTCCCGGCGGCCGCCGTAGCTCGCCAGCTCCTCGGCGGCGAAGCCGAGCTGCGCGCCGACGAAGGCGAGCATCGCCTCCGGGATCGTCTCGCCGGGCTGGAGCAATCGGCCCGGATAGCGGAAGGCGCAGAGCTGCAAGGCGAAGCCGAGCCTGTTCCAGGGACGCCGCCGCCTGCGGATCAGGCCGATGTCGTGATCGCTGAGGACGTAGAACCGGAGGTGCGTCGCCTCGTCCTCGGGCAGGGCGAACAGCGCCGCCCGTTGGTGCTCGGTGAGGATCGTGCGGTGCGCCATTGCGCCGACGCTTCATCTCCTTGGATCGTGGTGGCGGGGTGAGAGCAGGAGCCCTCGAACCGCGTCAACCCGTACGGCGTCTCCGAGCTCGACCTGGATCGGCGCTCGGACATCGAGCTGCCGACGGCGACGCGGACGGCCGAGCGTGAGCCGGGGCAACGGGCGACTTTTTACGAAATGCGCGTTGTGTAAGAAGTACCGATCGGCCGTCCCCGAGCGAGCAGAGGCTTATGCCCCGCCCGGCGCCCCTCGCCAACCGGCGAAATGTCAAGAGTGACGCCAGCCGCGCCGCCGACGCGCACGAGCGGCGCAGGGACTTCCTCGGTGAGGCGGAGATCGCGGCCCTGCTCGCTGCCGCGCGCAGGGGCCGCCACGGCGCCCGTGATCACCTGCTGATCCTGATGATGTACCGCCATGGCTTGCGGGTCTCGGAGGCGATCGCGTTGCGCCGCGAGGACGCCAACCTGAAGGAGGCGCGCCTTTGGATCGCGCGCCTGAAGAACGGCCTCTCGGTCGAACAGCCGATCGCCGGCGATGAGCTGCGCGCCATCAAGCGCTGGCTGGGTATCCGCCGGGACCACCTGCCCTGGCTCTTCCTCTCGGAGCGCGGACAGCCCCTGTCCCGCCAGTCGGTGAACTACATCGTGGCCGCGGCCGCGAAGCGCGCGGACCTGGCGCCGGTCAACCCCCACATGCTGCGCCATTCCTGCGGCTTCGCGCTCGCCAACCGGGGCTACGACCTCCGCCTGATCCAAGACTATCTCGGCCACCGCGACCCCAAGCACACCGCCCACTACACCCGCATCGCCGCCAAACGCTTCGACGGCCTCTGGGGCGCGGGGGCGAATTGAGGAGGAGCGACCCGTCATGCCCTCATCCGACTCCCGCTCGGGCCTGATGAAATGGCTCCGCCGCGAACCCTGGAGCAGCGCGTTCGGAGAACTACTGGAGCGCCACCTGGGCCCCGCTTGCGACAAGGCGGGCGTGCCGCTCGAAGAACTGAGCGAGGTGATCGGCGATCACTGGGCCATGACCCTTTGGGGCTGCGCCTTCGAGGACTTCCTGACCCGCGAGGTCGAAGGCGTGGGCAACATCGTCGACGACTATCTCAAGCGCCGTGGCTGGAACGAAACGGCGATGAACAGGGCCTACATGACCGCCCTCCGCTCTTCGGTGATCAGCCTCTACGAGGCGAGCGACATCCGCCCGGGCGAGTCTTTCCTCGCCCGCGATCTGATCCGCGGTGGCGAACCGGTGCGGGTCAGCGAGCGCACGGCGACGCGCACGCTGAAGCCCTGGGACCGGATCGCGGCGAGGATGGTGGAGGTGCGGGGGAAGACGACCCTGGGTGGCGGGGTGCTCCCCTTCGAGCACGAGCTGTCGGAGAGCTTGATCGCGGCGCTCGGCCGCATCCTGGCGCGTGCGCCCGGGGAACTCGCGGACCTCGTCGCCGATCTGGGTATCGAGCTGTCGCCGGAAGAAAGCGCCTCGGTGATCGACGAGGCCGAGATGCTGCGCCTCGCCGCCCCGATGGTCTCGACCTACTGGCTCAACGACACCCTCGAGCGGGTGCTGAGCCCGGCCGTCCCCAAGGTGTACAACAGCGACGGCGAAGAGATGGAGATCTTCGCGCTGCATTACCGCTTGGAGGAAGGCGTGGCGGCCGAGGAGCTCCGCGCCGCGCTCGATGCCGCGCCCGGTCTCGACCCGGCTTCGGCGACCTTCTGGAACTGGTTGGCGCCGGGAAACGACCCTGGGACCCGCGTGGAGCCAAAAGCCCGTGACGGCCTCACCTTCACCTCAACGATGGCGCAGGGCGCCGTCGTCCTCGGCACGCTCGAGCTGAAGAACAGGACCCTCACGCTCCAAGTGAATTCAGAGCCCCGCGCCGGGCGCGGCCGCGCGCTGCTGGACCCCCTGCTGGAGGGGCTCGTCTCCGCGCCGCTGATCGAACGCCAGACGCTCGAGCAGGCCATGGCCGAGCATAGGACGCGCGGGTCGGCACCCGTGTCCTCCGGCCTGCCCCCCGACGAGGAGCGTCGTCTGATCCATGCCCAGCTCGACGCGCACTACCGCCAGCAGCTCGACGCCCCCATCCCGGCGCTGGGTAACATCAGCCCGCGCAACGCCGCCAAGACGGCCAAGGGCCGCGAGAAAATCGCTTCGTGGCTCAAGCTCATCGAAAACCGTGCCGCGCGACAGGGTCCCGGCGACCCGATGGGCGACTATGATCTTACATGGATGTGGCAAGAGCTCGGTGTCGCCGATCTGCGCAAATGACCTGAGCTATTTGCGCAGATCATCGCCAATCTTTAATGACCCGTTTGGCTGTTCTGCACAGCTTCGTGCTCACTGAGCTACTTAGCTTAGCGTACTATCTTGCACTCATCCGCAAACGAGGCCTACCCGAACGGCCGGCCGAAGTAGGTCAGGGCCCAGAGCGCCAGCAGGTAGACGCTCAGCAGCGACTGGAAGCCGGCGACCGCCCACACCCAGCCGGTCGCCCGTAGAGGGTACCCGCAAAGTTGCCTGCGGGTGAGCTGTGTGCCACGTAGGGGGCGAAGAGCAGCCCCCGTGATCCTGTGATGGCTGTACCTGCTAGGCCTACGCC
>DATABZ010000365.1:0-7632 GCA_036259315.1 Gemmatimonadales bacterium | reverse complement strand
CCTGTGGCGGCGACGACGCGGGATCCGGGGCCGCTGCCGACTCGGCGGCAGCCGTCGCCGACACTCCGTCGGGCGAACTCGCGTACGTGACCAATGAGGGATCCGGGGAGCTCACGATCATCGATACCTCGAACGACAGCGTCATCGGCACGATTCCCGTCGGCACCCGGCCGCGAGGCATCAGACTGAGCGAGGACGGCAGCACCGTCTTCGTCGCGCTGAGCGGCTCGCCCCGCTGCCCCCCGACCATGCCCGACGAGGAGTGCGAAAAGCTCAAGGTGGACAAGAGCAAGGACGGGATCGGCATGATCGACGTGGAGAGCCGGAAGGTCGTCAAGGTGCTCCCCGGCGGCTCCGACCCCGAGGCCTTCGACATCAGCAAGGACGGCACCCGGCTGTTCGTCTCCAACGAGGACGTGGACTCCGCCACCATCGTGGACATCGAGAGCGGGAAGATCCTGAACACCGTGCCGGTGGGCCGCGAGCCCGAAGGGGTGGAGCTGCACCCCAGCGGCGAGACCGTCTGGGTCACCGGCGAGACCGACCATGACGTCACCGTGCTCGGCACCGACAGCGGCAAGGTGATCACCAAAGTGAAGGTAGGCGAGCGACCCCGGGACCTGGCCTTCACCGATGACGGGAGCCGGGCCTATGTCACCGGCGAGACCTCCGGCACGGTGACGGTCGTGGACGCCGAGAACTACAAGGTGCTGAAGACGATCAAGATGCCCGAGGGATCCAAGCCGATGGGCATCGAGTTCTCGCCCGACGGCGAGCGGCTCTACGTGGCGAACGGGCGAGGGAAGTCGGTTTCGGTGATCGACGTCGCCTCGGACTCCATCCTCGCCTCCGTCGAGGTGGGGGTGCGCCCCTGGGGCATCGCCCTCACCGGCGATGGCCGCAAGCTCTATACGGCCAACGGTCCCTCCAACGACGTGAGCGTGGTGGACACCGAGTCCATGAAGGTCATCAAGCGGATCCCGGCGGGCGAGCTGCCCTGGGGCGTCGTGGTAGGCCAGGCCCCGTGACCAGGCCCGCGGTCGCCGTGCTCACGCTGCTGGCGCTGGCGGCGACCGCGCGGGGGCCCCGGGCGTTCCGGTTCGATCCCGACGCGCAGAACGAGCTCCGGCGGCTCTGGGCGGCGAGCAGCGGCGCCAAGGCGGAGCGGGTGGCCTGCCTGGCCGGGGAGATCCGGCGCGACACGGTTCATGTGACCCGCGTCCTTCCCCTCACCGGCTGGGCGGACTCCCTCAACGTCTCCGCCAGGCAGTCGCTCGAGGAGTGCGTGCCGCCCCGCTGGCAGGGCACCGTCCACACCCACGTGGCTCTCTACGACGGGCAGCGTCCCTACGCCCGATTCTCCGGCGCCGACCGGGGCGTCAACCGGCTCTGGTGGCGGCGCTGGAATACCGACGGGATGTTCTGTGTCCTGTACTCCCCGGCCGAAGCTTATTGCGAGATCGACGGGCCCCGGGGCGTGTCCATCTATCCCAGGTCCTCCTACTGAGCACCGGCATGCGCGCGGCCCTGGCGACGTGGCTCGGACTGCTGTCGCTCTGCGGGCCTGCCGCCGCCCAGGGGGCGACGCACCGGAGCGAGTCCCCCCAGGCAGGCTTTCGCTTCAGCGCCGAGGCGGGTGCGGCGCTCGCCGCGCTGTGGCGGGAGAGTGTCACCGCCCGGCAGGAACGGGTGGCCTGCCTGGGCGCCGACATCCGCGGTGACACCGTCTTCGTGAGCCGGGTACTCCGGGTGGAGCCCGACGCGGCCGACTCCATGGGCGTGTCGGCCACCGCGTCGATCGAGCAGTGCGGCCCGCCGGCATGGGACGGCACGATCCACACCCACGTCGCCCTCTACACCGACGACAGCCCCTCCCGCCGGTTCTCGGGGCAGGACCGAGTCGTCATGCGGATGTGGTACGCCCGCTGGCGCACGGATGCCGTGTTCTGTGTCGCCTACAGCGAGCGCAGCGCCCATTGCGAGGCCGACGGCGTGGTCGGCGGGATGCGCTCGCGCCCTCGCTACGTGCGTTGACCTCCAGGGCTTGGCGACGGCTGGAGGAGGAGAGCCGAACGAGAGCTCAGCTGAGGCGAGAGCTCAGCTGAATGGACGGCGCGCGAGCACCGAATCCGGCCTCGCGGCCGCGATCCTCGCGTCGATCCCCCAGCGCCGCCCCGCGCGCGCCATGAAAAACGTCAGCATGAGCGCGAAGAGGACCAGGTGGAAGCCCTGCTGGCCGGGTGACATCCACTGAGTGGCCAGCCCGTAGGCGGTAACCATCCCCAGGCCGACCAGGGAGGAGATTCCGGTCAGCAATCCCAGGGTGAGCCCCACCCCTACCACGGTCTCCCCCCAGGCGGTGAGGTGCGCGAACAGCTCGGGATGAGCGAGCACCGTGCCCTCGAGGAACTGCTTGTAGAAGGTCAGCGGGTTCTGCGAGGCCTGCTTGGCCACGATGTTCGGCATCACGTTGATCCAGCGCTCCGACACCGCGGGCACGGGTAGGAAGCCGCCGAGGTAGACGATGCTCATCTTCGTCACCAGCGACTTGACGAAGTACAGCCCCACCACGATGCGCAGGAACGCCAACCACCTCGCAGGGTACGACATCGTGGCGGGAGAGCTGGTGACAGCGGCCATGGTCTCGTGCTCCGGATGACGTGAGCGCTTCATTCTCCCTTATACTCGACCCCTAGTTCCGAAAACACAAACGCCCAGGTGTCGGTCAGCTCCTCCAAGACCTTGCTGAGCGGCTTCCCCGCGCCGTGGCCGGCACGTGACTCGAGGCGGAGCAGTATCGGGCGAGAGGAGGACGTAGCGGCCTGGAGACGAGCGGCCATCTTCCGGGCGTGCATGGGATCCACCCTCGTGTCGCTCTCCGCCGTGGCCAGCAGCACCGCCGGGTAGGGGACCCCCTCGCGCACGCGGTGGTACGGGCTGTAGGCCCGCAGCCAGGAGAACTGCGCCGGCTCTTCCGCCGATCCGTATTCCGGGATCCAGAGCCGCGCGATCAGGAATCGGTGGTAGCGCAGCATGTCGAGCAGGGGCACCTGGACCACCACCGCGCGGAACAGCTCGGGCCGCTGCGTCAGCACCGCCCCCATGAGCAGGCCGCCGTTCGAGCCGCCCGCAGCCGCCAGTCGCGCCGGCGTGGTATAGCCCTCCGCGATCAGCCACTCGGCGGCGGCGATGAAGTCGTCGAAGCTGTTCTGCTTCCGGTCGAGCATGCCCTCCTGGTGCCACCGCTCACCGTATTCCCCGCCGCCGCGGATGTTGGGAATGGCGACGACGCCGCCGCACTCCAGCCACAGCAGGAGGGAGCGGGAGAAGGAGGGGGTCATGCTGATGTTGAAGCCGCCGTACCCAGTGAGGTACACCGGGTTGGTGCCGTCCCGCACCAGGCCGGCGCGCTGCACCAGGAACATCGTCACCTCGGTCCCGTCCTTCGAGCGGAAGCAGACCTGGCGGACCTCGTAGCGGTCGGGATCCACATCGGCCTCGACCCCGCGCCACAGCTCCTCGGCGCCCGCGTCCAGTTCCACCCGGTACACCCGAGGCGGAACGGTGTACGAGGAGAAGCCGTAGAAGAGCTCGTCTCCGTCCCATTCGGCGCCCGCGCCGAAGAGGCTGCCGAGGGTCGGCAGAGTCACCTCGCGGAGCCGGCGGCCCTCGTGGTCGGTGAGCCTGAGCCTCGAGGAGGCGCGCTCCAGGTAGCTGAGCGCCAGGTGACGGGCGGTGACCCGCACCCCCTCGAGCACCGCCTCCTGCCGGGGCGGGATGATCTCGCGCCAGCGCTCCCGCTCCGGGTGCTCGGGATCGACCGTGTAGAGGCGGTAGGTCGGCGCGTCGAGGTTGGTGCGCAGGAACAGGCGTCCGTGGGCGACCTCCCCCTCGAACGAAGCCGGGAGGTCCTTCGCCACGGCGACCGGGGGTGTGCCGCTGCGGAGATCCTGGAGGTACAGGTCGGTCTGGTCGAAGGTGCGGGCGACGCCGATCACCAGCCAGCGGCCATCCGGCGAGATCCCGACGCTCGGCCAGTGCTCCTTCTCGGCGGGCTTGAAGATCAGCGGATCGGCCGCGGGATCGGTGCCGAGCCGGTGGAAGCGGATGGCGCGGTGGTAGTGCTCCTCGCCTTCGGGTGCCTCACCCGGCGCCGGATAGCGCGTGTAGTAGAAGCCGGTGCCGTCGGGAAGCCATGCCAGGTCCGCCGCCCTGGTGTGCGGGATCCGGTCGGGGAGGTCGGCGCCGGCATCCACGTCGAGCACCCGGAGCACGCTCTGCTCGCTTCCGTTCTCGGAAAGGCCGTACGCCAGCAGCCGTCCGTCGTCGCTCGGATAGTACCAGTCCAGGGCGATCGTGCCGCCGGCATCGAGCGCGTTGGGGTCCACCACCGGACGGTCCTCGCCACGCACGCCCTCCCTCAGGTACAGGACGGGCTGGTTCTGCCGATCGTCCCGGCGCTGGTAGAAGTAGCGGCCGCGCACCGGCGTTGGCACACTGATGGCCCCGATCGCGAGCAGTTGCTCGAGTCGGGAGCGGATTCGCGCGCGCGCCGGCACCGCGTCCAGGTACGACCGGGTGAGCGCGTTCTGCGCCTCGGTCCACGCCCGGGTGGCGGGACTCTCCCCGTCCTCCAGCCATCGGTACGGGTCGGGGATGGTCTCCCCGTGCAGGACCTCGACCGCGTCGGAGGTCGGCGTCGGCGGATAGCTCGGCATGGAAGCGGGGTCAGTCACCCAGGCTGATTCCGAGCTCCCGCGCCGTCGCGATGATGTCGCTCTGGAGGGGGACGTTCTTGGCGCGGCCCACGACTTCGGCCAGCGGCACCCTCGTGATGTCAGGGCCGTTGAGCCCCACCATCACGCCGAACGCGCCCTCGGCGATCGCCCGCACCGCCGCGCCGCCGAAGCGCAACGCGAGCAGCCGGTCGTAGGTGGTGGGTGAGCCGCCCCGCTGGAGGTGGCCCAGCACCAGCGTGCGCGTCTCCTTCCCGGTCCCCAGCTCGATCGCGCGGGCGACCTTGCTGGCGATCCCGCCGAGCCGGTCCACCGTGCCGACGCCACGGCGCTCGACCAGCTCGATGGTTCCGTCGCGCGGCCGCGCGCCCTCGGCGACCACCACGATACTGAACCGCCGGCCCGCCGCCTCCCGCGCCCGGATCTTCTCGCACACCTTCTCGATGTCGAACGGGATCTCCGGCAGCAGGATCACGTCCGCGCTGCCCGAGAGGCCGCTGTAGAGGGCGATCCAGCCGGCGTAGCGACCCATCAGCTCGACCACCATGACCCGGTCGTGGCTCTCCGCCGTGGAGTGCACCTTGTCCAGTGCCTCGGTCGCGGTGCTGACCGCGCTGTCGAAGCCGAAGGTGCGCTGGGTGCCGCTCACGTCGTTGTCGATCGTCTTGGGCACGCAGACAACCGGGAGCCCCTTGCACCAGAGCTGGTGCGAGATCTGGAGACTGCCGTCGCCCCCGATCGAGACCAGCGCGTCGAAGCCGCTCGCCTGGAAGGCGCCAACCAGATCGTCGGAGCGATCGACCTCCGACTCGGTGCCGTGCTCGTCCCGGGTGACGTAGCGGAAAGGGTTGCCGCGGTTGGTCGTGCCGAGGATGGTGCCGCCCAGGTGGGTGATGCCGCGGACCTGCGCGGGACCCAGGGGGACGACGCCGTTGAACGAGAGCAGCCCTTCGTAGCCCCGCAGGATGCCGTAGCACCGCCAGCCACGCGAGTGGGCCGACAGCACCACGGCGCGGATGACGGCGTTGAGGCCGGGAGCGTCACCTCCGCCCGTGGAAATCGCGATGCGCATCGTCGTACTCAATCACCTCTCGTGGCACCCTGCGTCCCGTCACCGCCCCGGTCCCGAACCAGCCGCACGACTTCTCCCGGCTCGGCGTGCCGGCGCAGCGCCTTCTTGGAGAAGATCAGCTCGCCATCCAGCTTGACCTCGAAGGCGCCCCCGGACGATGGAATGAGCCGGACCTCGCATCCCGGGAAGACCTCCTTCAGCTCGGCTGCCAACCTGGCGGCCCGCGGCTCGTAGTTTCAGGTGACGCAATACTGGATCGTGACGCGCATCGCCGGTCTCCCCGGAAGGTTCGCCGCGAATCGTAGCGGTCCCGGGAAGGGAAGCCAAGAGGCCGCAGCCCTGTGACGGGACTCCTTGTCAGTCCTGATTTCGCGGCGTATCTATTTGATCCATGCGAACCTACCGACGTCGTTCCCGCGGCCTCGCCGAGGGGCTCTGGCTCCTGTGCGCGCTGGCTCTGCTCCCCTGGCCCGGATCGGCGCTCGAGGCCCAGGAGCGGCGGTACCTGGTCGAGCTTGGCGCCGGCGCAGTCTACCAGTCCTTCCATGAGGATACCGACCTCAGCTCCGCCTTCGGCGGGGTGGGACGCGCCGGGGTCTGGCTGCCCTACAACTTCTCGGTCGAAGCCGAGGCGGCCATCGCGCCGGCCAACACCCAGACGGCCGATGTCGGCGTCAGCGTGCGGACCCTTTCCGCCAGCCTGCTCTACAACATTCCGGTGGGTGCGGAAAGCTGGGTCCACCTGCGGCTGGGTGGGGGCAGCACCAGGTACGGCGACCCATGCCGGGACGTGGCGACACCGATCGTCTGCGGGAGCAGCGGTGCGCTGATGGCGGGAGCCGGTGTCCGGGTCGGCGTCGCGCCCGACCTTCTGATCCGCGGCGACCTGCTGGTCACCCGCAACCGGAGCGAGCGGGAGGAACCCACCAGGAGGACCATCAGTCTCACCAACTTCGGCCTCACCATGGGGGTGAGCTACATGGTGGGCAGCAAGGCGATCCCGGACAGTGACGGCGACGGAGTGCTCGAGAATCGCGACCGCTGCCCCGACACCCCGGCCGGCGCGCAGGTGGATGAGACCGGCTGCCCCAGCGACAGCGATGCGGAC
This sequence comes from Gemmatimonadales bacterium, assembly GCA_036259315.1. Lineage (GTDB taxonomy): Bacteria > Gemmatimonadota > Gemmatimonadetes > Gemmatimonadales > GWC2-71-9 > CAVVWJ01. The sequence continues at coordinate 716 of DATABZ010000365.1, read as the reverse complement.
GGCGTGCCCGACGGTGTAGACCGCTGTGCCAACACTCCCCCGGGTGCCGAGGTGAATGCAACGGGCTGCACCCAGGACTCGGACGCGGACAACATCCCCGACGGCCTGGACCGCTGTCCCGACACCGAGTCCGGCGTGCTGGTGGATCCCACCGGCTGCCCCAGGGACAGCGACGAGGACACGATCCCGGACGGCCTCGACCGCTGCTCCGAGACGCCGCGCGGCGCCACCGTGGACGCGCTCGGCTGCCCGGGCGACGAGGACGGCGACGGGGTGCTCGACGGCCTGGACCGCTGCCCGCGCACCCCGGCGGGCGCGACGATCGATGCCTCCGGGTGCCCCAACCGGCAGGGGGCCGCGCGTCCCCAGCCCGCGCCACAGCGGGCGACGCGCCGGCCTGCTCCGGTCCTGACGGACACGGCGGCCGCCGTCAAGGCTGCTCCGCCCCCGGCAGCGGCGCCGGAGCAGCCCCGGGCGACCGCCCGCGGGCGTATCGCCGCAGGGGTGATCCCGGGCGTGGCGTTCGCACCCGCCTCGGCCAGACTGCTGCCGCAGTCGTATGTGCCCCTGGATTCGATCGCCCAGATCCTGAAGGCGGACACCACGCTGCGGGTGGAGATCGGTGCCCACACGGACAACTCCGGAACGCCGTCGCAGGACCAGCACCTCACGAACCTTCAGGCGGAGGCGGTGCGGACGTATCTGGTGACGAGAGG
>DATABZ010000364.1:0-1828 GCA_036259315.1 Gemmatimonadales bacterium | reverse complement strand
TGGAGCACCGCGGCCCCCGCGCCGTGCTGACCCACTTCAGCGGGGATGGCTTCGCGCACGAGCGGCTGGGCTTTTCGCTCGCCGCGCACCAGCGGACGGCGAACGGTGAGCCGTTCACCTGCTCCACCTGCCACGCGCAGGAGACCTTCCGCTTCGCGGAGGACGGCTGCGCGTCCTGCCACGCGGACTACCAGGCCGCGTTCGTGACGGCGCACGTGGAGGACTGGGACGTGTCGTGCGCCGCCTGCCATGACGGCCGGGATCGCTTCTCCGCCTTTCGCCACGACACCCTCGGCTTCCGCCCTACCCATTACCCACAAATATCTCGTATAATGGCGCAGAGTTGAACAAAGCGCCCAGAGACACGGGAGAGGGGATGGGAGCGGAGTGGATCAGGACGGAGATGCGGACGCTGGACCTGGGGGATGCTCGGCGGGTGCGGCGGGTGACGCAGATGATTGAGCAGTTCTCGGCCAATCCACAGGCCTCGATTCCGAAGGCGTGTGGAAACGACGCGGCAACAAAGGCTGCGTACCGCGCGCTGGGCTCGGAAGAGGTCGTGGCCGAGGAGATCCGCCTGGCGCACGCGCGGGCAACGGTGGAGCGGGCTCGCTCGTGCACGCGGGTGCTGGTGCCGCAGGACACGATGGTGGCGAGCTTTCCCACCCTCGCGGGAACTGAGGGTCTGGGCCCGGTGGGGAAGGACGGCACGCGCGGGCTGTTCGTCCACTCGGGAATGGTGGTCACGCCGGAGGGGCTGCCGCTGGGCATCATCCACCAGCAGGTGTGGGCGCGCGAGGAAGACGAGCGGAAGCGGCACACGCGGCGAAAGCGGCCGATCGAGGAGAAGGAGAGCTTTCGCTGGCTGGAGATGGTTGACGCAGTCGAGTCGCTGCTGCCGCAGGAGCTGGAGGTCTGGATCTCAGGCGACCGCGAAGCCGACATCTTTGAGTTATTCGCGATGCCGCGGCGGGTGGGGCTGCACCTGGTGGTGCGCGCGGAGCACGACCGGAAGGTAGAGAGCGAAGAGGCGCAGTACCTTCGCCAGGCGGTCGAGAACTCTCCGGTGCTGGGTCACATGGAGGTGACGGTGCCGCGCTCGCGCAAGCGGAAGGAGCGCACGGCGAAGCTGCAGGTCCAAGCCTGTAGGCTCAAGCTGGCGCCGCCGCGCAACCACCTGGACCGGGAGGATCTGTCACCCGTGCCGGTGAGCGTGGTGCGGGTGCGCGAGGTGGAGACCACGCCCGAGGGCGAGGAGCCGATCGAATGGATGATCATCACCACGCTTCCAGTCTACAGCTTGGGACGGGCGGTGGAGGTGGTCGAAGCGTATGCGCAGCGCTGGAAGATCGAGCGCTACCACTACGTGCTGAAGAGCGGCTGCGGGGTCGAGAAGCTGCAGCTGGAAAGCGCGGATCGGATAGAGCGGGCGCTGTCGATCTACAACGTGGTGGCGTGGCGGCTGCTGTACATGACATACGTCGCGCGGGTGGCGCCGGACCTGCCCTGCACGGCGGTGCTGGAAGACGACGAGTGGAAGGCGCTCTTCGTCGTCGGCTCGAAGCGAGCGCGCCCGCTGCCAGACCAGACGCCAAGCGTTCGCGACGCCGTACGCATGGTGGCTACACTCGGCGGCTTTCTGGGCCGCAAGGGCGACGGCGAGCCTGGCATACAGGCGATCTGGACCGGTTTCCGGCGCCTGATGGACTTCACTCTTGCCCTGCAACGTCTGCGCGGCTCGCCTATAGATGTGGGTAATGGGTAGCAAACTGCGCGGGGGAGGGAGAACGGCACCGCAGCAGCCGGAGCGCGACCGAAGCTTATCCCC
>DATABZ010000363.1:0-15592 GCA_036259315.1 Gemmatimonadales bacterium | reverse complement strand
GCAGCGAGAGGGCGGGCGCGAGGCCGCCGGCCAGCCGCGCCGCCGCCCGGTACGCCGCCGATGTGGATGACATGGCGCGGAATCTAGTGCCGAGCAGACGGTTGCAGCGCGCCGGGGCAGGGGCTAGGTTTCAGCACGCATTCATGTTCCACCTGCTAACCGAGGAGGTGATCCATTGTCTACAGAGTCAAGGGTCGCCTGCGGCTGCTGAGCTAGCTGCACGACGTGCCCAGGCGACGCTTACCTGGGGGGGCCGCCACGAGCGGCCCCTTTTTTTGGTGGGTACCCGCCAGCGGGAGCTATCTGGCGGCGCGGGGTCGGCGCCCTGTCTTCTCCGCGATGACGGAGTCGAGCACCTGGCGAAAGACGGGCAGCGGGTAGGCGCCCGCCAGGAGGCCGCCTTCGATGTAGAACGTCGGCGTGCTGGTCGCTCCGGCACGTTCCGCGCCCGCTGCCTCGAACCGGATCTCGGCCTCGGTCGCCGGCGCCTTCACGCACTCCAGCAACTTGGTCTTCGAGATCCCGGCCGAGTCGGCCAGCGAGAGGAAGAAGGGTCCCGGCTCCTTCAGCGGAGCCCAGGTCTCCTGGTAGGTGTAGATCAGATCGTGAACCGGCCAGAAGGCGCCCTGCCGGCCGGCGCAGAGCGCGGTGCTCGCGGCGGCCACCGCATTGGCGTGGATGCTGGTCAGGGGAAAGTTGACGAACACCCAGCGGACCTTGCCGGGAGTGATGTACTCCTTTTCGAGGGTCCGGAACGTCTCCAGCGCGAACTTCCGGCAATAGGGGCACTGGAAGTCGGACATCTCGTACACGGTCACCGGGGCCTTGGCCGAGCCCTTCGACCGGCTGGTCACCGCGTCGGAGGATTGCTGCGCGGCCAGACCGCCACATGCGGCGAGCAGCGCCCCGAGCGCGAGGGCGGTAGAGCGGAGCGCCATCAGTATCTCCTGCGCTGCCGGCCTGTCCGGCTGGAAAGGAGCAGCGTGTCGTCGGTCACGGGCACGTTCCAGTACCACTCCGAGTTCGGGTCCATCGCATCCCACGAGCGTCCATAGATCCACCACGCGCCCGGCGGAAGCGTGAAGTGTGCCCATCCCTGGGCGTTCGTCGTATCGGTCCGCGGATCCTGCCGGCGCCGCGCCGCCAGGCTCCGCGTGATGCTGTCGTACCCGCGGTAGGTGCTATCTTCCCAATGCCTGATCCGGGTCTGCAGGCTCTCGCCACGCTCGGCGAACTCCGCCCGGGCCCGATCGAGCTCTTCGCGTGCGCGCTCGGTGTTCTTCCGGGCCGCCGCCAGCGAGTCGTCCAGCCGGGAAAATCCGGCGTACAGCTCGCGGTACTCGGGCGCGTCGCGCGGCAGCGAGTCGAGCTTCACCCGCAGGCGCTCCAGCGAGTCGCGCAGACGCTCGGTGCCTCGGACGGCCGTGGTGTAGCGCACGAAGGGGCCGCGGAAGACGCGGAACAGGCTGTCCAGCTCGGTCGTGTCCGGCCGGGGCGTGGCGGCGGACGCCTCCAGCGAGGCCAGCACGCTGTCGCGATCGTAGGGCAGGGCGACCAGTCCGACGCCGGGGACGGGAGTCTCCGCCGAGTCCGGGCCGGGGATGGACACGCGGACCGCGACCTCACGTGGCCGCTCGCAGGCGGACAGCCCGGCGAGGGCGGCGATCGACGCGACCAGCACCGGGAGTGCTATTGAGCGGGACACCAGCCAAAGCTATCGCGCTCCTGACGGGGCTTCAACTGTTCGCCGGTGGAATCGCGGCGCAGCAGTCCGATGTCCGGAGCCTCTTTCCGGCCCGGCCCACCGGGTTCGTCACCGACGTGGCGGGCATCGTGGACGAGGCCGCAGAGGCCCGGGTCACCAGCCTGGCGGAGCGGCTCCAGGCGGCCACGGGAGCGGAGATCGCCGTAGTCACGCTGCCGAGCATCGGCGAGCGCGACGAGGCCGAGGTCGCGCTCGAGATCGGGCGCGCATGGGGGGTGGGGGCGGACGCCGAGATCGGGGACCAGCGGCGGAATGCCGGCCTGGTGCTGCTGGTGGTGCCCCGACAGGAAGGCCGTCCCGGCACGGGCCGGGTGCGGGTGGAGGTCGGACAGGGGCTCGAGGGCATCGTCACCGACGTCACCGCGGGCAGGGTGCGCGATCTCATGGGCGAGCGCCTCGCGCGCGAGGATTACAGCGGCGCGGTCCAGCTCGGTGTCGAGGCCCTCGCCGGGCATATCGCGCGCGGCTTCGGCGTGAGCGACACCGCCCTCACCAACGCGCGGCCGGTGCCGGCGCCGCGGGGTCGGGGCAGCCCGCTCGGCGCGCTGCCGATCCTGCTGTTCATCCTGTTCCTGCTGCTCTCGGGGGTGATGGGAGGGCGGGGGAGACGCCGCCGCCGCGGAGTATATTGGGCGGGTCCGTGGATCGGCGGCGGGTTCGGTGGAGGCGGCTGGGGTGGTGGTGGCGGCTTCGGCGGCGGCTTCGGTGGGTTCGGGGGCGGTGGCGGGTTCAGCGGCGGTGGCGCCGGAGGGAGATTCTGATGCGCGATGTGGTGGACCGGGTCGTCGGTCCCTTCCTGGCCCAGGTGGACACGGCACTCGGCAACGGGTACAGCGCGATCCTCTACGGGTCTGCCGCCAGGGGCGACTTCGTGCCGGGCCGGTCCGACCTGAACCTCATGCTGATCCTGGACGACCTCTCCCATGGCCGGTTGGCGTCGCTGGGCCGACCCTTCGCCGGCTGGCGGAAGTCGGGCCACGAGCCCCCGCTGGTGATTCACCGCGAGGAGTGGGCCCGCGCCACCGACGTGTTTCCCATCGAGATCACGGACATCCGCTCCGGCTACGAGGTGCTGCGCGGGCCCGACCCGGTCGCCGGCCTCACGGTCGCGCCGGCCGACCTGCGACACGCCCTCGAGCGGGAGTTCCGCGGGAAGCTGCTGCGCCTGAGGCAGGGCTATGTGGCCGCCGCCGGCGATGCCGCGGCCCTCGGCGAGCTGGCCGAGCGCAGCTCGGGCACGGTCCTGGTCCTTCTCCGCGCGCTGCTCGTCCTGGTCGGCCGCGCGGTGCCCCACGACCCGGTCGAGGTCGCGGGCGCCGCGGCGGCGGCCATGGGCATCGAGGGCGAGCCGCTCTTCAACGTGGTTCGGCATCGCGCCGAGCGAGGCTGGCGCTGCTCGCCCGGCGAGTTCGAGGGCTACATGGAGGTGGTGACCCGCGCCGCCGCCTTCCTCGACCAACTTCAGCTCGGAGATCAGCGATGACGCGCTCTGCGGCGCTCCCGGCAACCCTCCTCCCGCTGGTGCTGCTGGCGAGCGGATGCGGTTATAACACCATTCAGACGATGGACGAACGGGTCAATCAGGCCCAGGGGCAGATCGAGACCCAGCTGCAGCGCCGGGCCGACCTGGTGCCGAACCTGGTCGAGACGGTGAAGGGGGTCGCCAAGCAGGAGCAGGAGGTCTTCACCAGCATCGCCGAGTCCCGCTCCCGTCTCTCGGGCGCGGTGCAATCGGGCGACGTGCGCCAGATGTCCGAGGCGAACCAGGAGCTGACTCGGGGGATCGGACGGCTCCTCGCGATCGTGGAGAACTACCCCGAGCTCCGCTCCAGCGAGAGCTTCCGCGCCCTGCAGGATCAGCTCGAGGGCACCGAGAACCGCATCGCGGTCGCACGGCAGGACTACAATACGGCCGTGGGCGAGTACAACGCGTACATCCGGCGCTTCCCGTACAACCTGACCGCCATGATCTTCAGCCAGGGACCGCGGGAGTACTTCGAGGCCGCGGAGGGCGCGGAGACCGCACCCAAAGTGCAGTTCTGAACGGGCGGAAGCCGAAATGAGGAAGGGGGAGCCCGCGGGCTCCCCCTTTTCTCGTCGCTCCCGACTCGGCCGTACTAGTCCGTGACCACGTGCTCGGGCAGGACGTAACGCAGCGGATCCACCGGGCGGCCGTTGACGTGCACCTCGTAATGCAGGTGGGGACCGGTGGCGAGGCCGGTATTGCCCACCAGCGCGATGCGCTGCCCGCGGGAGACGCGCTGCCCCTCTCGCACCAGGATCTTGGACGCGTGCGCGAACTTGGTCACCGTGCCGAAGCCGTGGTCGATCACGATGGTGTTTCCGTAGCCCGCCTCCCACCCGGCATCCCGCACCACGCCCGCCGCGGGAGCCTCGATCGGGGTCCCCATGGGGGCCGTCACGTCGATGCCCTCGTGCGGACGGGCGATGTGCAGAATCGGGTGCGACCGCATGGAGGAGAAGGCGCTCGAAAGCCAGCCCTGGGTCGGCATGATGGACGGCGTCGCGGCCAGCCGGGCGGTGTGCACCGCGAGGCTGTCCGCAGCCTCCTTGAACGAGGACGCCAGCAGGTTGGCGCGCCGGATCAGCGCGTTCAGGTCCACCCGGATCTCGGCACTGCGGCGCATCGCGCTCCCCGGCTCCCCTTCGATGTCGGAGACCGCGGGCCCGCCGATGCCGGCGGCCTGGACCTGGGGATCGATCGGCTCGAGGTTGGCGAGGACTCGGATGCGCGCGTCGCGCTGGGAGATGCGGGAGAGCGTGTCGGCCAGACCGGCAAGCCGGCCGTTCAGCTCGTCGATCTGCTGCTCCAGGCGTGCATTTTCTTGCACGAGCTGCGCCGACTTGGACAGGTCTACCGTCCGGAAGACGGTGACATAGCCGATGCCGAGGGCCGCCGCCACCGCCAGCACCGCGCCCGCCGCGGCCGTCTTCACCACGCGATAGGACACCTCGAGAACCTTCGAGGGCTCCGAATCGTGGGGGACGAACACGACGGTCCAGCGGCGTTTGGCCATCCGTGACAACCTCGACTCGAGTTGATCCGCTTTCGGCGGCGACCCGCCGACAACCACAGTGACTGGCGCGACGCAATTGCCGCTGAACGAATGTGGTAAGTTCCGGTTCGTCCGGGGGTGACCGAGGTCACCGGATCAACCCAAGGTGCCGCCCGCCGGAGCCCATGTCAAGTCGGGCGACACTCGCATAACTCTTTTACTGTCAAATAGTTTTGCTGGGCGATCGCACAACCGCTAGACGCTGGCAGGCTTGGGGAAAAGGGTCTCCGGACGCCGCGTCGCAGCGCCGGCCACGGGAGGGTTCTCCAGCGAGCCCCAGGCTACCGATGCGGGATCGGCAGGTGCGCCGAGGGACTGCCGGATGCTCGCGGCCTTTCCCGGGATGAAGGGCTCCGTTAGCACCGCCAAGCGGTAGAGCGCACGTGCCAGGGCGGCCAGCGCCGCATCCAGCTCGGGGTCGCTGCCCTCCTTGGCGAGCCTCCAGGGCGCCACCTGCTGGATGTAGAGGTTGGCGGTCGCGACCAGCTCCCAAGCAGCCTCCGCGCCGGCGCGCAGGTCGCAGGCATCCATGGCCCGGGCGTAGGCATCCACGACCCGCCGCCCTGCGTCGTCCAGTGTGGTCGCGTCCCCCGCCTCGGGGACGACGCCGTCGCGGTACTTCGCGATCATCGCCAGCGAGCGCGATACCAGGTTGCCCAGTCCGTCGGCGAGGTCGGCCGTGTAGCGCTCGTCGAACCGCTCCCAGCTGAAGTTGCCGTCCGCCTCGAATCCGACCTCGCGGAGCAGGAAATACCGCAGCGCGTCGGCGCCGTGCCGCTCGATCGCCTCCCCCAGGGTGACTGCCGTGCCCGCCGTCTTGGACATCTTGGTGCCTTCCCACTGCACGTAACCGTGAGCCCATACCTGCCTCGGCAGGGCCTCCCCGGCGGAGAGCAGCATCGCCGGCCAGATCACGCAGTGGAAACGGGTGATGCCTTTGCCGACGACGTGCAGGTCGGCGGGCCAGAGCCGCTCGTAGCCCGGAGCGGGGAACCCGGTGGCGGACAGATAGTTGATCAGCGCGTCGAACCAGACGTACACGGTCTGGTCCGGATCGTCGGGGAAGGGGATGCCCCAGGAGAGCCGGTGGCGGGACACCGAGATGTCCTGGAGTCCGTCCTCCAACAGCCGCACGATCTCGTTGCGCCGGATGGCGGGCTCCACCCGCAGCTGACCGGAGGTGATCAGCTCGAGGAGGGTGTCCCGGTAGCGGCTCAGCCGGAAGAAGTGGTTCCGCTCGCGGGTGGGCACCAGGTCCAGGCCGGGATGCTCGATGCAGCGGCCGTTCGCGATCTGGGCCGGCTGCTTGAACTCCTCGCAGCCGGTGCAGTAGAGCCCCTCGTACTCGCCGACGTACAGGTCGTCCGGGTTGCGGCGCTGGATCCGGCGGAGGAGCTCGGTGACCGATTCGCGGTGGCGCGGTTCCGTCGTTCGGATCCAGTCGTCGTTGCTCACGGCGAGCCGATCCCAGTACTCCGCGAACCGGGCGGCCATCAGATCCACCCACTCCTGCGGCGTGCGGCCGTTCTGTTCGGCCGCCTGCACCACCGCCTGGGCGTGCTCGTCCATTCCCATGAGGAAATGCACCCGATCCCCCCGGAGCCGGCGGTATCGGGCGATGCAGTCGGCGCCCACCTTCTCCAGTGCGTGCCCCAGGTGCGGGTCGCCGTTGGAGTAGTCGATCGCGGTGGTGATGTAGAACTTGGGCATGCGGAAAGGTAATGCGCTACTGCTGCTGCGCGCCGCCGTTCCCTCCACCTCTCCGGCGTCGCCGCCGCTCGGGACGCTCCGGTCCACCGGCGCCGCCATTCTCGGCGTTCGGCTTCGGCTCCGCGGCGGTCACTCCCTCCGCCGCCATGCGCGCCCGGTACTCGGCCGTCACCAGCACCTCCCCCAGCCGCTCGACTTCGTCCCTGAGCTGCACCAGCGGGATGATGCGCGACCCATGCTCCTCGCTTCGGAGGAAGACCCGCTCGCGGAAGATGTCCACGGCGACCACACGTTCGGGGCCCAGCGCGGTGCGGATCGTCTTGCCTTCCTTGGGGAAGCGCCTGCGGGCCGCGACGTAGAACTCGTGCTCGTACTTGAGGCAGCAGAGGAGCCGCCCGCAGCCGCCCGAGATCTGGGTCGGGTTGAGCGAGAGGTGCTGGTCCTTGGCGAGACCGAGGTTGACCGGCGACAGCTCCTTGAGCCAGGTCGAGCAGCAGTACTCCCGACCGCATCGGCCGACGCCCGACAGCCGGGCCGCCTCGTCGCGGACGCCGATCTGCCGCAGCTCGATGCGGGTCCGGAAGGTGGACGCGAGATCGCGCACCAGGGCGCGGAAGTCCACCCGCTTCTCGGCCGTGAAGTAGATGGTGAGCTTGCTCCGGTCCCACTGCCACTCGGTGTCGCTCACCTTCATGACCAGCTCGTGCGCCCGCACCCGCTGCATGACCTTGCGCCGGGCGTCCTCCTCGGCACGGCGAAGCTCGTCGTGCCCTCTGACCTCCTCCGGGGTCGCGCGCGCCAGCACCTGCTTCAGCGGCTCCGGCTCCTCGGCCGCCGCGCCGGTGGAGCAGCCGGAGCACCCGCCGCACTTCTTCTCCGCCACGTCTCCGACGGCCGTGACCCGTCCCAGGTCGCGGCCCCGCTCGGCCTCCACGATGACCGCCTGCCCGGCTCGGAGCGGCTCCTCGCCGGACCAGAGGAAGTACCCCTTTCGGGTGCCCTTGAAGCCCACCTCGATCGTCTGACTCACCTCATGTCTCGGAGTACACGCCCATGGCCGCGTACTTCTCGGCGCGGCGGCGCACCAGCTTCTCGGGCTTCAGCTTCTTGAGCTCGGCGACGTGGCGGATCAGTGCGTCGCGCAGGGCTTCGCCGGCGGCATCGGGGTCCACGTGGGCGCCGCCCACCGGCTCCTTCACGATCTCGTCGATGAGCTGGAGGCGCAGCAGGTCCTCCGCCGTGATCTTCAGCGCCTCCGCGGCGCGCTCGCGCTGGCTGGCGTCTTTCCAGAGGATCGCGGCGCATCCTTCGGGCGAGATCACGGAGTAGACCGAGTTCTCCAGCATCAGGATGCGGTCGGCCACGCCGAGCGCGAGGGCGCCGCCCGAGCCGCCCTCGCCGATCACGACCGCGATCGTCGGGCTCGGGAGCATGGACATCTCGAGGATGTTCCGGGCCAGCGCCTCCGACTGTCCCCGTTCCTCCGCACCGAGGCCGGGATAGGCGCCCGGCGTGTCGATCAGGGTGATGACCGGGGCCGAGAACTTGGCGGCGAGCTTCATGAGCCGGAGCGCCTTGCGATAGCCCTCCGGGTGCGGCATGCCGAAGTTCCGCTTCAGGTTGTCCTTGGTGTCACGGCCCTTCTGGTGGCCGATCACCATCACCGAGTTGCCCGCGAGCCGCGCCCAGCCGCCCACGATCGCGGGGTCGTCGTAGTAGAGCCGGTCGCCGTGGAGCTCGATGAAGTCGGTGAAGATCGTGCTGAGATAGTCGAGCGTGTAGGGACGGCGGGGGTGACGCGCGACCATGACCCGCTGGATCGGCGTCAGGTTCCGGTAGATCTCGGCGCGGAGGGATTCGAGCTTGCCCTGCAGGCCCTGGAGCTCGCCCTCGATGTCGATCTGGCGCTCGTTCCCGATGCGCTTCAGGTCGTCGATCTGGCGCTCCAGCTCGAGCAGCGGCTTCTCGAACTCCAGCGTATACGCTGAGGCCATCGGGGTCATCCCGCCTTGACGTAGTGGACGGAATCGGCCCCCAGGAGATCGCGCAGGGCCCGAACGAGGTCGTCCTCCGCTGCGACGCGGAGCCGGCGGGACCGGAGCCGAACCGCCTCTCCGTTGCCGTCGCTCCACTCAATATAGAGTGGGGTGGGTCCCGGGTGAGCGGAGCACAGTGCCGCCACCTGCTGGAGCGCCTCCGGGGCCGGCGCCGAGGGCGCGCGCCAGCGGAGGCTGAGGGCCACCGCGCCCGTCGCCTTGAGCTCCTCGAGGCGGCGCGCCGACTCCACGATGAAGGGCGCGTGGTCCTCGCCCCGATCGCGGTCGCTGTAGCCGCCGGTGAGGAGGAGCGACGCGTCGGGGACGATCGTCTGGTTCAGCTTGGCCCAGGCGTCGGGAAACACGATGGCTTCCGCGGTCCCGTGGAAGTCCTCCAGCACCAGACGAGCGTACTCCTTGCCGGTCTTCTTCGAGATCTGGCGCTTCACCGCCGTCACCACCGCGCCGATGCTCGCCTGGTGCTCGCTCCATTCGCCGAGCGTGGCGGTGGTCCGGGTGCCGAACAGCTCGACCTCGTCCCGGAAGCGCTGCAGCGGGTGACCCGAGATGAAGAAACCGAGCACCTCCTTCTCCCGCGCCAGCCGCTCCGCCTCGGTCCAGGGCGGGATATCCGGCAGCGCCACCCGGTGCCGGTGGGCCGCCGCGCCGGACGTCGACTCGCCGAAGAGGGAAGCCTGTCCGGCCTCCCGATCCTGCTGCAGCAGCTGTGCCTCCGCCAGCGCCGGCTCCAGCGCCTCGATGAGCTGCTTCCGGTGCCCGCCCAGCGAGTCGCACGCCCCGGCCGCCACCAGCGACTCCAGCACCCGCTTGTTGCAGAGCCGCAGGTCGATCCGTTCGACGAAATCCGAGACGTCGGTGAACGCCCCGTCCCGGCGTGCCGCGATGATGGACTCGATCGCGCCCCAGCCGACGTTGCGCACCGCGCCGAGCCCGAAGCGAATCCGCCGCTCGCCGACCACGGTGAACTTGAAGCCCGACTCGTTCACGTCGGGCGGCAGCACCTCCAGGCCCAGCTCCCGGGCCTCGTTGATGTACTGCACCACCTTGTCGGTATTGCCGATTTCGGAGGAGAGCAGCGCCGCCATGAACTCGGCGGGGTAGTGCGCCTTTAGCCACGCGGTCTGGTACGACAGGACCGAGTAGGCCACCGAGTGCGACTTGTTGAAGCCGTAGCGGCCGAAGGTGACGATCTGCCGGCCCAGCTCCTCGATCATGCCGCGCGGGTGTCCCTGGGCGACCGCCCGCTCGACGAACTTGGCCACTTCCCTGTTCGCCAGCTCCTGGTCCTTCTTACCCACCGCCTTCCGGAGCACGTCGGCTTCGGCCAGCGAGAAGCCGGCGAGCACGTTGGCGATCCGCATCACCTGCTCCTGGTAGGTGATGACCCCGTAGGTCGGCTCCAGCACCTCGCGCAGCAACGGATGCGGGTAAGTGACCTTCTCCTGGCCCAGCTTCCGGCGGATGAAGACCGTGTGCATGCCGGCGTCGAGCGGCCCGGGGCGGAGCAGCGCGTTGGAGGCGACCAGGTCGTCGAACCGGTCGCACTTCATCGCGCGGAGCGTGTCGGTCGCCAGGGGAGACTCGAACTGGAAGACGCCCGCGGTGCGGCCCTGGCGCAGCAGCCCGTAGACCTTCGGATCGTCGAAGGGGAGCGCGTCCATGTCCACGTCCACCCCGGTGCCGGCCGCGATCATGAGCACCGCGTCGTGGATGACGGTCAGGGTCTTGAGGCCGAGCATGTCCATCTTCAGCATGCCGACCTTCTCCAGCGCGCCCATCTCGTACTGCGTGATGATGGAGTCCTCGCCGTCCGTCGCCGCGCCCGCGCCCCTGGTCGGCGCGGTACACACCGGCACGTACTCGGCCAGAGGGCCGGGGGCGATGACCACGCCGGCCGCGTGCACCGACATGTGCCGCGAGATGCCCTCGATGCGCGAGCTCAGGTCCATCAGCCGCTCGTAGGCCGGGTTCGCCTTCACCAGGTCGCGCAGCTCGTCCACCTTCCGGCGGGCATCCTCGATCGTGAGCGAGTATGCGGGACCCGAGGGGATGAGCTTGGTGAGTCGATCGGCCTCGCCGGGAGGGATTCGAAGCACCCGGGCCACGTCCTTCACCGCGGCGCGCGCCTTCATCGTCCCGAAGGTGACGATCTGGCCCACGCTGTCCCGCCCGTAGCGCTCCCGCACGTACTCGATGACCTCGCCCCGGCGCTCGAAGCAGAAGTCCACGTCGATGTCGGGCATCGACACCCGCTCCGGGTTCAGGAAGCGCTCGAACAGGAGATCGAACTTGAGCGGGCAGACGTTGGTGATCCCCAGCGCGTACGCCACGATCGAGCCGGCCGCCGACCCGCGGCCCGGGCCGACCGGGATCCCGCGGTCGCGCGCGGCCGCGATGAAATCCTGGACGATGAGGAAGTACCCCGCGTACCCGGCGCGGTTGATGACGCCGAGCTCGTAGGCCAGTCGCTCGGACACCTCGGGCGGAAGCGGGGTGCCGTAGCGGCGTACCGCACCCTCGTGCGCGAGATGCTCGAGCAGCGCCTCGTCGCTCTCGTACCCCGCGGGGCGGGGGAAGCCCGGCAGGAAGTACTTCTTGTCGAAGTCGAACTCGCAGAGATCGGCGACCCGCTGCGTGTTGGCGAGCGCCTCCGGCTGGTCCGGGAACAGCGCCCGCATCTCCTTCTCGGACTTGACGTACGACTCCTGGCCCGTGAAGCGGAAGCGCTTGGGGTCGTCCAGGTCGCTGCCGGTGCCGATGGCCAGCAGCACGTCGTGGGCCTCGGCGTCCTCCCGCCGCAGGTAGTGGGCGTCGTTGGTGGCGACCACCCCGAGCCCGAGCTCCTGGCCGAGCCGGAGCATGCCCTCCGCCACCAGGCGTTCCTCCGGAATCCCGTGCTGCTGGATCTCGAGCCAGAACCCGTCGCTGCCGAACGTGCGCGAGAACCACTCGGCACTCTTCCGCGCCTCGTCATAGCGGTTCTGCCTCAGGTGCAGCGCGACTTCGCCCGACAGGCAGGCCGCCAGGCAGACCAGACCCTCGGAGTGCTCCGCGAGGACCTCCTTGTCGATCCGGGGACGGCGGTAGAAGCCTTCGGTGAAGCCGATCGACGTGAGCCGGACGAGGTTGCGGTACCCCGTCCGGTTCCGCGCGAGGAGCACGAGGTGGCTGTACGCGGCGGGGGCCCACGAGGGCTTTTCCCGGGCCTGCCGCGGTCCGAAGGCGAGGTACGCCTCATACCCGAGGATCGGCCGGATGCCCTGGGCTTTGGCCTCTTCGTAAAAACTCCAGGCCGCGTGCATGTTGCCGTGATCGGTGACGGCGAGGCTGTCCATGCCCAGCTTCTTGACCTGCGCCACCAGATCGGGAATCCGGTTCGCGCCGTCGAGAAGGGAATACTCGCTGTGCGTGTGGAGATGGACGAAAGACATGGAGGACTAGCGGCTCACCGGCTCCGGTTCTCGAGCTCGCGCAGGACGGCGTCCAGCGGGACACCGCGCGCCTTCAACAGCACCAACACATGGTAAAGCAGGTCCGCGGCTTCCGCGGCCACCCGGGTCTCGTCCTGGGCGTTCGCGGCGACCACCAGCTCCACCGCTTCCTCGCCCACCTTCTGCGACACCTTGGGGACCCCCTCTCCCAGCAGGCGGGCGGTGTACGAGCCGTCGGGCCGCTCCGCCGCGCGCGCGTCGATCACCGCGGCGAGACGGCTCAACAGGTGGCCTCCTGGGTCCTCCCCGCCTTCGGACGAAAAGCACGTCCGGGCGCCCGTGTGACAGGCAGGCCCGGTCTGCTCGACCCGGTACAGCACGGTATCCCGGTCGCAGTCCATGAGGATCTCCGCCACGCGCTGCTCGTGGCCGGAGGTCTCCCCCTTGCGCCAGAGGGCCTTCCGGGAGCGGCTGAAGTAGTGGGCCAGTCCGGTGGAGCGGGTGCGGTCCAGGGCCTCGCGGTCGGCGAAGGCCACCATGAGGACGTCTCCCGACCTGCGCTCCTGGGCGACCACGGGAACCAGTCCATCGGGACCAAATCGCACCGCCGACAGCCAGTTGTTCTCGGACACCCGGAGAAGCTACCGGCAGGTCGAACGATTGTCAAAAGCCGTTGTCGTTTCTTATCTTGCTCAGTTTGCCACCCTGCCGGCCGCGCCCCTCCGGAGTGCCCGCATGACACGGTTACCGACCCCTCGTCTCTTCCCGTTCGCCCTTGCCGCCGTGGCCGGCTGTGGTGACGGGAGCGGCCCAGGGCAGACCGTGCTGGACTGCGAGGAGGTCGCGCCGACTTCGCTGGGTGCCGGTCAGGTTCAGCAGACCGATGCTTCCGAGGTCGCATGCCTCCGGCTGGCGGAGGTCGGGACGGAAGGCGCCGAGTACCTGTACGTGGCCTACTCCGCGGCCGGCGAGGAGACCAGCGGCGGCACCTCGGCGGAATACGAGCTGACCGGTGCCGCCGGAGCGCCGCCACCGGCCACCGCGACCCGCGGGCGGCCTCCCGGCACTGCCGTCGGCGCCGACCCCGGCGACGCGTTCCACCGACGACTTCGCCGCCTCGAAAGGGAGCTGGCCCGGGATCGCCGTGCGGCTCGCAGCGGCCCGCATCCCTCCCTGCGGGCTGCTGCCGGGCCGCCGGCGCCGGGAGAAACCCGCACCTTCAACGTGCTCCGGAGTGCCTCCGTCACCGGTGAGGAGCCGGCCGACTATGTCCAGGTGGACGGCACCGCGCGCTATGTGGGCAGCCGCGTCGCCATCTTCCTCGATGACGCCGTGCCCACGCAGGGCGGCTATACCCAGGAGGACCTCGACGCCGTCGGCGCGCTCTTCGACGACCATCTCCACACGATCGCCGTGAACGCCTTCGGCGCGGAGACCGACGTCAACGGCGACGGCATGGTCCTCGTGCTGCTGACCGATCGGGTGACGCGACTCGCCGGGTGCGGCCAGGGGCAGTTCGTCGCCGGGCTCTTCTTCGCGGTGGACCTGTTCGAGAACCTGGCGGGCTCGAACAACGCCGAGATCTTCTACGGCCTGACGCCCGACGCGTCCTGCGGTGTGGACCGGACCCGGGCGCTCCAGGTGCTGCCCGGCGTGTTCGTGCACGAGTTCCAGCACATGATCAACTACGGCCGGAAGGTGATCGAGGGCGGCGGGGACGCGGAGGCTACCTGGCTCAACGAGGGGCTCTCCGGATTCGCTGAAGAGCTGGGCGCCAGGCTGGTTCCGGCCGAGCGTTGCCCGGCGAGCGACTGCCTGACCCAGTTTCAGCGGGAGAACCTGGTCAACGCGTACAACTATCTTCTGCAGGAGGACAGCGCTTATCTCGTCGGTCCTTCGGATCCGCCGATCGGGCTCACCCAGTACGGCTCGGCCTGGCTCTTCGTCCGCTGGCTCGCCGATCACTTCGCGGATGATCCCATCCTCGGCACCGATCTCACCCGCGCCCTCGTGACGAGTGGGGAGGCCGGAGCGGAGAACGTGGCGAGTGCGACGGGGGAGTCGTTCGCCCGCCTGGTCGGCGAGTGGCAGCTGGCGAACTATCTCGAGGGCAGATCCGATCTGGCTGCGCTCACCGAAGGGACCCGGTTCCGGTACACGAGCTGGGACTTGGTCGACATCTTCGGCTCGTTTCACGCACAGAGTCCCGCCGGCTTCCCGCGGCCGTATCCGATCGAGCCCGACCTCGCCGGCGGCGAGGCCTACGCGGCGAGCGGAACCCTGCGCGCGGGCTCGGGCCGCCACGTGCTGGTGCGGCATGCGGGAGCCGGCGCCGGCTTCGACCTCCGCCTCACGGCGCCCGGCGGGGAGACGCCGCTCCCCGCCGAGGTCGCTCCCCACACCATCGTCCTCCGCCTCCGGTGAAGCTCATGATCTTTCTCGTCGTAGTCGCGACCATCTTCGCGGGATACGGCACTGCGTACCTCGCGAGCGACGACGTCCGCTACATCAGCCGCGCCGGCATGGAGGAGATCCGCATTCTCCAGGGCCGGGAACCCATCGCCGAGCTGGTGGCCGATCGCGCCACCGACCCCGCGGTCAAGCACGCCCTGCGTCTGGTGCTGGAGAGCCGCGACTACGCGGCCGCCCTCGGTCTGGAGGCCAAGGAGACGTACACCACCTACTCCGATGTGGGTCGGGACACGCTCCTCCTGGTCCTCCAGGCTGCGCCGAAGGACTGCATCTGTCCTTATACCTGGAAGTACCCGATCGTGGGAGAGATCCCCTATAAGGGCTTCTTCGATTTCGAGGCCGCCCGGCGAGCTCGTGATCGGCTCGCGGCCGGTGGGTATGACGTCTATCTGCGCCCCTCGGCAGCCTTCTCGACGCTCGGCTGGTTCAACGACCCGCTCCTTTCGACCGCGATCTCGCGCGATTCAGTCGAGCTCGCGGCGACGGTATTCCACGAGATCGCCCACAACACGCTGTACGTGAAGAGCGCGACCCCGTTCAACGAGAGCTTCGCGCAGTTCGTGGGCTACCGGTCGGCGGAGTCGTTCTTCGCCAGCCGCGCGGAGACTGCCCTCGCCCGCAGGGCGGCCGACCGGCTCCATGACGAAATGGTGCTGGGCGAGTTCTACGCCGAGCTGATCGCCCGCCTCGACTCCCTGTACGCCACCAAGCCCGACTCCGCCGCGCTCGAGGCCGGCCGGGCGGCTGCCGGCGCCTGGGCACGGGCGCAGCTCGAGGGCCCGGTGGGTGCGCAGCTGCGGAGCTTTCAGGTCGGCCGCCTGCCGGAGCGGCCGGTGAACAATGCGCGACTGATCGGGGCGACGCTGTACCGCACCAGGCTGGATCTGTTCGACAGCTGGTTCGAGCGTCACGGCCGCGATGTGGCGGAGAGCGTGGAGCGGCTGGAGGAGCTGGTGGAGGGAGTCGAGGGAGACACCGCCTTCGCGCGGCTGCAGCAGGCGGTTGGTGAGCCGCCCGCGGCCAAATGAGCATACGCCGCGAGCGATGTGGAGTCGAGTCGCTCGTGACGAGCAGAGGGGA
>DATABZ010000362.1:0-29278 GCA_036259315.1 Gemmatimonadales bacterium | reverse complement strand
CTCCACCGTCTCCCACCGCGAGCGCAGCCTCGGGATCTCGGCGGGGCCAACCTCGACGCTCGCGTGAGTTCCATGGTGGCGGACACGGAGGTCGCCCGTCACTCCCTGCCGGCGGAGAAACGCCTCTCCTTCTTCCACCTGCCGCAGCCGGGCGGGCGTGATCGCGAGCCCGTAGCGCACCCGGCTGGAGAGACACGGCGCCGCCGGCGCGTCCCAGGTGGGGAGGCCGAGCGACTGGCTCGCGGCCCGCACGGCCGCCTTGCTCCAGCCCAGCTCTGCGAGCGGCGACCGGACGCTCCCTTCCCGCCCGGCGCGGAGCCCGGGGCGGTGCTCCTCCAGGTCGTCGGCATTGGTGCCGTCGATGATCGTATCGAAGCCCTGTCGTCGAGCGACCTCCGCCAGCCGGCTCCACAGCTCCGCCTTGCAGAAGTAGCAGCGGCTGGTGTCGTTCCGGAGGTAGCGCTGGTCCTCCAGCTCGCGGGTGTCGAGCTCGAGCAGCGGGACGCGGTAGCGCTCCGCGAGGGCCACGGCGCTCCGCCATTGCACCTCGGGATAGGAGGGACTCCGGCCGATGACAGCCAGGAAGCGCTCGGCACCGAGCGCGTCGCTCGCGATGACCGCGAGCAGCGCCGAATCGACCCCGCCGGAATACCCCAGGAGCACCTTGCCGAGGCCCAGCAGGTGTCGCCGCAGGAGATCGAGGTCCGTCATGGGGGAGAAACGTAAACGCGTGAGAAACCTGGCGTAAGAAGCGCTAACTTGTCCGTGTGCCTGACGGTTACCTGGCGATCACACCGACCCTGCGCCTGCCGCTCGCCGAGCTGGAGTATCGCGCCACGCGATCCGGCGGGCCCGGCGGGCAGCACGTCAATACTTCGTCCACGCGAGTCGAAGTGTGGTGGGACGTCCGGTCTTCACCGGCGCTGACGGAGGAGCAGCGCGGGCGCCTGCTGGAACGGCTCGCGAGCCGGCTGGACGGGGAGGGCCGCCTCCGCATCGTGGCCTCGGACTCCAGGAGCCAGCTTCGCAACCGCGAAGCGGCCACGGAACGTCTGCGGGAGACCATCGCCGCGGGGCTCGCCGTCCCGAAGACACGCAAGCGCACCAAGCCCAGCCGTGCGGCCAAGGCCGCCAGGCTCACGGCCAAGCGGCGCCGCTCCGCAACCAAGCGCGACCGCCGCCCACCAGCTCCCGAGGATTAGAGAGAGTCGTAGTCGCATGCGCTTCTTCCTGGCGGACGTGTTCACCGACAAGGTGTTCGGCGGCAACCAGCTCGCGGTGTTTCCGTCCGCGAGCGGGCTGTCCACCTCTTTGATGCAGGCGATCGCGAGGGAGCTGAATCTCTCGGAGACCGTCTTCG
The DNA here is from genome assembly GCA_036259315.1 of Gemmatimonadales bacterium. Classification (GTDB taxonomy): domain Bacteria; phylum Gemmatimonadota; class Gemmatimonadetes; order Gemmatimonadales; family GWC2-71-9; genus CAVVWJ01. The sequence goes on along the minus strand of DATABZ010000362.1, from coordinate 27,918 downwards.
TCTTCCCTCCCGACGATCCGGCACACACGCGGAGGATCCGCATCTTCACCCCGGGGGCCGAGCTGCCGTTCGCGGGACATCCCACGATCGGGGCGGCCTTCGTCCTGGCGTGGTCTGGCGAGGTGCCGCTGGGGAACCCCGCCACGAGGATCGTGCTCGAGGAGCGCGTCGGACCGGTGCCGGTGTCCATCCGGGGAGAAGAGGGACGGGTGAGCTACTGTGAGCTCACCACGGCCCAGCTCCCCGAGCGAGGACCGGCGCCTCCACCACTCGACGACCTCGCGGCGACGCTCTCCATCCGGCCGGAAGACATCGAGACAGGCGACCTCGCGCCGGGCGCTGCCTCGTGCGGGGTGCCGTACTGCTTCGTTCCGCTGCGCGACGAGGCTGCGCTCCGCCGTGCCCGCATCGACCTTTCCGCCTGGGAGCGGTCGCTGTCCGGCTCGTGGGCGCCCGCGCTGTACCCGTTCGTGCGAACCGATGGCCGGAACGGCGTGGATTTCAGGGCCAGAATGTTCGCTCCCGGCATCGGAATTCCCGAAGACCCGGCCACCGGGTCGGCGGCGGCCGCGCTCCCCGGCTACCTGGGCCCAGGCAATGCCGAGAGCGGCACGCTCAGCTGGGTCGTCGAGCAGGGTGTGGAGATGGGGCGGCCCAGCCGAATCCAAGTGGCGTGCGACCTTGCCGGCGGTCGGATCAGGGCGGTTCGGGTCGGGGGCACGGCAGTGCTGGTAGCCGAGGCGCGACTTGCTGTTCCAACCGGCTGACCGCCGGCGCTGCCTCCGCTCTCCGCCCGGTTGTGCGAAGCGGCTCGACTGTGCAAATTCATGCAGTTGCGTCCCCCTCGCATCCAGCCACTCGTTACGCAGTCACCCGCCGCCGGTCCAGGCTCCGGTACTGGATGGCCTCGCTGACGTGCGTCGGAGTGAGGTCGTCCGACTGGTCGAGATCGGCGATGGTGCGCGCGATCCTGAGCACGCGGTGGTAGGCGCGAGCCGAGAGTCCCAATCGATTCACCGCTTCCCTCAGCAGCCTTTCGACGGCCGCGTTCAGACGGCAGTGCCGGCGAATGTCCCTCGCGGCCATGTGAGCGTTGGCGTGGACGTTGGGCCGGTCGCGAAAACGGCTGCGCTGGATATCGCGGGCCCGTTCTACCCGCTGCCGGATTGCCGCGCTCGGCTCTTCGGCCGAACCGCGGGCGAGATCGCGATAGGGAACGGCTGGCACCTCGAGGTGGATGTCGATGCGGTCGAGCAGCGGCCCGGAGATCCTGGAACGGTAGCGCTCGATGTCCACCGGAGAGCAGCGGCAGGGGTGCACCGGGTCGCCGAGGTACCCGCAGGGACAGGGGTTCATCGCTGCAGCGAGCGTGAACTGCGCAGGGTAGGTCAGGCTCACGGCGGCACGGCTCAGACTGACCACTCCGTCTTCCAAGGGCTGACGCAGTACCTCCAGGACGCTGCGACGGAACTCCGGGAGCTCGTCGAGGAACAGGACGCCGCCGTGGGCGAGGCTGACCTCACCGGGACGAGGTGAGGAACCGCCGCCGATCAGGCCGGCGTCGCTGATGGTGTGATGAGGCGCCCGGAACGGCCGCACCATGCAGAGCGACTGCCCGGGAGCGAGCAGCCCGGCCACGCTGTGAATCCGGGTGGTCTCCAGAGCCTCGTCCAGCGACATGGATGGCAGAATCGTAGGTAGCCGGCGCGCGAGCATGGTTTTCCCTGCTCCGGGCGGGCCGATGAGCAGGATGTTGTGGGCGCCCGCCGCGGCGACCTCCAGCGCGCGCTTGGCGGCGACCTGGCTCCGGACATCGGCGAAGTCGACGGCCTCCGGAACCGGTGTGGCCATGAGGTCGTTGAGACAGAGGCGAGTCGGGGGGATCGGTCGGGCACCAGTCAGATGGGCGCAGACTTCGGCCAGGCTCCTGGCACCGCGCACCGCCAGCTCCTGGACGACGGCTGCTTCCGACACATTGTCCGCAGGGAGGAGCAGTTCGGTGCATCCTGCGGCACGGGCAGCCAGGGCCACGGAGACCGCGCCCCGAACGGGCCGGAGATCGCCCTCCAGGCCCACTTCGCCTAAGACCATGGTATTCTTCAAGTTGGATTCAGGCATCTGGCCGCTGGCGACCAACACGCCGATGGCGATCGGCAGATCCAGAGCGGAACCATCCTTGCGTATGTCTGCGGGAGCCAGATTCACGGTGATCCGCCTGAGAGGAAACTGGAAGCCGGCGTTGGCGAGGGCAGCGGACACTCGCTCCCTGCCCTCCTTGACCGCGCCGTTCGGCAGACCGACGGTGGAAAACGAAGGCAGGCCGTTGCTGATGTCGACTTCGACCTCGACGAGGTACGCGTCGATACCGAGTACGGCGGCTGATTGGATCCGGGAGAGCATGTCCGGTCGCAGTGAAGGTGCCGCCAAGCTATGGAACACCGGTTGCCGGCTGAGTACCGGCGACCTCGAGACAGGGACCCGAAACCGCAGAACAGCCCGGAGCTCATGATGCGCCTTGTCCGCTGGTACCTCCTCCCGCTCCTCATCGCCGGCTGCGCCATGCCGAAGGCCGGTGCGGCGCCGGTCGCCCCGGTGGAGCGTGCCTGGGCGGTTCCGACGCTGGAGCTGTATCAGGCGTGGTGGACCAAGACGGAGGAGTGCGCCGGCGTTCGAGGCGACATGGCCCAGGTGACCTTCTACGCGGTCGATTCGCCCTCGGGGGCAATCTCCCTGGGTGACGAGGTGGCGCATGGCTGGTGGATGCGGAAGGGCAACCGCATCTACCTTCCGGCCAACGCCCTCGGCGAGGAGTGGCTGGTGCGCCACGAGATGCTGCATGCGCTGCTGCAGCGCGGCTCGCACCCCACCGACAAGTTCGTGGAGGCCTGCCACCTGGCCTCGCTCAAGACGTGGCGGGATTCCAGCCTGACCGTGGATCCACTGAATCCTGAGGGCCGCTAGCGCGGCCCCCGCGGCCCCCCTTTTGCTGCAAGTTCCGGCGGCACGTCGTACCGCTTCACCTTCCCTCCTCCAGAGATTGCAGAGGGCAGTCCGCCCGGCGATCTGCAGGAGCCTGTGGCCATGAAGTCTTTTCCCCGAGCGCGCTGGGTTGCGCTGACATCGGTTGTCGCGATCTCGTTTCTGAGCGGCGCGTGGCTCACCCGAGCCAAGCCGTCGGCGGGGGGAGGCGTGTACCAGCAGGCCCGCCTGTTCGAGAACGTCGTCGGGACCATCCATCACCGCTACATCGACTCACTGGGCGAGGGCGATCTCTACCAGCGAGCCGCGCACGCCCTCGTCAGCTCGCTGAACGACCCCTACGCCGAGCTGCTCGTCCGCGAGAGCTACCGGGAGTACCAACGGCAGATGACCGGAACTCAGCTCCGGCTCGAGTCGGGAGAGGAACCTCCGGAGTCCGGCTCCGGCATGGGCGCGCTCGTGGGGCTCGACCCGGGAGACGAGATCCTCAGCGTGAACGGCCGGAGCACCAGAGGCTGGAACGCGGAGAAGGTGGACGAGGCGCTCCGCCGGGGCGGCACGACCCCGGTCACGGTCCTGGTGCGACCGGTCGGGTCCGATCGTCCGGTCGTGCGCCGGCTCAACCGTACGGCCGTCCACGTGCCGGCCGCCTCTCCCGGCGTGCTCCTCCCCGGCGGGGTGGGCTACGTGGTGCTGCACCGGATGAGTGAGAACGCCGCCGGTGAGCTACGCGCGGCGGTGGATCGCCTCAAGCAGGACGGAATGACGGCGCTGGTGCTGGACCTGCGGTCCAACCCGGGTGGGCTCATCCGCGAGGGAGTCAAGGTGGCGGGCCTCTTCCTGGAGCCAGGCGACACCGTAGCCGTCAGCCAGGGAAGGTCGGCCAAGCAGCCAAGGGCCTACGTAGCGCAGGAGTCCGCCGAGTGGGACGACATCCGGCTGGTGCTTCTGGTCAACCGCGGAACTGCCAGCTCGGCGGAAGTGATCGCCGGTGCCCTCCAGGATCACGACCGCGCGGCGGTGGTCGGCACGCCCACGTACGGCAAGGGCGTCCTCCAGACCACGTATCCCCTGGGTGAGGAAGTGGCGCTCAAGCTCACCACCGCGAAGTGGTTCACCCCGAGCGGCCGTTGGGTGCAGCGGCCGCCAGCGCAGGTCGCGGGCGGCGCGGGCAACCGCACGCCGGCTCTCGAGCCCCGGGTGCTCCGGACCCGCGCCGGCCGGCCCATCCCCGACCAGAGCGGCATCCTTCCCGACCTGACGGTGCGCTCGTCGCTGCGCACCGACGGCGAGCGCGTCCTCTACTCGGCCCTGGGCGACGACCTCGAGCGCTTCCGCCGCGTGCTGAGCGCGTACGCCGCGGAGCTGCGGGAGGATGGCAGCGTGAGCGACGAGTCCTTCCAGGTGACCGCCGCCATGCGGGAGGGGCTCTACACCCGGCTGGTGGACGCCGGCGTCAGCCTGACGCCCGAGGTTTATGAGGAGGCCTCCGGCTACGTCTCGGACCAGCTCGGCTATGAGATCGCCCGGGAGCTGTTCGGCACCGAGTCGGTGGTCCGGCGGCAGGCGAAGGCCGACCGACAGCTTCAGGCCGCCCTTCGGCTCCTCAGGAACTCCGACTCGCAGCAGGAGACGATCACCACCGCCGTCGCGGCCCAGGCCGCCGGTCGTTCCCGCTAGAGAAGCGGGGGGCCGGCCTAGGCCGGCAGGTACACGGCGATCGTCGTACCCTGCCCCGCTTCGCTCTCCACCTCGATCCGCCCGCCCCAGCTCTCCACCAGTCGCTTGACGATCGCGAGACCGAGCCCCGAGCCACTGGTCGTGGTCGAGAAGCGGGGCTCGAAAATCCTGGGCAGCAGCTCCGCGCTGATGCCGGCTCCGTCGTCCGAAACCCTGAACTCCCCCGGCTTGACCTGGACGGTCACCCGCCGGGCTCCCGCGTTCCGCGCGTTCTCCAGCAGGTTGACCATGACCTCCTTCACCTCGTCGGGGCGCGCCGCGGCAGGCGACGGCCGCTCGGCCCGGAGCTCCACCTCGCAGCCCTCCTCGGCCAGTCGGTAGAGCTGGACCACCTCACCGATGATGTCGCGGAGGTCGACGCGGTTGAGCGGCTGCTCGTCGCCGGCCGGGGCGGCGAAGCGGCTGAAGGCGCGCGCGATGGTGTCGAGCCGGTCGATTTCCCCCAGCATCCGCTCGGCCGTTTCCTTCAGCGTGCGGTCGAAGTCTCCCCGCCGGTCCCGGTACACCCGAGTGAGGTGCTGCATACCGAGGCGCATCGGGGTCAGCGGGTTCTTGATCTCGTGCGCCACCTGGCGGGCCATCTCGCCCCAGGCGAGGACCCGCTCCGCCCGCGAGAGATCGGTCACGTCGTTCACGGCGATGACGACACCTCGGACGTCCGGCCCGAGCGGCGCGAGGTCCAGCGTGAGCCGCCGTCCGTCCACCTCCATCTCGGCCGTGGCGTCCGCCTCCGGGGCCTCGAGGAACCTCGTCACGACCACCGCGAGCGAGGACCACTCCGGTCCCAGCCGCTCCAGGAACGGGTCGCCTTCGCGCAGGGTCGTCCCCAGGATCTCCATGGCACGAGGGTTGGCGATCAGCACGCGGCCATCGGGATCCAGACCGACCACTCCGGTGGCTACGGTCGCGAGCACGGCCGCCGTCCGCTTCCTGGCTGCTTCAAGGGCGTGCTGACTGGATCGCACGTCCGCCGCCATCCGCTCGAACGCGCCGAACACCGGCTCGAACTCGAGCGGCGGGTTCTCCCGGTGCGCCGGCATCGGGTCGCCCTTCCCCAGCGCCAAAGCCGAGCGCCGGAGCTCGGCGACCGGGCGGGAGAGCGCGCGCGAGGCCCGGCCCGCGCCGGCGAGCGCCGCACCAACGCCGAGCAGGGTAGCCAGGAGCAGCACCAGCGCGAGGTCGAGCCGGCGAACGGCGAGCGAAGGGTCCTCCGCAGGCTGCGGAGTCGCGAGCACGTCCAGCTCGGACGGGAAACCCGGCTCCACCACGCGATAGCCCACCCGCTGGCTGGGTTGGCGGATCGAGCCGTCGAGCGTCACCTCCAGCTCCCCCTCCAGCGCGAGCGCTGCGAAGGCCGCGGGATCCATCAGCTGCGGCACGACCCCGAGGTCCTCGAGCACCGGCGTGCTCGTGCCGATCAGCTGTCCACCCTCGTACAGGCCAAGATCCGCGTCCACCCGCCGGCTCAGCTCCTCCAGCCGCTCCTCCAGCACATCCGGCGGGCCGCTCAGGGCTCCATCCGCCGTGATGGCGGCGTCGCGCAAGATCTGGGTAATGAGCAGATCGCGACTCCGCTCCACCTCCTGGGTGAGCCGCGAGAAGCTCCATGCGGCGAACCCGACGGCCGGCACGATGAAGAAGAGTCCGAGCGTGGCCGCCAGACGAATACGGAAGGAGCGCAGGAGACTCCGCCACCTAGGTCGCGGCGGACGAGCGCCGGACACGACCTCGGCCAGGAACCACAGCGAGCCGAGCACCGCGGCGTCGAACAGGACCACGAGCACACCGCGCACGAACAGCGGAACCGGGCCGCGAAGATCGACTGCCGCGTGCACGACCCGGGTCCCGCTCGGGAGAACGAGCGGATACTCGTTCCTCACGGTCCACCCCTCGCGTCGCCAGCGGGGTCGCGGAAGCTGGGTCGAGGGCCTGACAGGCGGCGAGAGGGTCAATCGGTAGAGCGGTGACCGGGTGCGTCCCGGCTCGAGCAGCCGGCCGACTCTCCCGGTTTCGATCAGCTGCGAGCGCGGGCCGACTCCCACGGTCAGCACCTCCTCGGCGGCGACCCGGACCAGGAGGACGTAATGCACCCCCGGCACCCGCGCGATCTGCGTGATGCGCTGGGGCTCGCCCGGCCCGAGTTCCCGCACCATCGTCGAGAGCAGGCTGAGCGGAAGGTCGAGGGAGTCGAGTGCAAGCTCCTCGATCGGAGCGCCGGCGGCCGTCCAGAGCGCCAGGTGCGATGGATAGCCCTGCTCGCCCAGCGCCGAGCCGCGCCACAGTGCGTACATCTCCGTTCCGTTCGCGGGTGCCGGGGCATCCACGATCTGCTCGGCGAATCCCTCCAACAGCGGAAGGGCGAGTGGATCGGGCTCGACACCCAACCGGGCCACGTCGCGCTCCGCGACCTGGATCTTTCCCTGGAGCTCGGCCCCCCAGGTGACCAGGGCGGCCGCGCTGCCGGCCACCAACGCAATGCCGCTGACCGTGGCCCAACGCGGCGCGGGGAGCGCGACCAGGAAGAGCGCGGGGGTCCAGAGGAAGGTGTACCAGTCCGGCCAGCCTCCGCGCGGGCTCCAGACCACGACGCCCACCGTCGCCGCGGCAACTGCGATGGTGACACCCACCACGATGTGGGTGGCGGAGGGGTGCCCCGCCTCGGGGCCCCTGAAGAGCGCGGCGGTGGGGACGATGAGCGCGGCCGCCGATACGAGGATCGCCAGCTGCCAGCTCAGCCAGAGGGCGACCGAGACGCCCCCGGCCGGCGGCGTGATTCCGCGACCGAGGCTGCTGATGAGGTACGGCGCGACCAGAAGCAGCGCCGAGCCCAGCGCCACGCCGTACCAGCGCCGCGGGAGGCGCCGCCGCCAGAGCCAGACGCCGGCGATCGTGAGGAGCGCGCCCGCGAGGGCGAGTGCGCCCGCGGACCCGGAGAGCGGACCGAGGAGCGGCCGGAAGAACGTCGCCGGGGAGAAGTATGGTTGCAGGCCGAGCGCGGCGCCCACCGGCGCCCGGACGACGAGCCAGAGCAGACCCCCGAGCACCGCGAACCGCTGCACTGGTGATGCGGTGAGTGAGAGTGCGAAGCCCATGGCGAGCAGAATCAGCCAGGTGGCGAGCCGGCTTCCGCCCACATAGGCCCGCTGCTTGGCCGTCCCCTGCTCCGGCGGGATCGGCTGCACACTGAACAGCACCCGCGGCCCCGCCGTGGTGGGCTCCTCGTAATCGAAGACGTCGATGCTGTCCGGCGCAGCGCCGGGCGGATACACCGCCAGGCCGACCTCCGTGCTCTCGCGAAACAGCTCCGCCAGACTGCGCGAGCGGTCGGGCACGGCCGGGTGCGCCCAGATGAGCACGCCCGCCACCGCGATGCGCCCGTCGGGAGAGTGGCGCCGGGCCTCGAGCACGACGTAATATCCATTCGCCCGCGCCCCGATGGAGTCGCCCTCGGCGAGCGGTGGCAGCCGGTGCCGCCCGGCCCATGCCCAGGGGTCACCCTCCGGATCGAGCAGCGCCAGGCTCGACTCCAGCCCGCTGTTCGGCACCAGGCGCTGGAGCAGGCGGATCGCGGCCGCCCGATCGTCGGTCGGCGCCGCGAGCGCCAATTGGGCCAGCCGATCCGCCTGGTGCAATGCCGCGTGGAGGTCGCCCGCCAGCCGTTCGGACGCGGCCTGTACCCGCCGCTCGCGCTGCTCCGCCCAGCGGGTCTCGATCGCCGTCAGCCGCGCCTGCGTGACGGCGATCGTCGCGATGAGCCCGACGAGCACGCCGGCGAGCCACCGCGGCCGCCAGGTGCGGAATGGCACCAGGGCGATCAGCGCCGCGGCTACGGCCAGGGCTCCCACCACGGTCCAGAGGAGCGAAGGTCGCCGCAGCCATTCGGCGGCCGCGATCGCGCTCGCGAGTGCCGACACCAGCCACCACGGCGGACGATGACTCAAGCCGGGCGCCCCTGGCGAATAAAGGAGATGACCCCGGGAGCGGCTGCGGATCTGCTGCGGCGCCGCGCCACGCTGATCGTGCCGGTCGGCACGACCGAGCAGCACGGGCCGCACCTGCCGCTCGGCTGCGATACGCTCATCGTGGAGCGTCTCGCCGACGATCTTTCGGCCGCCTTCACCGTGCTGCGCGCGCCCACGATCGAGTACGGCGTGCACACGATCGCCCGGCCGCTTCCGGGAGGGGCCGCGCTGCGCCATCGCACGTTGCACCGTGTCATGAACGAACTTATCGAGTCCTGGGAAGAGGGGGCAGGCGTGCGCGAGTTCGTGATCCTGACGGCGCAGGCCAGCGAGGCGCACCTCGAGGCGCTGAGCACGATCCGCACCGAGGAGGCGACGGTGCAGGTGGTGGACGTCTTCGGGCTCGACTTCGGTCCCCTGCTCGATGAGCCCGGCGCGCCGATTCATGGTGGAGAGCTGGACACCTCGCTCCTCCTCTATCTCGCCCCCGAGCTGGCCCGCATGGAGCTGGCGCTCGACTTCGCGCTCACGCCCAAGATGCTCGCCCGCTACCGCCCGGGCCACAGCCGCCGGCTCCCCGAGGGTTCCCCCGGCTCCGTGGGGTACCCGAGCCTCGCCTCCGCCCACAAAGGGGAGGTTCTGTATAAATTCATCCTCGATCGGATCAGCAGCTACCTGGCCGGAAACTGAGGTGAGCCGAATGGCTGTTCGCGCCGCGGCACTCTGCCTGCTGCTCGCACATCAGGCGTCCCCCGCTCTGGCCCAGGCGCCCGGCCCCATCGAGCTCATTGTCACCCAGGGCGGCAAGGAGATCGGGCGCGAGAGCTTCACGCTCGCCCCCGGCCGCGGGCGCGGCGCTCCCGGGACGACGCTGAGCGCCACCGCGAGGTACCCGGCCGCCGTGCCGACGACCCGCCTCACCGCGCTGCTCGAGCGAACGCCGGAGTCGGCTATCGCGAAGTTCCAGCTGGACGTGGACGGCCCCGAGGGCACCACCGTGATCCTTGCTGCCGGGACGGGGGCGCGGCTCGTGGTGCGTACGGTGGCGGAGGGCTCGGAGTCGGGTCGGGAGCTCCCCGGCGGCCCCGACGTCGTGCTGCTCGACGACGAGGTCCACTCGCTCTACGTGGCAGTCGCAGATCTGGCGACGTCGGGAGGAAAACGGCTCACGGCAATCTTCCCCCGCACCGGACGGCGCGCGGCCTTCACGGCGCGCCGCGAGGACGGAGGCCAGGGCGGCCGCCGGCGCGTAGCGCTCACCGGCGACATCGCGGGTACCCTGGTCACGGATGCCGAGGGCCGGCTCCACCGGCTGGAGCTGCCCGCGCAGAACAAGGTCGTGACGCGAGCGGACTAGCTGCTCCTTCCTCGCAATTCGTTGACCGACAGCTCGATCCCAGCGTCTTGTCGCAATCTGAAACCGATGCGACGAGGCCGCCGTATTGGCCCCGGTCACGTCCCCAGCACAAAGGGCACCCTCAATGAATCGTTGGTTCCTCCTCGCCATCGCGTGTCTGCTGCCTGCTCGCGCGGGCGCCCAGGACACCACTTCGGCCGCCAAGGCGGACACCATCGTTCCCCGTCGCCCACCACCCACGGTGACCCTCTCGCTCCAGGAGGCCATGGACCAAGCGCGGGCGAACAGTCCGGCCTACCGCCAGGTTTTGAACGACGCCTCGCCGGCCCGGTGGGGCGTTCGGAACGCGTATGCCAGCTTCCTCCCCACCGTCAGCGCGGCCGGCGATGTCGGCTACGTCGGTTCCGGCGAGACCAATCTCGGCGGCGGACTCACCCTCCCGACCTCCGCGTTTCTCACCTCCGGCTACAGCCTGGGGCTCGATTGGCGACTCGATGGCCGCGTGCTCTCCGGACCGGGCCAGCAGAAGGCGCTCCAGCGGGCCACCGATGAGGACATCAGCGGCGCCGGCGTCAACCTTCGGGCGGAGATCACGACCCAGTACCTGAACGCGCTTCAGGCCGCGGCCCAGGTCGACGTGGCCCGGCAGCAGGTGCTGCGCAACCAGGACTTCCTCACCCTCGCCCGCGCGCGGTATCAGGTGGGTCAGGCGACCCTGCTCGACGTACGCCAGGCCGAGGTGATCAAGGGCCAGTCGGATGTCGCCCTCCTGCGGGCGACGCAGGCGGAGAACGAGGCGAAGCTGGACCTCCTCCGCCGCATGGGGGTGGAGCCTCCGGTGACCGTGGACCAGATCGGACTCACCGACTCCTTTCCGGTCACGCCGCCCGACTTCCAGCTCGACGACCTGCTGAACATGGCGAGCGAGCAGAACCCGATGCTCCGCTCGCTGCGTGCCCGGCAGGATGCGGCCACCTGGGGCGTCCGGGCCGCGCGGTCCGAGTTCCTGCCGACGCTCTCGGTGCAGGCGGGTTGGAGCGGCTTCACGCAGGAGTACACCAACGAGAACCTGCTCCTGGGCGAAAGCCTGACCGGAGCGCGGTCGGAGGCTGCGCGCTGCCAGTACGACAACCAGGTCAGGAGCGCGCTCGACCTCGGCGGGCAGGTGCCGGACTGCTTCGCGGCATTCGGCCTCAACTCGACGGGCACGGCGCTGAACGAGGACGTGGCGCGGCAGATCCGGAACACGAACGACGTGTTCCCGTTCGACTATACCGGCCAGCCGTTCCGCGCCAATTTCACCATCTCGCTCCCCATCTTCACCGGCCTCTCCCGATCGTTGCGCGTGGCCGAGGCCCGGGCTCAGGAGCTCGACGCGGACGAGGAGGTGCGCGCTCGGCGGCTCCAGGTGCGGACCGAAGTCCAGGCGCGCCACCTCGCGCTCCAGACCGCCTTCCAGGCCATCGCCGTACAGGAGGCCAACCGTGCGTCCGCCCGCGACCAGCTCAGGCTGGCGCAGGACCGCTACCGTCTGGGGGCGGGCACCTCGCTCGAGGTGTCCGACGCGCAGAACGCGGTGCAGCAGGCTGAGGGCGATTACGTGAACGCCGTCTACGACTACCACAAGGCGATCGCCGCGCTCGAAGCGGCCGTCGGGCGACCCCTTCGCTAACGAGGAACGCACATGTCGCGTGGGATGAAGGTGGGTCTGATCATCGGAGTGCTGGCGGTGGCCGGAGGCGGCGGGATCGCCTACAGCCTGAACCAGAAGAAGAACGCCGGCACGGAGGTCCGCATGGAGCAGGTGACGCGCCGCGACCTGGTCAGCGCCGTCACCGCCAGCGGCAAGATCGAGCCGCAGACGTCCGTCGACATCTCCGCCGACATCACCGGCCGCATCATTCGGATCGCGGTGGAGGAGGGCGACCTGGTGACCAAGGGTCAGTTCCTGCTCCAGATCGACCCGGCGCAGTACCAGGCGGCCGTCTCCCGCGCCCAGGGTGTGGTCTCCTCCACCCAGGCCACCCTGCTCCAGGTACGGGCCAACCGCGACCAGGCGGAGCGCGCCTGGAAGCGGGCGGAGCAGCTCACCAAGCTCGGGCCCAACCTCATCGCGCCCGCCGCCGCGGAGGAGGCCCGGACCGCGCTGGAGGTCGCCGAGGCGACCTACCAGGCGACCCGGGCGCAACTCGACCAGTCGCGCGCGGGCCTTCAGGAAGCGCGTGACAACCTCGCGAAGACCCGCCTGGTGTCGCCCATCTCCGGCCGGGTGGTCCGTCTCGCGGTGGAGGAAGGCGAGGTGGCGGTGCCGGGAACGTTCTCGCGGGAGACCGGCCTGCTGCTCACCATCGCCGATCTCTCCGTGATTCTCGCCAGGGTGCAGGTGGACGAGACCGACGTGGTGCGCCTGTCACAGGGCGATTCGGTCGAGGTCACGATCGACGCCTATCCCGACTCCGCGTTCATGGGCCGGGTGACCCGGATCAGCCAGAGCGCCAAGCTGACCAACACCCAGACCGCCTCGGGGTCGAACGATCGCGCGGTGGACTTCGACGTGGAGATCCGGCTCGACGCGCCGCCCGAGAACGTGCGGCCCGACCTCAGCTGCACGGCTCGGATCATCACCGATATCCGGGAGAACGCGCTCAGCATCCCGATCATCGCGCTGACCGTTCGCGATCACGAGCCGGTACCCAACGAGAACAACCCCGCCCTCGACACGATGAGCCGCCGACGGCCGGGAGAGCGCGAAGAAGAGGGCGTGTTCCTGGTGCAGAACGGGCTGGCGAACTTCCGGCCGGTCAAGGTGGGGATCGCGGGCGACGAATACTTCGAGGTGCTCGACGGGCTGCGGGGCGGCGAGACCATCGTGGCGGGCACCTATCAGGCCATCCGGGACCTGCGGGACGGGGCACGGGTGCGCGCCGCGGACACCACGAAGCAGTCCGACGACAAGCAGCAGGCGGCCACGTGACCGCGGTGATCCGCATCCGCGACCTCACCCGCGAGTACCGGATGGGCTCGGAGATCATCCTCGCGCTCCGCGGCGTGAGCCTCGAGATTCACCGCAACGAGTACGTCGCGATCATGGGTCCCTCGGGCTCGGGCAAGTCCACCATGATGAACGTGCTCGGCTGCTTGGACACTCCCACCGCCGGCGAGTACTGGCTCAACGGCGAGGAGGTCTCGCGCCTGACGGATGACGCGCTCGCTCGGGTCAGGAACCGCGAGATCGGCTTCGTGTTCCAGACCTTCAACCTGCTGCCGCGGGCCACCGCGCTGCACAACGTCGAGCTGCCGCTGGTGTACGCCGGCGTCCGGGCCCGCGAGCGCCGTGACCGGGCCGCGGCCGCGCTGGAGCGGGTGGGACTGGCCCAGCGGATGGATCACCGGCCGAACGAGCTGTCCGGGGGGCAGCGGCAGCGGGTGGCCATCGCGCGAGCGCTGGTGAACCAGCCGAGCATTCTCCTGGCCGACGAGCCCACCGGCAATCTCGACAGCGTGACGAGCGAGGAGATCATGGAGGTGTTCGCCGCGCTCCACGCCGCGGGCCAGACCGTGATCATGGTGACCCACGAGCACGACATCGCGGCACGCGCGGAGCGGCGCATCGTGCTCCGCGACGGCCGCGTGGAGAGTGACCAGCCGGCGGACGCCTACCGGCTGTCGGCCTGAGCTCGCGGTCCCGATGCCGCTCCTGGAAGCGATACGCCTGGCGCTCAGCACCATCCGCGTGCAGAAGCTCAAGAGCTTCTTTTCGCTGGTGGGGGTGCTGATCGGCGTCACCTTCCTGATCGCCGTCGTGTCGATCGTGCAGGGCATGAACCGCTACATGGTGGACCGGTTCGCCAACACCCTGATCGGCGCCAACACCTTCGAGCTGCGCCAGCGCCCCAGCATCACCATGGGCAACACCACGCACGAGGAGTGGATGGAGTGGCTCCGCCGGCCACGGGTGAGCTACGACGACGCCGACTTCGTGCGGCAGCGGATCGGGACGCCGGCCGTCTTCGCCAAGTTCTGTCAGGACCGAGTCTCCGTCCATTACGACGGCAAGATCGCCAAGGACATCGACCTCGTCGGGACCGAGGAGACCTACTTCCGCATCCGGAACTACGAGGTGGTCACGGGCCGGGCCTTCACCGCGCAGGAGGTGCGCGCCGGGCTGCCGGTGCTGGTGATCGGGCATGAGGTGGCGGAGCGGCTGCTCCCCGGAGTGGACCCGGTGGGCAAGGAGGTGCGGATCGGGGGCCTTCCCTACCGCATCATCGGCGTCGTGGCCGAGCAGGGCACGCTGTTCGGTCTCTCCCTGGACAAGTTCGCGATCATGCCGTTCAGCGCCCCGGGCCGGCGGCTGATCTGCCCGATCAACATTCTGGACGCCCTGATCGTCCGGACCGACGATCCCACCACGATGCAGCTGGCCATGGCGGAGGCCGAAGCCGCCATGCGCAGTCGCCGCCAGCTGAAGCCTACGGAGGACAACAACTTCGCGTTTCAGACCGCCGAGGGGGCGCTCGACACCTGGCAGAAGATCTCGCGGATCCTGTTCCTCGCCCTGCCAGGGCTGGTCGCCATTTCCCTGGTGGTCGGGGGCATCGTGATCATGAACATCATGCTGATGGCGGTCAGCGAGCGCACGCGCGAGATCGGCATCCGGAAGGCCCTGGGCGCGCGGCGGCGTGACATCCTGGCGCAGTTCGTGGTCGAGTCGGCGACCCTTTCCGCTGCCGGCGCGATGATCGGCATCGGGTTCGGGCTCGTCCTGGCGTGGGTCGTGAAGACCCTCACGCCGCTGCCCGCCGCGGTCGCCCCGTGGTCGGTCGCGCTCGGCGTCCTGCTGGGCGTCACCGTGGGCGTGGTGGCGGGCGTCTACCCCGCGAGCCGCGCCTCCCGCCTGGACCCCATCGTCGCCCTGAGGGCCGAGTGAAACCCCCGCGCACGGTCACGCTGCTCGTCCGGATGGTCGAAGGGGCCGCGATCGCGCTGGATTCCCTGCGCTCCAACAAGGTGCGCGCGGCGCTCACCATCCTCGGCGTCGCCATCGGGGTCATGGTGGTGATCGCCATGGGCTCGGCCATCTCGGGCATCAACCGGAGCATCACCGACATCCTGGAATCGGCGGGCCCGAAGACGTTCTACGTGGTGCGCTACTTCTCCGGCGGACTGGAGATCTCGGACGGCTCCGATGAGCTCTCCCCCTGGCGCCGCATGCCGGAGATCACCGTGGAGGAGGCGGAGCTGATCCGGCGCCTGCCCGCGGTGCGCGACGTGAACCAGGGTGAGTACACGGACGGCCCGGTGAGCCACGAAGGCGTCGAGATCAACGAGGTGAAGATCGCCGGGTTCAGCTGGACCTGGCCCCAGGTGAACGGGGGCGACATTCTCGCCGGCCGCAACTTCACGGCGATCGAGTACGCCGCGGGCGCCCGCGTGGCCGTCATCAACGACAAGCTAGCGCAGTCCCTCTTCGCGGATCTGGACCCGCTAGGGCGGAAGATCAAGATCTACGGCATGCCGTTCGAGGTGGTGGGGATGCACGCCGAGGCGGCCTCGCTCTTCGGCGACGCGGACGAGCCGCGGCTGGCCATCCCCCATACGACCTTCCGCAAGGTGGCGGACTACTGGCCGGGGTGGATGGAGATCGCCGTCGTCCCGACCGAGTACGCGACGGTCGCCGAGGCCCAGGACCAGGTCACCGCCGCGCTCCGGAGCCGGCGCGGCCTGCGGCCGGGCGAGGAGAACAATTTCGCGCTGGTCACCGCCGACCGGGTGCTCGACGCGTTCAACAAGATCACAGCGGGGTTCTTCGTCGCCATGATCGCGCTCTCCAGCGTGGGCCTCATGGTGGGCGGGGTGGGCGTCGTGGCGATCATGATGATCTCGGTGACCGAGCGGACCCGCGAGATCGGGGTGCGGAAAGCGCTGGGAGCGACCCGGGGCGAGATCATGTTCCAGTTCCTGGTGGAAGCCGCGACGCTCACGCTGGTAGGCTGCCTCGTCGGCATGGCGCTGGGCGCGGGCGTTGCTTGGGGAGTGCGCTCCTTCACGCCGATTCCGGCGTCCGTGCCGCTCCTCTCGGTCGTGGCGGCGGTGCTCGCATCGATCCTGACCGGCGTGCTCTTCGGCCTGTACCCGGCGAGCAAGGCATCGAGGCTGGACCCGGTGGAGGCGCTGAGGTACGAATAGGCGGGCGGCGGCCGTACCGCCCTACCGCTGCACCGCTCTACATTCCACGGCATGCCCCTTTCCGAGGCCCTCCGCCTGGCCGTGCAGGCGATCTGGACCAGCAAGCTGCGGTCGTTCTTCACCCTCCTCGGCATCCTCGTCTCCGTCGCCTTCCTGATCGTCGTGGTCGCCATCATCCAGGGAATGAACTCCTACGTGAGCGGCACGCTCACGGCCTCGATGATCGGCACCAACACGTTCCAGGTGCGGCGGGGACCGATCTCGATCGGCCTCATGGACGACGATCAGGTCCGCGCGATCGCGAAGCGTCCGCTCGTCACCGTGGAGGACGCCCGGGTAGTCGCCGAAGCGATCCCGGAAGCCGTGGCCGTGGCGCTCCAGTCCGGCTGGCCCACGCCGGTCGCCGAGATCAGCCACCGCGACCGCAACGTCATCAACGTCGCGGTCTTCGGAGTCACCGCCCCCTACCAGGCCGTCCAGGACTACACCTACATCGCCGGCTCCCCGCTCACCGACCTGGACGTGCGGGGGCGACGCCCGGTGGTCGCCCTGGGCCACGAGATCGCGGAGAAGCTGTTCGACGTGCCGGCGTCGGCCGTGGGCCGCCGGGTCAGGCTCGACGGCCGTGAGGTCACCGTCAAAGGGGTGATCGCCCCCAAGGGCCGTCTGCTGGGCCAGTCGTTCGACGCCTTCGTCCTGCTCCCGTTCAGCACCTTCGAGGCCGCGTACGGGCGGCGCAAGACGACCGTCGTCTCCGTCAAGATGGCGACGGCCGACGCGATCGAGCCGGCGATGGCCAAGGCCGAGGAAGC
This sequence comes from Gemmatimonadales bacterium, assembly GCA_036259315.1. Taxonomy (GTDB): domain Bacteria; phylum Gemmatimonadota; class Gemmatimonadetes; order Gemmatimonadales; family GWC2-71-9; genus CAVVWJ01. The sequence continues at coordinate 10,879 of DATABZ010000362.1, read as the reverse complement.
CATGCGGATCGCGCACCGGCTCCGCCCGGGGGAGGAGAACGACTTCACCGTGGACAAGGCCGACGCGTTCATCGCCTTCTGGAAGCAGCTCACCAGCATGCTCTTCACGGCGATCCCGGCCGTGGTCGCGATCGGTATCGTGGTCGGCGGCATCGTCATCATGAACATCATGCTGATGACCGTGAACGAGCGCACCCGGGAGATCGGTCTGCGAAAATCGCTCGGGGCCACCCGCGCCGACATCCGCCGCCAGTTCCTCGTCGAAGCGCTGGTGCTCACCTCCGTCGGCGGGGCGATGGGCGTGCTCAGCGGCTGGGTGCTCGCGTTCGGCGTCAGCACGTTCACCCCCCTCCCGGCTAGGATGACGCTGTGGTCGATAGCGCTCGCGCTCGCCGTAGGCACATCGGCCGGCATGCTCTTCGGGGTCTATCCGGCCTCCCGGGCGGCGCGGCTCGACCCGATCACCGCGCTCCGGAAGGAGTGAGCGATGCTCCTCCGAAGCGTCGGCGAAGGAGCGGCGATCGCCCTGGACTCGATCCGGGCGAACAAGCTGCGCTCGGCGCTCACGATCCTGGGGGTCGTGATCGGGGTGACCACGGTCATGGCGGTGGCCTCGCTGGTCCAGGGCATCCGGCGGCAGATCTTCAACGCGATCGAGGTCGCGGGTCCGACGACGTTCTACGTCATCCGCTACTTCTCGGAGACCCCGGTGAACCCGGATCGGCTGCCCTACGAGGTGCGGATCCGACCGGTCCTCCAGCGCAGCGACGCCGAAGCGGTCCGGCGCCTGCCGGAAGTGCGCTACGCCGGGATCTGGGTGCAGGTGTTCCAGAAGGTGGAGTACCAGGGCGTGCGGACCCAGCAGGTCATCATCTTCGGGGCCGACGATCGCTACATGGAGATCCAGGGCGGGACGCTGTTACGCGGCCGCTTCTTCAGCCGGGCCGAACTCGCCGGCGAGCCCGTCATCGTGCTGGAGAGCGCGGTGGCGGACCACCTATTCGGCCGGATCGATCCTCTCGGCAAGCAGGTACGGGTGGGGGGCGTGTCACTCCGGGTGATCGGGATTTTCGAGAAGCCGTCCAACATCTTCGAGCCCCCGGGACAGGCCACCGGCGGGATCGTTCCCTTCGCCACCGCGCGGGAGAGCTTCCAGTACGACGAGACGAACGCGCTCTTCCTCGCCGTCAAGCCCAGGAGCGGCGTCGAGGTCGGCCCGGCCATGGATGCCGTCACCGTGGCGCTCCGGCGGAGTCGCAACCTGCGTCCCGGGGACCCCAACAGCTTCGATCTCATCACCCAGGACCAGATCCTCGACGTCGTGGGCAACTTCACCTCCTACTTCTTCCTCGCGATGGTCGCGCTCTCCAGCGTTGCCCTGCTGGTCGGTGGCATCGGAGTGATGGCGATCATGATGGTCTCGGTGAGCGACCGCACCAAGGAAATCGGGTTGCGCAAGGCGCTGGGCGCCACGCGACGCGAGGTGCTCTGGCAGTTCCTGGTCGAGGCGGCGACGCTCACGCTGGTTGGCGGCGCGCTCGGCATCGTGTTCGGCCTGGGGGCCGGCGCGCTGCTCAAGGCGGCGCTCAGCCTCGAGTCCTCCGTGCCACTCTGGAGCATCCTCGTGGCCTGCGGTGTGAGCATCACCATCGGCCTCGTCTTCGGGCTTCTGCCGGCGAATCGAGCCGCCCGGATGGATCCGGTGGAGGCGCTCCGGCACGAGTAGCCAGCGCAACCCGCTGCGCTGCCTGCCGCCCCGACCGGCTGCGCGCCGGCCTCTGCACCGCCGAGCTGTGCAAGCTCTCCCGCCCCTCGCATCTCCTGTGCTCCCCGAGGAGGCGCCATGCGAATCCGGACGACGACGGTCGCGCTGCTCCATGCCGCGCTGCTCACGGCCTGCGACGGCGCCGCGCGATCCGACGAATCACCCGCCACACCTGTCGAAGCGAAGGGTAACCTGTCCCGCGCGGCGCGCGACGAGGCGGATGCGATCGCCGTCGGCGCAGTCGGCGAGCGGGAGAGCGCCGCCACCCCCACGACCTCCGCGCAGGAGCAGTGGTCCGGTCCGGCCGCGGTGGACCCTGCCGAGCGGCTCATTCTCCGGACCGGCCAGGCGAGCATCGAGGTCGATTCGTTGGAGCCGGCGATGGCTGAGCTGCGGACGGTGGTGCGGCGGGCCGGCGGGTTCGTGGCCGATGCCTCGATCCAGAGCGGACGCGACCAGTACCGGCAGGCCACGCTCGAGCTGAAGGTGCCCTCCGGGCGCTTCGACGAGCTCACGGAGGGGCTGCAGCCCATCGGCAGGCTCGAGTTCGTGAACGTGAGCGCGGAGGACGTGAGCGAGGAATTCGTGGACCTGACGGCACGGGTCGCGAACGGACGGCGACTCGAGGAGCGCCTGGTCGAGCTGCTCCGGACCCGCACGGGCAAGCTCCAGGACGTGCTGTCGGTGGAGCGGGAGCTGGCGCGGGTCCGGGAGGAGATCGAGCGGCTGGAGGGCCGGCTGCGCTATCTCAAGACCAGCGCCCGGCTGAGCACGCTGGCGGTCAGCCTGCACGAGCCGCAGCCGATCGTCGCGACACACGGCTCCGGCCCTATCGCGGAGGCGTTCCGCGCCGCCTGGCGCAACTTCGTCGGCGTTCTCACGGCGACGATCGCCTCGCTCGGTTACCTGGTGCCGGTGCTGGCGTTAGGCTGGGTGCTGGTGGCGGTCGCGAGGAAGTGGCGCAAGCCTGCCGCGGCGGCTTAGTGTTAGGCGTCCCAACCGGATCCGCCGATGCCCGTCGACATCCTTGCCATCGCCGCTCACCGCGACGACGTGGAGCTCACCTGCGCCGGGACGCTGCTCAGGGCGGTGGATGCCGGGTATCGCGCGGGCATTCTCGATCTCACCGCCGGAGAGTCGGGCACTCGCGGGAGCGCGGACCTGCGCGCCGAGGAAGCGCAGCGGGCCGCGGAGATCCTCGGGGTGGCCGAGCGGCGCAACGCCGGGCTGCCCGACGCTCACCTCCACAACACCGAGGAGACGCGCCGCGTCGTGGTGGGGGAGATCCGGCACTTCATGCCGCGGGTCGTGGTCCTCCCGTTCCCCGTGGGGCGCCACCCCGACCACCGGGTCGCCTCCGAGCTGGGGCGCGACGCGTGCTTCCTGGCCGGTCTGGCTCGCTACGAGGCCGCCGGCGCCCCGCACCGGCCGCACAAGATCCTCTACGCGCTGTCCTACCGGGAAGACCCCCTGAAGCCCACGTTCGTCGTGGACATCAGCGCCCAATTCGAGCGTAAGCTGGCGGCGATCCGATGCTACGCCAGTCAGTTCGACGGCGCCAAGGCCGCCGGCGAGATCTTCCCCACCGGGCAGGACCTGTACTCCCTCGTGGAGACCCAGAACGCCCATTACGGATCGCTGATCCGGACGCGCTACGGCGAGCCCTTCTACACCCACGAGACGCTGGCCGTGGACGACGTCGTCGCCCTCGGCGTGCAAAGCATGTGACGCCCGCGCATTTGGAGCCGCCCCGACGGACGGGTATTTTTCAGGCTCCATGACGCGTCCGCCTGTCTACCTGGATCACGCCGCCACCACCCCGGTACGCCCCGAGGTGCTGGAGGCGATGCTCCCCTATCTCACCAATCAGGCATTCGGCAATCCCTCCAGCGCCCACCGCTTCGGGCGCGCTGCCCGCGCGGGCCTCGAGCAGGCCCGCCGGGAGGTGGCGCAGGCCGTGGGCGCGGAGTCGAACCAGGTGATCTTCACCTCGGGCGGTACCGAGGCGGACAACCTGGGGATCATCGGCGCCGCGCTGGCGGCCCGCGACCGCGACGGATCGGTGTGCGCCGTCGTGAGCGCGATCGAGCACAAGGCGGTGCTCGCCGCCGCGCACGCCGTCTGCCACCTCGGGGGGCGCGAGATCGTGCTGCCGGTCGAGGGCACCGGGCACGTGAGCCTCGAGGCGCTGGACGCGGCGCTCGCCGAGCGGCCGGCCGTCGTCTCGATCATGTGGGTCAACAACGAGGTCGGCGTCATCCAGCCGGTGGCGGAGATCGCGCACCGGTGCCGCGAGGCCGGTGTCGTGTTCCACACGGATGCGGTGCAGGCGTTCGGCAAGGTCCCGGTGTCGCTGCACGCCCTGCCCTGCACGCTGCTCACGATCTCGGGTCACAAGATCGGCGCGCCGAAGGGCATCGGCGCGCTCATCGTGCGCGACCGCAAGGCGATCGAAGCCATCATCCACGGGGGCGGGCAGCAGTACGGAATCCGCCCGGGAACCGAGAACGTGGCGGGCGCCGTGGCGCTGGGCCGGGCGGCCCTGCTCGCCGCACGAGAGCAGGCCGAGGAGGCCCGGCGGCTCCGATCGCTGCGAGAGCAGCTGGCGGAGCGGCTCCGCGCCACGGTGCAGGATCTGACGGTGAACGGCGAGGGCCCGGACACGGCGCCCCACGTGCTCAACGTCTCGGTGGCGGGCGCGGACAGCGAGGCGCTGCTGATGCACCTCGATCTCGCCGGGATCGCGGCCTCGAGTGGCTCCGCGTGCTCCACCGGCTCGGTGGAGCCCTCGCACGTGCTGGTGGCCATGGGAGTGCCGCGGGACCTCGCGCTGGGAGCCATCCGTTTCAGCTTCGGCCGGGAGAGCACCGCAGAGGACGTGGAGCGCGTGGCCGAGGCGATGCCCGGCGTGGTGGCGAAGGTGCGCCGGCTGGCGGGCGTGCTGGGGAGGGCCGCCTCGTGAGCCCACGGGTGCTGGTCGCCATGTCGGGCGGCGTGGACAGCTCGGTGGCCGCGGCCCGCCTCGTGGAGCAGGGCTACGACGTGGTCGGCGCCACCATGAAGCTCTTCTGCTACGGCGACGAGGTGCCCGATCGGCCCTGCTGCTCGCTGGATTCCATCAACGACGCGCGCGACGTCGCGCACACGCTCGGTATTCCCCACTACGTCCTCAATCTCGAGGACCGGTTCGCCCTGCACGTCATCGAGAACTTCGTGTCCGAGTACAGCCGCGGCCGCACCCCGATCCCCTGCGTGCGCTGCAACTCCTTCACCAAGTTCCGGGACCTGCTCGCCCACGCCGACGCGCTCGATTGCGAGTACATCGCCACCGGCCACTACGCGGTTGCGCGGGACGGTGGGCTCTACCGTGGCGCCGACCGCGCGAAGGACCAGAGCTACTTCCTCTGGGGCGTGGACCGGAGCGTCGTGGCGCGGATGCTCACCCCGGTGGGCGAGATGACCAAGGCCGAGACCCGCGGGCTCGCCCGACGGCTCGGCCTGGTCACCGCGGACAAGCCCGAGTCAGTGGAGATCTGCTTCGTGCCGGACGACGATTACGTCGGCGTGCTGGAGCGGCATCTCCCCGCCGGTGCGCCGGCCCTCGCGCCGGGCCCGCTGGTGACGACCGCCGGGGAGGTCGTCGGGGAGCACGGCGGGTATGCGCGCTACACCATCGGCCAGCGACGCGGGCTGCCCGGCGGCTCCCGAGAGCCGCGCTTCGTGGTGGCGATCCGGCCGGAGCGCCGGGAAGTGGTGATCGGCACGGCGCAGGAGCTGGAGGGCCACCGGCTCACGCTGGACGAGCTGAACTGGCTGGCAGAGCCGCTCGGCCCGGGTGACGAGTGCCGGGTCCAGATTCGGTACCGTGCGCCGGCGGTTCCGGCGACGGTCATCTCCAGCAGGTCCGACTCCGTCGAGCTGGTGCTCTCGACCCCGGTGCGCGCGATCACGCCCGGCCAGTCCGGGGTGCTGTACTCGGACCGGGATCGCGTGCTCGGCGGCGGGGTCATCGGCTGAGCATGGGGGCGCTCCTCCTTCACTGGCTGCTGAACGCCGCCGCGCTCTGGACGGCGGCGTGGCTCCTGCCGGGCCTCGAGTTCAGCGGAACCCTGGTCCAGCTGCTGCTCGTCGCGGCCGTGTTCGGCCTGGTGAACAGTCTGATCCGACCCATCCTGACGGTGCTCACCTGCCCGCTCATCGTCGTCACCCTCGGCTTGTTCACCCTGGTGATCAACGCGCTCATGCTTCTGCTGACCGGAGCGCTGTCGGAGACGTGGGGGCTCGGGTTCACGGTCAGCGGGTTCTGGGCGGCGTTCTTCGGTGGACTGGTGGTGGGACTGGTGAGCGTGCTGCTGTCGCTGCTCCTCCCGACGCGGCTGGAAGAGGGCTGAGGATGTGACCGATCTAGGGATCGTCCCTCCGGCACCCCCGGCCCTCGACCTGCGCGACCCGTCGCTCTACATCAATCGCGAGCTGTCGTGGCTGGAGTTCAACCGCCGGGTCCTCCACGAGGCGCTCGACCCGCGGACGCCGCTGCTCGAGCGTCTCAAGTTCCTCGCGATCTGCGGCGGCAACCTGGACGAGTTCTTCCAGGTGCGGGTGGCCGGGCTCAAGCGGCAGGTCTCCGCCGGCATCAGCGAGCGTACGGCCGACGGCATGACCCCCGAGGCGCAGCTGCGCGCGATTTGCCGGACGGTCCGAGATCTGGTGCGGCAGGACCGGCGCTGCCTGCACGAGGAGCTGCTGCCCCAGCTCGCCGCTCACGGCCTCGTGCTGCACTCCCGGATCCGGGACGTCCAACGGGCGGAGCGCGAGCGGCTCGACGCGTACTTCCGCGCCAACGTGTTTCCGGTGTTGACCCCGCTCGCCGTGGATCCCGGCCACCCCTTCCCCTACATCTCCAATCTGAGCCTGTCCCTCGCGGTGACGCTGCGGGGCGCGGACGGCGAGGAGCGGTTCGCCCGGGTGAAGGTGCCGAAGATCCTCCCCCGCTGGGTGCCGCTGATGTCGCCCAACGAGTTCGTGCCGCTGGAGGAGGTGATCGGCGGGAACCTGGATTCGCTCTTCCCGGGGGTGGAGATCCTGGGGTGGTACACCTTCCGCATCACACGCAACACCGACCTCCAGATCGACGACAACGACGAGGCGGACGACCTCCTCAGCCTGATCCAGGAGGAAGTCCGCAATCGCCGCTTCGCCGAGGTCGTCCGGATCGAGGTGCACGCCTCCATGCCGGCCTCGGTGCGCCAGCTCCTGCTGGCCGAGTTCAGCGAACAGCAGGAGTCGCCAGCCTGCCCCCTCACTGCCGAGGACCTGTACGAGGTACCCGGTTTGCTCGACACCGCGGACCTGCTGGCGCTGGCGGGGACGGACCTTCCCGAGCTGAGGGATCCACCATTCCATCCGGGCACCCAGCCGAGGCTGGCGGTCGGACGCAACATCTTCGACGTGATCCGCGAGGGTGACGTCTTCCTCCACCACCCGTACGACAGCTTCACGAGCTCGGTCGAGCGCTTCATCCAGACCGCAGCCGACGATCCCGACGTGCTCGCCATCAAGCTGACCCTGTACCGAACCGGGGGGGACTCCAGCATCGCGCGGATGCTGGCCCACGCCGCCGAGCGCGGCAAGCAGGTGGCGGTGCTGATCGAGCTGCAGGCCCGGTTCGACGAGGAGAACAACATCATCTGGGCGCAGCGCCTGGAGGACGTCGGGGTACACGTGAGCTACGGCGTCGCGGGGCTGAAGACGCACGCGAAGGTGGCGCTGGTGGTGCGCCGGGAGGGCGACACGATGCGCCGCTATCTCCATATCGGCACGGGGAACTACAACCCGAAGACCGCGAGAATCTACGCCGACTTCGGCATGCTCACGGCGAGCACCGAGCTGGGGGCGGACCTCACCGACCTGTTCAACGTGCTCACCGGATTCGCCTCGCCCGGCGGCTACCGCAGGCTCATCGTGGCCCCACGCGGGATGCGCGAGCGGTTCCTGACGATGATCCACCGCGAGGCCGAGCATCACCGGGCAGGCCGGCCCGCCAGGATCATGGCCAAGATGAACGCGCTGGTGGACCCGGACATCATCGTGGCGCTGTATCAGGCATCGCAGGCAGGGGTGCCTATCGACTTGATCGTGCGCGGGATCTGTTGCCTGCGGCCGGCCCTGCCCGGCATCAGCGAGACGATCCGGGTGATCAGCATCGTGGGGCGCTTTCTCGAGCACAGCCGTGCCTACTACTTCCTGAACGGCGGCGACGAGGAGGTCTACATCGGGTCCGCGGACTGGATGCCGCGCAACCTCGACCGCCGGATCGAGGCCTGCGCCCCGGTCCAGGACACCGCCCACCGGCAGACACTGCGTGACATCCTCCTCCTCATGCTGCAGGACAATCGCCAGGCGTGGGACCTGCAGGGCGACGGCACCTACCGGCAGCGCCGTCCCGGGCCCGGAGAGCCGGAGCGCGCGATCCAGAGGATGTTGGGGGAACGAGGAGCGCGAGTGGTCGAGCCGAAAACCTGATCTAGTAGTTCATCCCCGCCGATTCAGCGAAGCGCTTCATCAGATCCTGCTGCTCCGGTGTCAGCTCGTCCGGCACCGAGATCTGCACGGCGACCAGCTGGTCGCCCCGGCGGCCGTTCTTCTCCAGACCCTGGCCCTTGATGCGGAACTTTCGCCCGGGCTGGGTGCCCGGCGGAATCCGCAGCATCACCTTCTTGCCGTCGAGCGTGCGCACCCGGAGGCGGGTACCGAGGGTGGCCTGGGCGAGGTTGAGCGGCACCTCGCAGACGATGTCCAACCCCTCGCGGCGGAAGAACCGGTCGGGCTGCACCTGGAACGTGATGATGATGTCGCCTGCCGGGCCGCCGCCGAGGGTGCGCTCTCCCTGGCCGCGCAGCCGGATGCGCGATCCGCTCTCGGTGGCCGGCGGCACGGTGATCGCCACGCGCTTCTCGGTTCGCACGTCGCCCGCGCCGCGGCAGGTCGGACAAGGCTGGGAGGGGATGCGGCCCCTCCCGCGGCACTGGGGACAAGGCCGGTTCACCGCGAAGCCGCCCTGCCCGAACGAAATGGTCCCACGGCCGTTGCACTCGGGACAGGTCGACCAGCTCGCCCCCGGCGCGCCCCCGCTCCCGCCGCAGGTCGGGCAGGAGTCCGTCACCGGGAGCGTCACCGTGATCTTTCCGCCCAGGGCCGCCACCCGGAACGGCACCTCGACCACCGCCTCCAGCGACTCGGTCCTGGGCTCCGCCTGGCGAGTGCCTCCCCGTCCGAAGATGGACGAGAAGATGTCGCCCAGCCCGCCGAAGTCCCCGAAGTCGAAGTTCTCGCTCCCCACGTCGCCCGGCGCGCCCGCACGCCGCGGACCGGCGCTCGACCGCCGGGGGCCGCCATCGAACGCGCCGAGCCGCCGCATCTGATCGTACTGCTTCCGCTTCTCGGCGTCGGAGAGCACGCTGTGCGCTTCCGAGATCTCCTTGAAGCGCTCCGCGGCTGCCGCGTTGTTGGGGTTGGCGTCAGGATGGTACTGCTTCGCCAGGCGGCGATAGGCCTTCTTGATGTCGTCCTGACTCGCCGACTCGGTGACGCCCAGGACCTGGTAGAAGTCCTTGGACGCCACGTTCAGCCCTGCCCTTCGGCCGAATAGACCTGCACCCGCGCGGGGCGGACCAGGGTGCCCTTGAACCGGTAACCCGTCTGAAAGGTGGCGCTCACGGTGTGATCCAGCTCGGGGCTGGGGGGCGGCACGGTAGAGACCGCCTCGTGAAGGTTCGGGTCGAACGGCTGTCCCACCGGGTCGATCCGCTCGACCCCGGCCGTCTCCAGCTCCTTCCGCAGCTTGCGATCCACCAGGCCCACCGCCTGGTGGAGGGCCTCGACCGATCCGGTGCCCCCCTCGGCCACGAGGCGATCCATGTCGTCGAGCACGTCCAGCAGCCGGGTGACCAGGGAGGCCTGCGCGCGGTCGTTCTGCTCGAGCCGCTCCCGTGACACGCGCTTCCGGTAGTTGTCGAACTCCGCCGCCAGACGGAGCTGGCGGTCGCGCGACTCCTCCAGCTGCGACTCGAGCCGCCTGATCGCCTCGGCTTCAGGCTCGACGGGGACGCCGGCACCCTGACTGAAAACCGCCTGGGTGTCCTCCTCACGGGAGCTCGGCTCCGCGGACATATCGGTCGAGGCCAGATCCGCGCCATCCCCACTCGGCCCGTCGGTGGAGGCAGGCTGGGCCATGCCGCCGGGAGTGTGGATGGGGTCGCCCTCGGTCTCGTAATCGGTGCTAAATCTTCGCTTGTCAGTCACTTGCACTCTCGCATGCGAGGTATTGCCCAAAGATAACAGCACCTTCCGCTGCTGGCAGAAGGGATCATCTGGGCAGAATCACGGCTCGAGAATCACGGTTCGAGAAGCTGGCGGGTGGGAGGCCGACGGTCAGACTCGAGCGCCGAGAGATCGCGGAGAGGCCGACGCGGGCGCTCAGTCGGACAGCAGGCGACGGTTCAGGAGAAAGAGCGCGGTCTGGGCGGCGCGGTCCCGGATTTCCTTGCGGGAGCCGAGAAACACGACGCGCTTCGTGTCCGTGGCCCCGGGAGAAGCGAGCGCGAACCACACGGTGCCGACCGGCTTCTCCTCGGTGCCGCCGGACGGGCCGGCGATGCCCGTGACCGACACCGCGAGGTCCACCGCAAGGCGCCGCCGCGCGCCCTCCGCCATTGCCCGGGCGACGGGCTCGCTCACGGCGCCGTACTCGTCGATCAACGCAGCGGGCACATCGAGCAGCTCCGTCTTGAGGCGATTCGCGTAGCAGACCACGGCGCCCGCGAAGACATCCGAGCTCCCCGGCACCTCGGTGATCCGCCCACCTACGAGACCGCCGGTGCACGACTCGGCGGCCCCGAGGGAGGCGCCAGCGCGGCGAGCACGCTCGAGCACGACGGCGGCCAGGTCCACATCGCCCTCGCCATAGGCGTGCTCGCCCGCCCGCGGCGTGATCAGGTCGGCCGCGGCGCGAAGCCGGCGGTCGGCCTCGGCGGGCTCCATGCCCCACGCCGTCACCCGCAGGTCCACGCCCTCGACGCCGGGCAGGTAGGCGAGCGTGAGCGGGGCGATCTCGCG
>DATABZ010000361.1:0-3086 GCA_036259315.1 Gemmatimonadales bacterium | reverse complement strand
CAGCGCGCCGACCTGCCGACCGAGATGGAGGAGCCGGTCCTCACCCGCTTCGACCCCTCGCAGCAGTCGGTTCTCTCGCTCGCGCTCACCTCGGCCCGCGTACCGACCGCCGCGCTTACTCGCATCGCGGACCCGATGATCGTCCGCGATCTCCGGACGGTGCCCGGTGTCGCCCAGGTGTCCGTGGTCGGCGGGCTCGAGCGCGAGCTCACCGTGGAGATCCGCCCCGCGGACATGCAGGCGGCAGGCATCAGCGTGGCCGAGGTGGTTCAGGCGCTCGAGGCGCAGAACCTGGCCGCTCCGGTGGGGCGGCTCAACAGCGCCCTGGAAGAGCGCGCCATCCGGCTCAAGGGCCGGCTGGACGCGCCCGAGGACTTCGCGAAGCTGGTGATCGCCGAGCGGGACGGGCAGGTCATCCGGCTGGGGCAGGTGGCCACCGTGCGGGACGGCACCGAGGAGCAGCGCGATCAGGCGCTCTTCAACGGCCGGGACGCCGTGGGCATCGAGATCCTGAAGGCCAAGGGCTACAGCACCACCCAGGTGACCGACATCATCCACCGGCGGGTCGAGCAGCTCCAGCGGCGGATGCCGGAGGGGGTGAAGCTCGAGGTGGTGCAGGACGCCGGCACCCGGGTGCACAACGCGGTCGAGAACGTGCAGGAGGCGCTCATCGAGGGCGCGCTGCTCACGGTGCTCGTGGTGTTCCTCTTCCTCAACTCCTGGCGCTCGACCGTCATCACCGGTCTGGCGCTGCCGGTGAGCGTGCTGGCGTCGTTCATCGCGGTGTGGGCCTTCGGGTTCACGCTGAACACCATGTCGCTGATGGGGCTCTCGCTCGCCATCGGCATCCTGATCGACGACGCCATCGTGGTCCGCGAGAACATCGTCCGGCACATCGAGATGGGGAAGGACCACTACGAGGCCTCGCGGGAGGGCACCGACGAGATCGGGCTCGCCGTAGCGGCCACGACCTTCTCCATCGTCGCGGTCTTCGTGCCGGTGGCCTTCATGTACGGGATCTCGGGGCAGTGGTTCAAGCCGTTCGCGCTCACCATCGCCTGCTCGGTGCTGGTCTCATTATTCGTCTCCTTCTCGCTCGACCCGATGCTCTCGGCGTACTGGCCGGACCCGCAGACCGAGGCGCACGAGCGGCGAAACCCGATCGCCCGGGCGCTCGAGCGCTTCAACAAGTGGTTCGACCGCATGGCCGACCGCTACAAGGGCGTGATCGCCTGGGCGCTGGACCACCGGCTGATGATGGTAGGGCTGGCCCTGGCCACATTCATAGCCGCGCTGACCATCCCCGCCCGCGGGATCCTCGCGGCGCTGGTCGTGCTCGCGGGGCTCTGGGCCATTTTCTGGATCCTGGCGAAGCCGCTGCTCGCCCGCCTGGGCGTGGTCCGCGGCGTCGGCGTGAAGCTGCTCGGCATCGCGGGCGTGCTCGCGGCCATGGTGCTGTTGCTGCCGATCGTGCCGGTGGTCGGACAGGTGGGCGCCGGCTTCGTGCCGGTCAGCGACCGCAGCGAGATCAACATGATCGTGGAGGCGCCTCCCGGCTCGAACCTGGAGTACACCCGCATCAAGGCCGAGGAGGTGGCACAGCTCGCGCGAGCGCACCCGGAGGTGGCGTACACCTACACCACCGTGGGCACGCCGGTCCCGCTCAAGACGCCGTCCGTGGACCAGGCGCTGGTGTACGTGCGGCTGGTGCCGAAGGCGGAGCGCGAGCTGCACCAGGAGGAGCTGGGGCAGATGTTCCGGCGGGAGATGCAGCAGATCGGCGGTGCCCAGGTCTCCGTGTTCACCAGCGGCTTCGGCGGAGCCTACAAGCAGATCCAGATCCAGATGAAGGGCGACGACGCACGGGTACTCACGGACCTGGCGCAGCGCGCCGCGCGCGACGTGGTGGCCAAGGTGCCGGGCGCCGTGGACGTGGGGCTCTCCACCCGGGGCCAGAAGCCGGAGCTGGAGGTGCAGCTCGACCGCGGGCTGGCCGGCTCGCTCGGCATCACGGTAGGACAGGTGGCGCAGTCGCTGCGGCCGGCCTTCGCCGGCATCGACGCCGGCGACTGGGTGGATCCCTCGGGCGAGACGCGCGACGTCACCGTGCGTCTGGCCCCCGAGGCACGGGAGCGGGTGACCGACCTCGCCCGACTGCCGCTGGTGGCCGGCACCGGGCCGGACGGCACACCGTCGACGCTCCCGCTGGGGCAGGTGGCCACGATCCGCCAGGGCATGGGCCCGGCCCAGATCGACCACCTGGATCGGGACAAGGTCGTCATCATCCAGGCGAACGTGTCCGGCCGCTCCCTCACGCAGGTGACCAACGAGATCCGGGAGGGTCTGGCCCGCTTCGACCTGCCCCCGGGTTACGAGATCACCTACGGCGGCGAGTCCCAGGACCAGGCCGAGGTGTTCACCCGGATCTTCACCGCGCTCGGCGTCGCGGTGCTGCTGATGTATCTCATTCTGGTGGTGCAGTTCGGGTCGTTCGTGGATCCGCTCGCCATCCTGGTGTCGCTGCCCCTCTCGCTGATCGGGGTGGTGCTGGCGCTCTGGATCACGCGCGACACGCTGAACATCATGAGCCTGATCGGCGTGATACTGCTGATGGGCATCGTGGCCAAGAACGCGATCCTGCTGATCGACTTCGCGAAGTGGGCGCGGGAGCGCGGCGTGCCGCTCCGCGAGGCACTGATCGATGCCGGACGCATTCGGCTTCGGCCCATCATCATGACGACGCTCGCGCTGATCGCGGGGATGGTCCCGGTGGCGATCGGCCACGGCGAGGGCGCCGACTTCAGGGCACCCCTCGGCCGCGCGGTCATCGGCGGCACGATCACCTCGACTCTGCTCACGCTGCTGGTGATTCCGACGGTGTACGAGATCCTGGATGATTTCCGGAGCTGGGTAGCGGCGAAGTTCGGGCGGCGGGTGCGCGGCGGGGCAGGCGAGCCGGTGCCGACAGCGGCCTCGCCGGACGCGGGCTAAGATGCTCGGACGACCAGTGCCTGAGAAAGCGAGGGGAGCGGGGGCTCCGTAGGGGCGCGTTGGAACCCGCCGCGGAGGAGACCGGGCGCGGTTTG
>DATABZ010000360.1:0-2562 GCA_036259315.1 Gemmatimonadales bacterium | reverse complement strand
CAGCACCGCGGGCGAGGGGAGCAGCTTGAGCTGGAGGTCGTGGGCCAGCTCCAGCTCGCGCCGGAGCTGCTGCTGGCGGAGATCGCGCTCCACCAGCCGGGCGTTCTCCACCGCCGCGCCGATCTGGTTGGCGACGGCCGCAACCAGCTTCCGGTCGCCCGCGGTGAACCGGTCGCCGCGGATTCGGTCGGTGAGATTGATGACGCCGATGCAGCGGAGCGGAGAGCCCGCCGCACCGTAGCAGATGGGCACGCTCAGATACGCGCGTCCCCGGTAGCCGCGGTCCCCACCGCAGTCGCCCGGTGCATCCGCGTCTGCGTCGGGTTCGTAGACGATGGTGCGCTGCTCCCGATACACGCGGGCGGCCACCGAACACTCGTCGTCCACGGGCACCGGCTCCAGACCTTCGACGCCGAACCCGCGGGCCGCCACCGTGCGAAGCACGCCCGCAGCGTCGTCCAGCACCATGATCGACGCCCGCTTGGCGCCGACCACGGTGCTCACCTCGCGGACGATGGTCCGGGTCGCCTCCTCCAGCCGCACCGTCGTGCCCAGAATCTCGCTGATGGCGTAGAGGAGATCGATCTCCTGGTAGCGGCTGGCCAGCTCCTCGGCCATGTAGCCGCGCTGCCGCTCGGTGTCGAGCATCGCCGCGACGATGGGCGCGATCCGTTCCGCCACCGTGCGGGAGTGGTCCTCGCCGCCTGCGTCCACCTCCAGCCAGAACCCCTCGATCGTGTCCAGCGGGGCGAGCCAGACGCCGCCGTCCGGCGTCGGCACGAGACCGGCCTGCCGGGGAACAGGCGGGCTCCAGCCGGGGTCGGCGCCGCCTCCGGTCACCTTCAGCCCACGCCCGTCGAAGCGCCAGAGGCGCACCCGGCCCTGCACCAGCGTGCCGAGCCCGTCGAGCACGGGACCGAGCCGACCTAGGGTCGGCGCAGGATCATGCAGATGGAATTTCCTTGTTCGTTGAATTGCACCGCATCCACCAGCTTGCGGATGAGGAAGAGTCCGCGACCGCGGGCCTCGTCGAGCTGCTCGGGTTGGATCGGCTCGGGAACGCTGGCGGGATCGAAGCCGGGGCCCTCGTCGGTAACGTGCACCCGGATCACCTCCTGGAGCAGCTCGGCGCGTACCTCGACCGACTTGTCGAGCGCCTCGCGGTTGCCGCGCAGGATCGCGTTCGCCAGCGCCTCCGACAGCACGACCTGGAGGCGGAACCGCGTGGTCCGCGTGGCCGTATGGCCGGCCAGGCAGTGGCGGGTGACCAGCTCCACCGCCTCCTCGATGCACCCCACGTCGCTCGGCAGGCGGAGGGTGACCAGCGTGGCGGCGCCCTCGGCGTCCGGGGCCGGCGAGCGGCGGACACAGAGGCGAAGAGGCGACGTCATGGGCCGCGGGACTAGAAGCTGGCCAGAGCCTGCTGGGGGGTGTCGGCGATGGCGAAGAGGGTGTCCAGCTTGGTCAGCTCGAAGAGGGAGCGGAGGTCCTCGTTGAGACCGGAGAGCCTGAGCTCGCCACCCGCCTCCCGGATCCGCTTCGAGATGGACACCAGTGCGCCGAGCCCGGAGGAATCGATGTAGCCGGTACGGGAGAAGTCGATCAGCAGCCTGCGCTCGCCGCGGTCGAGCGCGGCCTGGACCAGATCCTTCAGCTCCTGGCGATTCCCCACGATCAGCTGCCCCTCTACCTGGAGCACCGCCACGCCGCTCTGGTCCTTGGTCTGGGTGAAGCCCATCGTCGCTCCGTCAGGTCTTCGAGTCACTCTGCAGTGCCACCATGGCCGCCACCTCGACAATATCATCGGCCGTGGCGCCCCGCGACAGGTCGGCCATCGGCCGCGCCAGTCCCTGGAGGATCGGTCCGATGGCGGTCGCGCCGCCCAGCCGCTGGGTCAGCTTGTAGGCGATGTTGCCCGCGTCGAGATCGGGGAACACGAGCACGTTGGCCTTCCCCGCGACCGGCGAGCCCGGCGCCTTCCGCTCCGACACGTCGGGCACCAGCGCGGCATCGCCCTGGAGCTCCCCGTCGGAGGGGATGTTCGGCGCGAGCTCGCGGAAGATGGCCGTGGCCTCGCGCACCCGGCGCACCCGGGGGCCGTCCGCACTCCCCTTGGTGCTGTAGGAGAGGAAGGCGACCCGAGGGGAGTCGCCCACCAGCCGGGAGCGGTCGCGGTCGGCCGCCAGCGCGATGCCGGCCAGTTCCTCCGCCGAGGGCTCGGGAATGACCGCGCAGTCGGTGAAGGTGAGCACCGCCTGGCTCTGCAGCACCATGTAGAACGAGGAGCTCACCAGTTTGACGCCCGGCGCCGTGCCGATGGCCCAGAGCGCCGCGCGGAGCACGTCGCGCGTGGTACGCACCGCGCCGGCGACCGCACCGTCCGCCTCCCCCAGGGCCACCAGCGCCGCGCCGAAGTTGGCGGGGTCGGCCGCGACGTCGAGGGCGTGCACGCCGTCCCGGATATCGTCGGGCCGGCGCTCTCGGAGGTACGTCGCGATCCGGCCGAGCCGAGGGTCCCGGGACGGAACCAGGCCGCCATCGCCGAGCACGATGGGCTCGGCG
>DATABZ010000359.1:0-31742 GCA_036259315.1 Gemmatimonadales bacterium | reverse complement strand
CGGCTCGGCGGCGCGAGGCGCGCCGGGCCGAGCCGCCGCCGCCCAAGGTCCGCCGCCGCCCGCCACGGGTGGTCGAGTGCGCGGGACGGGAGCCGATCGAGTGCGTGCGCGAGTGGTTCGCCCTGCACGAGTGGAAGCCGTTCCCCTTCCAGGAGCAGGTGTGGGAGGCCTACCTCTCTGGAGAGAGCGGGCTCGTCCATGCGGCGACCGGCACCGGCAAAACGTACGCCGCCTGGATGGGACCGGTGCTCGAGTGGCTTCGGGATTATCCCGCCGCCCGCCGCCGGCCCGCCGCGCCGCTCAGCGTCCTCTGGATCACCCCGCTCCGGGCCCTCGCCGGCGACACCGAGGCGGCCCTCCGTGCTCCGGTCGAGGACCTGGGCCTGCCCTGGACGGTGGAGTCGCGCACCGGCGACACGCCGGCGCGGGTGCGCGCCCGCCAGCGCGAGCGCCTGCCGACCGCGCTGGTCACCACCCCCGAAAGCCTGTCCCTGCTGCTCACCCGCGAGGATGCCCCGACACTCTTCGACCACCTCCAGCTCGTGGTGGTGGACGAGTGGCACGAGCTCATGGCCTCGAAGCGGGGCGTACAGACGGAGCTGTGTCTCGCCCGCCTGCGTCGGTTCCGGCCGGGCCTCCGCACGTTGGGCCTGTCGGCGACGCTCGGCAATCTCGACACCGCGCGCGACGCGCTGCTGGGCGTGAGCGCCGCGGGAGCGGCGCGACCGGGGCGGATCTTCCAGGGACTGGTGCCAAAGGCGCTGGAGGTGGACGCGCTGATCCCGGACTCCATGGAGCGCTTCCCATGGTCGGGCCAGATCGGCCTGCGCCTGCTGCCGGAAGTCATCGCGGCGGTCGAGGAGGGCGAGACCGCGCTGGTGTTCACCAACACCAGGGCCACCGCCGAGATCTGGTTCCAGGCGCTCCTCGCGGCCCGCCCGGACTGGGCAGGCATCCTCGCGCTGCACCACGGGTCGATGGACCGCGGGACCCGCGAGTGGGTGGAAGACGGGCTCCGGGAGGGCAAGCTCCGCTGCGTGGTGTGTACCTCGACGCTCGACCTCGGGGTGGATTTCACCCCGGTGGATCGGGTGCTCCAGGTGGGGAGTCCCAAGAGCGTGGGCCGGCTGATCCAGCGTGCGGGGCGGAGCGGACACCGCCCCGGCGCGGTCAGCCGGTTGACCTGCGTCCCCACCAACGCGCTCGAGCTGGTCGACGTCGCCGCCGCCCGCGCGGCACTCGAGGCCCGTGAGATCGAGGCGCGCCGCCCGGTGGAGCGGCCGCTCGACCTTCTGGCCCAGCACGCGGTCACCATCTCCGTGGGCGGCGGCTTCCGCTCGGAGGAGCTGCTCGCGGAGGTACGGAGCACGTGGGCATACCGCGACCTCCGCGACGACGAGTGGCGCTGGGTACTCGATTTCATCACCCGCGGCGGGAGCGCACTCCAGTCGTATCCGGAGTACAGCAAGGTGGTGGAGCGCGAGGGGCGCTTCGTGGTAGCCGGCCGGATGGCCGCCATGCGGCACCGGATGTCGATCGGCACCATCGTCAGCGAGTCGGCGATGAAGGTGCAGCTCCTCCGGGGGCGGACCATCGGCACCGTGGAGGAGAACTTCATCGCGAGGCTCCGGCCAGGCGACGTGTTCACGTTCGCCGGCAGGGTCCTCGAGTTCGTGCGGGTGCGGGGAATGGTGGCCCACGTCCGGCGGTCGACGGCGAAGACCAACACCGTGCCCCACTGGTCCGGTGCGCGAATGCCCATCTCGCCGCAGCTCGCCGCGTGGATACGCATCAAGCTCGACGAGGCGCGCCGCGGGACGTACCGCGGCCCGGAGATGGCCGCCGTCCGGGCCATCCTCGAGCTCCAGGCCGCATGGTCGCGCATTCCCGCCGTGGACGAGCTGCTGATCGAGCGGGTCGAGACGCGGGAGGGGCATCACCTCTTCTTCTATCCGGTCGAAGGACGCCTGGTGCACGAGGGACTGGCAGCGCTCTTCGCGTACCGGATCGCGCAGCTCGGCCCGATCTCCTTCACCCTGGCGGCCAACGACTACGGCCTGGAGCTGCTGTCGCCCGAGCCGGCACCGCTCGAGGACGCGCTCGAGGCCGGACTGCTCTCCTACGAGCACCTGCTGCACGACATTCCCGCCAGCCTCAACGCCGCGGAGCTCGCTCGGCGCCAGTTCCGCGAGATCGCGCGCATCGCGGGCCTCGTGTTCCAGGGCTACCCGGGCGCCGCCAAGGCGGTGAAGCAGGTCCAGGCCTCGAGCGAGCTGATCTACGACGTGTTCGCGCGCTACGATCCCGACAACCTCCTGCTCTTCCAGGCGCACCGCGAGGTGCTGGAGCGGCAGCTCGAGCAGGGCCGGCTGGCCCGCACGCTGGAGCGCATCGCGGTCGGCCGGGTCACGGTCGTCGAGGTGGACCGGCCCACCCCGCTCGCCTTTCCCCTCCTGGTGGACCGCGCGCGCGAGCAGGTCAGCTCCGAGAAGCTCGGCGACCGGATCCGCCGCATGGCGGCGCCGCTGGAGCGGGCCGCCGAGCGCACCCGCTCTCCGCGCGGGAGCCATCGTGGGTTCAGGAGCGGAGGGTGAGCGACGTGCTGCTCACCCTGGCCGGGGAAGACGTGCGGCTTCTGCCGGAGCGCGCGCTCTTCTGGCCACGCGCCTGTACCCTCATCGTGGCCGACGTGCACTGGGGCAAGGCGGCGACCTTCCGCGCCGCGGGCATCGCGATTCCGGGCGGCACCACCAGCGAGGACCTCGCCCGGCTGGACCGTGCGGTCCAGCGCACCGGGGCTCGGCGCCTGGTGGTGCTCGGCGATCTGTTTCACGCCAGGGCCGGCCGGGTGGCCACGAGGACTCTGGCCACCCTCCGGGGCTGGCGCGAGCGCACATCCAGGCTCGAGATCCAACTGGTGCGCGGCAACCACGATCGCCACGCCGGCGACCCGCCGGCCGACCTGGGGATCAATTGTGTCAACGCGCCGGCGTTTCTGCCGCCCTTCGTTCTGCGGCACCAGCCCGAGGGCTCGCCGCAGGGCTACACCCTGGCCGGCCACGTCCATCCCGCCCTGGTGGTGAGCGGTCCCGCGCTGCAGCGGGAGCGGCTCCCCTGCTTCCTCGTGCGGCCGCACCTCGCGCTGCTGCCCGCCTTCGGCAGTTTCACCGGAGGTGCGCCGGTCCATCCCGAGCCGGAGGATCGAGCGTTCGTGATCGCGGATGGCGAGGTGTTGCAGGTGCGGTAGCTCGTCACCACTGTTCCAGCCGCCACCAGGTAACGGCGTTCGGCTTGCTTCACCGCCACTTGTGAATAGTTTCACAAGATCTACTCCCCGGAACCCCGATGTCAGACCTGCTCGCCGCCCGATCCCAGATGGCGATGTCGCTCGCCTTCCACATCATCTTCGCCGTGGTGGGGATCGGCATGCCGGTGCTCATGGTTCTCGCCGAGCGGCGGTGGCAGAACACCGGCGACCCGCTCTGCCTCGAGCTGGCCAAACGCTGGTCCAAAGGCACGGCCATCCTGTTCGCGGTGGGGGCCGTCTCGGGTACGGTGCTCTCCTTCGAGCTCGGCCTCCTGTGGCCCGAGTTCATGGAGGCGGCCGGGCCCATCATCGGCATGCCGTTCTCACTCGAGGGGTTCGCGTTCTTCACCGAGGCCATCTTCCTCGGTGTGTACCTCTACGGCTGGAACCGGATCTCGCGCCGCGCGCACCTCTGGGCCGGGATCCTGGTCGCGGTGAGCGGGGCCGCGTCCGGCGTGTTCGTCGTCATCGCCAATGCCTGGATGAACGCGCCGACGGGCTTCGACCTGGTGGACGGCCGGATCACCAACATCGATCCGATCGCCGGGATGATGAACCCGATGGCGTTTCAGCAGACGCTCCACATGACGCTCGCCGCCTACGCGGCCACCGGGTTCGCGGTCGCGGGCATCCACGCGTTCCTGCTGCTGTTCGACCGGGAGAACTCGTTCCATCGCCGCGCGCTCTCCATCGCGCTCCTGGTGGGCGTGCCCGCCGCCCTGGTCCAGCCGATCTCGGGAGACATGAGCGCGAAAGCCGTGGCTCGGCTCCAGCCGGCCAAGCTCGCCGCGATGGAAGCTCACTTCGAGACCCGGACCCGCGCGCCGCTCCTGATCGGCGGCTGGCCGGACATGGAGCGCGGAGACGTCGATTACGCCATCCGCATCCCCGGCGGCCTGTCCTTCCTCGCCTTCGGCGACCCGGACGCGGAGGTGAAGGGCCTGAGGGAGTTCCCCCGGGACCAGTGGCCGCACGTGCCGATCGTCCACACCGCGTTCCAGATCATGGTGGCCCTGGGGAGCTACCTGGCCCTGCTCTCGCTCGTGATCGCGCTGGCAGCGTGGCGCCGGCATGACATCGGCTCCGACCGTCGGCTGCTCGCCGCCATCGCGCTGGCCGCGCCGATGGGGTTCATCGCCATCGAGGCGGGCTGGACCGTGACCGAGGTCGGCCGGCAGCCCTGGATCATCTACGGCGTCATGCGGACGGCGGACGCGGTGACGCCGATGCCGGGACTGATCTACCCCTTCGTCGTGTTCACGGTGCTCTACTGCTTTCTCGGCGTAATCGTCGCCTGGCTGCTCTATCGGCAGATTCTCCGCAGTCCGCGGGGCGACGAGTGGAGCCGGATCTATTCGCCGCGCGGGCCCGCCGATGCCTGAGCTCTCCCTCGCGGACCTCACCGCGCTCCTGGTGGCGCTCTCGTTGAACGCCTACGTGCTGTTCGGCGGCGCCGACTTCGGAGGCGGCGTGTGGGACATGCTCGCCGGCGGTCCGCGCCGGGCGCGGCAGCGGGAGGTCATCGCGCACGCCATCGGTCCCATCTGGGAGGCGAACCACGTCTGGCTGATCCTGGCCATCGTCCTCGCCTTCACCTGCTTCTCGCCGGTCTTCGCGCGCATCATGACCGTCCTGCACATCCCGGTGTCGCTCATGCTGATCGGGATCGTGCTGCGGGGCTCGGCGTTCACCTTCCGCACCTACGATGACGAGCACGATGCCGCCCAGCTGCGTTGGGGGCGGATTTTTTCCAGCGCCAGCGTGCTCACGCCGCTCCTCCTCGGCGTGTGCATCGGCGCGGTGGCGAGCGGCAGGGTGGTGGCCCCGACCGAGGGAAGCTTCGCCGAGCGCTTCATCGAGCCCTGGCTCACGCCGTTCGCGCTCGGGGTGGGCGTGCTGACCGTGACGCTCTTCGCCTTCCTTGCGGCGGTCTTCCTCACCCTCGAGACCCGGGACCCGGATCTGGTGGAGGATTTCCGCCGCCGGGCGCTCGGCGCGGGCGTCGCAGTCTTCCTCGCCTCTGCCGCCGTCCTGCTGCTCTCGTTCCGCGGGGCGCCGCTCATGGCGGCGGGACTGGTCGGCTCCAGCTGGGCGCTGCCGCTCCACCTGGCGACGGCCTTCTCGGCGGCCGGGGTGTTCGCCGCCCTCTGGGCGCGCCGCTTCCGGATCGCGCGGGTCCTGGCGGGACTGCAGGTGTCCTGCATCTTCTGGGGGTGGACCGCGTCCCAGTACCCGTACCTGGTGCCGCCCGACCTGACCGTCGAGAGCTCGGCGGCCCCGGAGATCACCCTCCGGATCACCCTCTGGGCGCTGGCCGGCGGCACGCTGGTGCTGGCGCCCTCCCTGATCTATCTCTTTCGGGTGTTCAAGAGCGGGCCGGAAGCCCACGAGTCCTCAGCGAGGTAGCCAGCCATGTCTCACCCACTGGTCCACACCCAGCGTCTCGACCTCAGCCCGCTCACCGCCGAAGCCATCGAGGCCCTGCTGTCCGGGGACCGTGAGCGGCTGCGCCGGCTCACCCGCGCACGGTTCCGGCGAGCGGCTCCTCCGCCGTACATGGCGGAGGCGCTCCCGGTGGTGCTGCAGCGGCTCCGACAGCAGCCGGAGGAGGCGCCGTGGTGGAACTGGCTGGTCGTGGACCGGGAGTCGGGCGAAGCGGTGGGTTCGGTCGCTTTCGGCGGCCCGGTGAATCCGGAGGGGGCGGTGCTCGTGGGCTACGCGATGTACAGCGAGCATGAAGGGCGAGGCTTCGCCACCGAGGCCGTGCGCGCCATGGTGACGTGGGCCTTCAGCCAGCCCGGGGTCCGCGAGGTGCGCGCCCTGGCCCCCGTGTGGAACACGCCCGCCCTGCGCGTGGCGGAGAACGTGGGCATGCGGCCCGTCGCCTCCGAGGAGGACGACGACGTGGGCGAGGTGCTGCTCTACGCCGTCAGCGCGCCAGCATTCGTCGGATCGGCCTGATCAGGAGCGCCAGCACCAGCGCCGCGCCGAGCGCAAAGAGCGTCACCGCCCCGAACAGTCCCGGGAGCGAGAACGACTCGTACAGCCCGCCGACCCGTCCGCCCAGATAGTTCCCCACCGACGTGGCGAGAAACCACACCCCCATCGTGAGCCCGGCGATCCGGGCGGGCGCCAGTTTCGTCATCGCGCTGAGGCCCACCGGGCTCAGGCACAGCTCGCCGATGGTGTGCAGCAGGTAGGTTCCGACCAGCCACAGCGGGCTCACCAGCACCCCCTGCTCCGCCTGCCTGGCCGCGAACACCAGGATGGCGAATCCGGCGGCGACGAAGATCAGGCCGAGGGTGAACTTGGCGGGGCTGCTGGGGTCGTGCCGGCCCAGCTTGATCCAGATCCAGGCGAAGACGGGCGCGAAGATGATCAGGAAGAAGGAATTGAGCGACTGGAACCAGGAAGGCGGGAAGTCGTAGCCGAAGGCGACCGTCCGGGTGTCGCGGTCGGCGAACAGATTGAGCGTGGACCCCGCCTGCTCGAAGACCGACCAGAAGACGGAGGCCGCCAGGAAGAGCACCAGCACCACCACCAGCCGTTTCCGCTCCTCGCGGGTCCACTGGGCCACGGTGAACATCCAGGCGAAGAAGCCGACCGTCGTGAGCAGCAGGAAGACGCCAAGTCCGTTGGCGATGCCCTCCGCGCTCAGGAATCCGTTCGCCGCACCCAGGGCAAGCAGCCCGATGACCACGCCGGTGGCTCCCAACCCGAGGATCAGGGCGCGCCGCTGCCTGGCATAGGCCTCGGGGCTCTCCGGCTGCACGGGATACATCCCCACGTCACCGAGGTATTTCCAGCCCGAGAGGTACTGCACCACGCCGAAGAACATGCCGATCGCCGCCATTCCGAAGCCCCAATGCCAGGAGCTCGACGGCGGCAGGCCGAACGAGGCCAGAATCCCTCGGAACTGCTCGCTCTGCGCGAGCCAGCCGCAGAGGAGCGGCGCGGTGAACGCGCCGATGTTGATTCCCATGTAGAAGATCGAGAACCCCGCGTCGCGCCGCTCGTCTTCCGTCTCGTACAGCCCGCCCACCATCGTGCTCACGTTCGGCTTCAGCAATCCGGTGCCGGTGACCACGAGCAGCAGGCCCAGGTAGAAGGTGACGATGGTCGGTATCGCGAGCGAGACGTGGCCCAGCATGATGATCACGCCGCCGTAGAGCGTCGAGCGGCGCTGTCCCAGGAACCGGTCCGCGATCCACCCGCCGGGGAGCGACGTCAGATAGGCCAGGGCGACGTAGCTGCCGTAGATGGCGCCCGCCTTGGCCGTGGTGAAGCCGAGGCCGCCGATCGCGAGCGGTGCCGTCATGTACAGGATCAGGAGGGCGCGCACCCCGTAGTAGCTGAAGCGCTCCCACATCTCGGTGAAGAACAGGGTGGAGAGCCCGCGGGGATGGCCGAAGAAGCGGGTGTCGCGCACCGGGCGTGGAGCGGAGGAGGGGACAGCGGCGGTAGCCAAACCTGACCTCGGTGAGAACGGTGAGAAGCTAGGAGGATCGCTTGTCCAGGATGTCCTTCAACACGACTCGATCGATCTTCCCGTCCATCCGCACCCGCACATCGTAGTTCTCCCAGTACATGAAGTTCCTGAGCGCCTCCAGGAACCGGCGGTTGGCGGTCCCCTGGCCGGCGGTCAGCCATTTCTCCGCCTGGCCCTTGGGCTCGGAGAGGAGGATGGGCTCGAGTCGCGCGACGATGGACGGCGTGATCGGGATCAGGTCGTCGGGTTGGCTGGGAAAGAAGTGCAGCTTGTGCAACGCGAGCAGTCGCTCCAGCTCGGCGATGGGATCCGGCGCGTCGTACACCCGGATATCGATGAAGCGGTCGTTGGCACCGAGATAGCCGGCGTTCTTGCGGACCACCAGCAGCGAGGCCGACTGCATGCCGCGCTTGTCGCCGCCCCCGGCCTGGCCCGCCTTGAGCGCCGCCACCAGCCGGTCGGCCAGGCTCCCCCGGGTGCGCTCGAACGTTTCGGCGAGGTTCTTCACCGTGCGTTCGGAGACGAGAATGTTCCCCTGGGCGCTGAACCCGCGGCCCACCAGCACCTGTCCCTTCCCCCCTGCGATACTGCCCTTCCCCGCGGGCGTGCCGACCCGCCCGCCGCTCCAGTCGAACGTGTTCTCGCCGCTGAAGCTGGCGGCGTTGCCGCGGGCGTCCACGATGCCGACCTGCCGGTCCTGGAGCATGGTGTCGGTCTGCATCACCGCCCGGAGGGCTTCCTCCGCACTGGCGCCGTTCGCCAGCAGCTCGAGTCCCCGCTCGCCGTAGGCGGTGTTGCTGAGGCTCTGCGTGGCCACCGCACCGACGCCGGCCCGTGCCCAGGGCACGATCGCGCCGACGTTGGGAAACTTCGACTGCACCACCACGCCGAGATCGCCCGTGACCGAGTCCCAGCCGACGATGCTGTATGTGTGGGCGATCTTCTCGAAGTGGGAGGGAGCATCGGTGGGGATCTGGGCCGCTGCCGGTGAGAGCGGCGGGGCCGCCGTCAGCCAGGCGAGCATGGTACAGCGCAGAACCGATCTCACGACTTCTCCTTCCCCAGCTTCTTCTTGAGATACGCCAGTTGCGCCTCGACGGCCTGCTCTCTCCGGCGCCGATCCAGCTCGGCCGCCGTGCGGGCGGACTCGTCCGGCATACGGCCTGCCCCCGCCTCCTGGAGGTCCCGCCAGGCCGCGTCGATGGAGGCCGACGAGACGCCGCTGTGGGAGGCAGTGCGCCACTGGGCGGTCATCTCCTCCACCTCGCGCTCCGCCAGCGCGAGCTCGTCGCGCTGCACGGCGACCTTTCGCTCGAGCACGAGGATACGCTCCCGGTGCCGGGCGGCGAACCGCTCCGCCACGGCGACCGTCTCCACGTCCGGAACCGCCGCCGCCAGTTTGCCCCGCCGCTCCGCGTCGGCGAGCTGCTTCCGCTCCGACTGCAGCTCCGCCTCGACGGCCGCGAGCGCCCGGCGCATCTCGGTGACGCCGAGTCGCGCTTCCACCAGCGCCTCGCGGAGCTTGGCGGCGTAGGCACGCGGGTCGGCCCCGCCGTGCTCGCGCAACAACCTGTCCAGCCGCGCTTTCAGGCCGTCGAACACGGCGGGAGACCAGGGCTCATGGTACCTCGGGGAGATCGGTCGCCGGGTCCGGCGCCCGTCGTCAGGAAAGCGAATGCTAGAGCCTGCGGCGGATACCGTCAAGCAAGTGCCGGCGCCCGCACTTCCCGGCGCACGGGGCGCCGGGTACCCTACGGACGTAGTGCCTAGGAACGGCCGTATTCCCTGGAGGCCACCGCCGACATGTCCCGAGTCCCGTGCAGCATCTGCGAGCAGGTTGCCGGTCGTGTCGCCGCTCCCGGAGGTCCGATCTTCGACGATGGCCTCTGGCTGGTCAGCCACCACACCGGACCGCATACCGACCCCGGCGAGCTGATCGTGCAGGCGCGGCGGCACTGCGAGTCGCTGGCCGATCTCACCGCCGCCGAGGCCGCCGCGTTGGGTCTTGTGCTCCGTGCCGCGGTGGCAGCCATCGAGCGCGTGGTGCGTCCGGAGCGAACCTACGTGGCCAGCTACGGCGAGCGAGTGCGGCATGTCCACTTCTTCCTGCTGCCGCGCACCCGGACCCTTCCGCCGGGTCACGTGGTGTCCGATCTGTACCGGAAGGGACGGATGTGGCTTCGGCGGGCACGCGTGGCACGCAACCCAACCCGGGACGACCGGGCGCAGATCGCGGCCCGTCTTCGCGAGGATGAGGCATGGAGACGGTCGAGCACCTGATCGTCGGCGCCGGACCTGCCGGACTGCGCGCCGGTCAGGTGCTGGCGGCAGCCGGTCGCGAAGTCCTGATCGCCGAGAAGCGGCCGGACATCGGGCCCAAGACGTGCGCCGGCGGGCTCACGAGGAAGACCCTCGCGCTCCTCCGTGCGCTGGGGCTCCCCGCGGAGGCCGGGCTCACCAGCATCGGACGCGTAGCGTTCGGGCGCCGGGCGCCGGTCGAGCTCGACCCCGAGCTGACCGTCGTGGTCACGATTCCGCGCCGCGAGTTGGGCCAGTACCAGGCTGCCTGGGCCCGGGCGGCGGGAGCCGACGTGCGGACGAGCTGCACAGTGCGGGAGCTGGACCTCGCCGGCCGGACGGCGGTGGTGGACGGAACCCGCGTGAGATGGCGCCATCTCCTCGGCGCGGACGGCGCTGACTCCGCGGTGCGCCGCGCGCTCGGTCTGCCGGCGCTCAGGGCATGTTTCGCCGCCGAGTACAACCTGCCCGGGGTGCGCCTCGACCCACTGCGCGTCGAGTGTGATCCCGCGCTGGCCGGCGGCTACTTCTGGGTCTTCCCCCACTCGGACTACACCTCCATCGGAGCGGTCGCCTGGAAGCACACGGTACGGCCGTCCGCGCTCCGGGCCTACGTGGACGACCGTCTCGCGGGGCTGGGGCTCTCGGGTCATCGGGCCCCTTTCGAGGGCGCGACGCTGGAGGTGGAGTTCTGCGGTCTGCATTTCCGGGACGGTGTTCACCTCGTAGGCGACGCTGCCGGCGTTCCCTCCGCGCTTACCGCGGAAGGCATCTATGCCGCACTGCTCACCGGCGAAGAGGTGGCGCGTGAGATCCTCGACGCCGGGTACCGCTCACCCCGGGTGGCACGATGGCTCCGGGTAAAGCGGCGCCACGATCGTTTCGCCGGGTGGCTCCGGCGCCGATCGGTGCGCGCCCTGGCACTCCCCACGCTCGGAGCCCTCGCGGCGAGCCCTCGCGGGCGGCGGGGGCTGGCGGAATGGTTCCTGGCCGGATGAGAAACGCGGGGCTGCGCGAGCGGTTCGGCGCGCTCTGGAGCAGAATAGGCGGCAGGAACGAGCCGGAGCCTGTGGTGGAAGCAGTGCTTCAGGCGTACAGCGAGCCGCAGCGTGTCTACCACACCACCGATCACGTACGCGACTGCCTCGCCCGATTGGACGAGGCACCGGCCGTGAGCCCGGAGCGCGACCTGGCCGAGGCCGCGCTCTGGTTCCATGACCTGGTGTATGTGCCAGGCGCCGCCGACAACGAGGCCCGTAGCGCCGACCAGGCAATCGCGATTCTGGTTCGCGGTGGCGTACCGGAGGCTCGGGCAGCGGAAATCGGCCGGCTGGTTCGCCTGACCGATCACGCGACGCCGCCCGACGATCCAGCAGGCGGCCTGGTCTGCGACGTGGACCTCTCCATTCTCGGCCGGCCGCCCGCGGAGTTCGCCGAGTACGAGCGTCGGATCCGGGCCGAGTACGGGTACGTGCCGGAGCCGCTCTACCGGGCTGGTCGTGCCGAAGTGCTGGCCCGCCTGCTGGCGCGGCACCCCCTGTACCGGTCGGCCCACTTCCGCTCCCGGTATGAGGAGCCCGCCAGGCACAACCTGGAACGCTCCCTGGCGGCTCTGCGCGCAGCAGGACGGTGACGCAGATCACGTCGGGGCGTCCCGGTGAGACTTAGCGTTCGTGGTTAGGAGCGGGCAGCGGCGTACAACTGGTTCTACTTCTCCACCTCAACCCGAGCGGTGACCTTCGCGGCTCCGCCGTGGAAAGGGACATTCAGATGAAGCGTACATCCTGGATCTTCGGCTGCATGACGGCCTTCCTGTTGGCCGCGTGTGGCGGCGGCACGGGCGGCGGCGCCGGGGGCGACGCCGGGACGACCGGCGGGGCGGGAACCGAGACAGGCGATCCCGGCATGACGGCGGATACGGTCCCGGCCGGTGGAGCCATGGATACGGCCATGACCGACACCACGGGAATGGGCACCGGGACCGACACGGCCGCCCCGTAATCCGATAAACAGCTAAACAGCGCGACGGCCGGAGCGTGATGCTCCGGCCGCTGCACTGTCCCACCCTCGCATCGCCCCTCAGTACCCACTGGGAAACGTCTCCGAGAGCTCCTTCGACGCGTTCCAGCCCTCGTCGAGATCGAGCGGCTCGACGCCGCGGGTTCGGTCGAAGTGGACGACCGCGTCGAACTGCGCCGGGAGGTCCGCCGAGAAGTAGTGGCTGATCCGCTCGGTCGCGGGCCTATAGATCACGCCGATAGCGCGCTCCAGGCGGCGTCCTGCCAGGCTGCCCGCAGCGGGAGAGCCGCGCAGCGCGAGAAAAAAATCGGGCACCGCGAGCTCGTGGAACAGACACTCGATGCTGCCCGGCAGGCTCGGCCGCATCGCCATGAGCTCCGCGGGGTCGCCCCAGTCGTCGGCGGCGGTGACGGTACCAGTGTGAGTGGTGAAACCCACGGAAACCGATTCGCCGGGAGAGGATCGCTCCCGCACCAGCTGACCCAGATTCCACTCTCCGCGGTCGGCCATCGAGGTGGCGCGCGCGTCGCCGAGATGGGAGTTGTGGGCCCAGACCACGGCCCGGGCCGACTCGCCGCGCCTGCTGAAGTGCTCCAGCAGCGCCTCCAGGGTCTCCGCCATGTGCCGGTCGCGAACGTTCCAGGACTCGTCCCTGCCACGGAACATCGTGCGGTAGTACTCCTCCGCATTCTTGACCAGCCGCGCGTTCTGTTGTGCGGAGAACAGCTCGTCCGGCCCGGCCACGTCGTCGCGGTGAGCGGGGTCCACATCGGCCCGCTGGAGCTCCAGCAATTGGGCGATCGCTTCGCCCTCGCACGAGGGACTCAGCCCGAACTCCGCCGAGTACCCGTACGCCTGGGTGTCCTCCTCGAAGTGGTCGAAGCACGCGTAGCGCCGGCGAGCCCGTCCGGCGGCCTCGGGATCCATCCGGTCGAGGACGCCAAGGACCGCTTCGATCGAGGCGTAGAGCGAGTAGAGGTCCAGCCCGTAGAAGCCAGCCCGCCGATGGTGCGGCAAGGGGTCGTTGTGCTCGCGAAGCCACTCCACGAACTCGAGGACCATCCGGTTGCGCCACATCCACCGGGGAAAGCGCCGGAACCCGTCCAGCGA
Organism: Gemmatimonadales bacterium; assembly: GCA_036259315.1. Classification (GTDB taxonomy): domain Bacteria; phylum Gemmatimonadota; class Gemmatimonadetes; order Gemmatimonadales; family GWC2-71-9; genus CAVVWJ01. Next base: position 18,519 of record DATABZ010000359.1, on the reverse strand, counting down.
CTCGGTGGCGGTGCTGTCGCGCCCTTCGCCTCGCACCCAACGGTTCACCCGGTAGGCATCGGGCCAGTCGGCCTCGACGGCAACCAGCGTGAACCCGCGCTCCTCGATCAGCCTGCGGGTGATGCGGGCGCGCTCCCGATAGAACTCCTCCGTACCGTGGCTCGCCTCACCCAGCAGCACGGTCCGGGCACCGCCGACCAGGTCGAGCAGCGCGTCGTAGTCCCGGGCGCCTCCCGTGAGCGGCTGGGCGAGAGACCGCAGGCTCTCGGCGACACCACTCATGAGCGTGGCCCCCGCTCCGCTGCTCGGCGCAGCAGCTCGCGCACCTCGGCATCGGTGGTCTGGGCGAAGTCCACGTACCACTCGCCCACGGCGATGAAATTGTCCGGCGTGCGGGCGCACACGACCTCGTCCACCACCTCCCGCAGGGCATCACAGGTTTCGGGTGGGGCCACCGGCACGGCGGCCACGAGCCGGCCCGCGCCCAGGCTTCGCAGCGCTGCGGCGGCGGCCCGCATTGTCGAGCCGGTGGCCAGGCCGTCGTCCACCAGGATCACGGTCCGCCCGCGCACATCCGGAAAGCTGCGGCCCTCGCGGTAACTCCGCTCCCTGCGCTCGAGCTCCTGTGCCTCCGCCGCCGCCACGGTCGCAATGACCCGCTCGGGGATCTGGAGGGCCTCTACGACATTTTCGCTCACGATTCGCACCCCGCCCGAGGCGATCGCGCCCATGGCGAGCTCCTCGTGACCCGGCACGCCGAGCTTCCGCACCTGCATCAGGTCGAGAGGAACGCCGAGCGCGCGCGCCACCTCGTAGCCGACCGGCACGCCGCCGCGCGGCAGTGCGACGACCAGCACGTCGTCGCGACCGGCATAGGCGGCGAGCGCCGCGGCCAAGTGGCGACCCGCGTCGTGGCGATCCGCAAAGCGCCGAGACAGCCGCTCGGTCGGAGACATGTGGGATGGATAGAGGCGTGACCCACGGCTTGATGTGAGCGGGGTCACCGGGGTTTGGAGTCACTGTGGGCGGAGGGTATCTTAGGGCATGTCGCACCGGCTCTGGCTGGCTTCGATCCTCGTACTTGCGGGCTGCGATCGCGGCGAGCGCGCGGTGCCGGCAACCTGCGGACTGGCGGCCGTTGCCGCCGCCACCACGCTCCTCGAGCAGTTCACCATCCCCAACCGCACGCTCGCCGCACCGCCGGGTTCCCTGCCGGAGCGGACCGTCGCCCGCATCGCCGCCGGCGGGGCTTTCCCCGCCCTCGTGGGCCGAACCGACTCGCTGCTGGTGATCGGCGTGGAGGGCAATCCGCCGGCCGGCACCACGCTCGGGTTCGGCGTGCTGGCGGTGGACGGGGCCGACCGCGTGCTGGGCGTGATGCTGTACGAGGGCAATCCCATTCCGGGCGCACCGAGGTTGGGCGACGTTTCGGTGGGCGGCAGCTCCGTCCCGTTGATCGGGGTTCAGGTGGAGGCTGCGACGATCACCGACCCGAGCTGCCCGTCGCTGTTCCCCGATTCCATTCTCCAGTGAGCGCGCCGCGCATCGCGCTCGGGGGCGTGGTCCGCAGCTGGGACGGCGCCGAGCGCACCGGTCTGAACGCCGCCTACATACGTGCGGTCACCGCGGCCGGGGGGGTGCCCCTGGTCCTGAGCCCGCTGATGGGACACTCCCTGGCCGCGCGAGCGCTCGACGGAGTGGACGGGTTGGTGCTGACCGGCGGCGAGGACGTGGATCCGGCCTGGTACGAGACCGAGCCGCACCCGAAGCTGAACCCGCCGAGTCGGGAGCGGGACCTGTTCGAGCTCGCGCTGTTCGCTGCGGCGCGCCAGCGGGAGCTGCCGATCCTCGGGATCTGCCGGGGCATCCAGCTCGTCAACGTGGCGCTCGGCGGCACGCTGTTCCAGGATCTGCCCTCCGAGCGGCCCGGCCCTGTGGACCACGATCCTCGCGGGGCAAGGACCGACCGCACTCACGAGGTCCGGCTCCAGCCGGGCAGCCTGGCGGCCGGCGCGCTCGGTGCGACCACGGTGTGGGTGAACTCCTTTCACCATCAAGCCGTCCGGGACCCCGCCCCGAAGCTGATCGCCAGCGGGTGGAGTGCGGACGGCTTGATCGAAGCGGTGGAAGGGCCGGAGGGTCACCCCTGGCTGCTGGCGGTGCAGTGGCACCCCGAAGAGATGCACGCCGACCGCGGCGCGCCGGATCTCGGGCTGTTCAAGGCACTGGTGGGAGCAGCCACGGCGTCAGCAGCTACGGCGTCAGTGAATTCCGAGGTCTCGTAGCGCGCGGTCGGTCGTCTTCGCGCCGGGAAAGAAGACCCGGTCACTCACGCCGTTGAGCGCGCTGCGCAGCGAGGGAAACCGCTCCGCGGCGGTGCGGAGGACGGCACCGAGGCCATACTCGCTCGCCAGCGCGTGATCCGACGCCATCCCGAAGCCGCGGCGACCGAGCGCGTCGTAGTAGCTCACGTCCGGTCCTGCTTTTCGCAGGTAGCGCGCCGCGATATAATCGGGAAACAGCCCCGCCAGCCACAGGGAGTAGTTGCCGAGGTGCAGCATTACCCGGAACCGGCGGTCGCCCTCCGTCGCCTCGAGGTCGGTCAGGATGTCCACCAGGTACTGGTGCCGCTGGTCGTCGTGCCAGTCGATCCGCCACGCCCGATCGCGCTGCCCGAAGTCGAGCAGAAGGGCGGCGAGGTAGTCGGCCAGGTCGCGGTCATCGACCCCGGCACGCAGGAGTGCGTGGCGGACCAGCACATAAAAGAAGAGCGTCTCGGACGGCACCAGCATGGTGCGCACGGTGAGCAGCCGCTCGAGCAGCTCGGGGGCGTCGAGCAGCGGATCCGGCCCCTCGGCCGCGAGGCGCCGCTCGAGGGAGGCGCGACGGTGGGCGGAGCCGCGGCTCAACAGCAGAATCACCAGCTGCAGATCGGTCGCGGTCAATCGTCCACGTGCATTCGCCCGGATCATGAATAAGCCTCCTGCGGTAGAAGACCTGGCGGTGCTCCGCCGGGTGATCGTCTTCGGCCAGGAGCTGGCCGGTACCCTTCGCCGCGCCTCGGTGGTGGACGCCCTCCTGCGTCACGTGCGGGAGAACCTGGCGCCGACCGAGATCGCGCTCTCTCTCTTCCATCACGACGTCGATGCCCAGGACTCGCTGCACGCGTGGCCGCCCCGGGGGCCCAACCGTCAAGCGCTGCTGGAGCACGTCTCCAGGCGCGGCGCGCTGGTGCTCGACGACGGGCTCGAGCCCCTGCTCCAGGACGGCACGCTGCCCGCGCAACCCGAGGCTTCGGGGAGCTGGCTGTTCGCGCCGCTGGTCGCAAGGAATAGAGTAACAGGTGCCATCGCCGTCCGCGGTGAGCCGGGTCGCTACGGTCAGGCGAACCTCGCCCTGCTCGAAGGGCTCGTGAGCCAGGCCAGCATCGCCCTGGAGAGCGCCCGTCTGGTGGACCTCCACGACGACGGCAGGCGGTCCTGGCAAGAGGTCGTGGACGCGATCTCGCCGGCGATCTGCATCGTCGACCGGGGCGGCCGGATCCGGCGGGCCAACCTGGCCTTCGCCAACCTGGTGAACGCCCCACCCGCCAGCCTGATCGGGCGCCCGTGGCAGGCCTTCGCGCCGCCGGAATGGGCCACCGACCTTCAACGTGCCCTGGACCAGCAAGGAGCGGGCCGTGAGGTCGAGCTGCGAACCGGCGAGCAGACCTATGCCGTGACGGCCGTGCCCATCAGCAGCACCGACCGGTCCACGGCGGTCCTCCTCTTCGACGACCAGACCGAGCGCCGGCGGCTTCAGGACCAGCTCATCCAGTCGGAGAAGATGTCGGCCATCGGTCAGCTCATCGCGGGAATCGCGCACGACCTGAACAACCCGCTCGCCTCGGTGGTGGGGTTCGCGGACTACCTGACCGAGGTCCCCAACGTCCCGCCCTCGCTTCGCGAGCCGCTCACCGTCATTCAGGAGGAGGCGGAGCGGGCCTCGAACATCGTCAAGAACCTGCTGAGCTTCGCCCGCAAGCAGGAGCACCAGCGGCGCCCCACCGCGCTCAAGCCGCTGCTGGACGCGACCTTCCTGCTGCTGCGGAACAATCTCATGGCCCACCGGGTGGAGGCAACGCTGGAGGTCGAGCCGGACCTGCCGATGCCGGACATCGATCCGAACCAGATCCAGCAGGTCTTCGTCAACCTCATCAACAACGCCGCCCAGGCGATCGCCTCCACCGGCCGCCCGGGGCACGTGGTGGTGCGCGCGCGGCGCTGGCTCGACGGTGTTGCCGTGGACGTGGCCGACGACGGCCCCGGCATGTCGGAAGCGCTCGCCGCCCAGGTGTTCGAGCCCTTCTTCACGACCAAGCCCGAGGGTGAGGGCACCGGCCTCGGCCTCTCCATCAGCCAGGGCATCGTGCGGGAGCACGGCGGGCGCATCATGCTCACCACGGAGGAAGACAGGGGTTCCGTCTTCACCGTGCAGCTCCCGCTGGCCACCCAGCCTCCGGCGCCGGTGCCGGACTCCGACGAGCGCGTGCCCACCAGACGGCTTCGGGTTCTGGTGGTGGACGACGAACCCCACATCCTGCACTACATGCGGGCCACGCTCGAGGCATGGGGGCATATCCCGGTGGTCGCGAGCGACGGCACGGAGGCCCTCGCAGTGGCCGCCGAGGACACCTTCGATCTCGTGATCTCCGACCTGCGCATGCCGCGCCTCAGCGGGCGCGAGTTCTACGAGGAGCTGGCCCGCCGTAGGCCCGAGCTCGCCGAGCGCCTGGTCTTCAGCACCGGCGACACGGTACGGGGCGACACGCTGGCATTCCTCGAGTCGCTGGGGCGGCCCTACCTGCACAAGCCGTTCAGCCTGGCGGAGCTTCGGAATCTGCTGGGCGAGGTCGCCCGCGACAGCGGCCCCTATCTCCGCCGCCGGGACAGCCGACCTGCCGAGGTGCTGCCGGACACGTGAGCTCCACCGTCGTCCACGTCGCGTCCGGCCGCGAATGGCGCGGCGGGCAGCGGCAGGTATGGCTGCTCGCGCGGGAGCTGCAGCGAGGCGGGCTCACCGAGCAGGTGGTGGTCACCGGCGCCGGAACCGAGCTCGCCGTCCGGCTGCGGCGGGACGGCGTCCGGGTGCACGAGACCCCCTGGACAATCGGCCTGGACCCGCGCGTGCTGCTCCCGGTTCTGCGAGAGACCCGCGCCGGGGCCGCCGTGCTCCATGCGCACGACGGTCACGCCGTCACCCTCGCCGCCCTCGTTGCGCTGCCTACCCGTACTCCGCTGGTGGCCACGCGTCGAGTCGACTTTCACCTTCGACGCCCCGGGCTGTGGCGCCGCGCGGCGCGGGTGATCGCGATCTCCTCGGCAGTCGCCGACGTGCTCGTGGATGACGGCATCGATCCCGCCCGGATCCAGGTGATCCACTCGGGCATCGACCTCGACGCGGCGCGGGAGGTCGAGCCCCTGGGCCTTCGGGAGCAGCTCGGCCTGGCTGCGGAGACGAGGCTCGCCTGCACGGTCGGCGCACTGGTACCCCACAAGGATCACGTCACCCTGCTCCACGCGGCCCGCCATCTCGCACCTGTCATTCCCGAGCTCCACTGGGTGATCGCGGGTGACGGCGAGCTGGATCGGGTGCTGCGCTGGCTCACCGAGGAGCTGGACCTCGCCGGCCGGGTGCACTTCCTGGGGCATGTGTCGCATCCACTCCGGGTGATCGCCGATGCGGACGTGTACGTCATGAGCAGCCGGGAGGAGGGCCTGGGGACCTCGGTGCTGGACGCCATGGCGCGTGGCATCCCCGTTGCATCCACCTCCGCGGGAGGGCTTCCGGAGATGCTGCACGAGGGAGGTGGGATTCTGGTGCCTCCCCGCAACCCCGGGGCCCTCGCCGCCGCCGTCCGGCGAGTCCTCTGCGATTCGGAGCTGCGGCACCGGCTGGTGGAACAGGCCGCGCGCACCGTGGAGCGGTTCACCGCGGCGCGCATGGCAGCCGAGGTCCGATCGGTTTATCGTTCGTGCGCGCCAACTCTAGGCAGGTCATGATTTACGTCTGTATACCGAGCCACAACGAGGCCGCGACCATCGGCCTGTTGCTCTGGAAAATTCGCCAGGTGTTCGCGGGCTTTCCCCGGGAGTACCAGCTGCTCGTCCTCGACGACGGGTCCACTGATGCGACCGGCGAAGTCCTCGAGCCCTACGCGCGGGTCCTGCCGCTGACGGTGGTGCGGCATGCCGAGCGGCGCGGGTACGCCGCGTCGGTCCAGACGCTGTTCCGGAGGGCGCTCGAGCTGACCGACCGGCCCAAGCGCGATTGCGCCATTCTCATGCACGCCGATTTCACCCACAGTCCCCAGGTGATTCCGGACCTGGTGCGCCGGATCGAGAGCGGCGCCGACCTGGTCGTGGCCGAGGGCTCCCTCGAGGGCGAGCCGTCCCGGCCGCACCGCCTGCTCCGGCGATTCGCCCCCCAGCTCCTGCGCGGCGTGGTGACGGTGCCGGGGGTGCACGATCTCGTCTCGGGCTACGCCATCGTCCGCTTGGTCGCGCTCAGGAACGCGATGCGGAGCCATGCGGAGGGCTTCCTGGTGACCGACGGGTGGGCCGCGAACGCGGAGCTCTACTGGCGCACGGGCCGGTACGCGCGGCGGGTGGAGTCGGTGCCCTCGGTGGAGCGGCACGACCTCCGGCAGCGGCCCAGCCGCATCCGGCCGACGGAGGAGGCCCTGAACCTCTGGCGGGCGCGCTCGCGCTTCCGGGCGGCGCCGATCGCCCCGCCGAGCGAGCCTGCGGTGCGAGAAACCGAGCGGCAGGCGGAGGCGATGTCCTCATGATCAGGCCGCTGATTCTGCTGGCCGGGCTGCTCCACGGGAGCCCCGCGGCAGCGCCGTCGTCTCCCCGGGCCGACTCGCCGCCGGACTACCCGTTCGAGGTGGGCGAGACGCTCACCTACAGCGCCAAGCTGGGCATGCTGACGCTCGGCTCCGGCACGCTCCAGGTCGCCGGGATCGATTCGATACGCGGGGTGGAGACCTTCCGGCTCCGGTTCCGGCTTCAGGGGAAGACGGTCTTCTACTCGCTCGACGACGTGCTCGAGTCGTACGTGGGGACGGAGGAATTCGCCTCCCACCGGTTCGTGCAGGACTTCGTCGAGAACGACAAGCCGAAGCACCGGAGCTTCGAGATCTTTCCCGATTCCGGCTTCTATCGGGAGAGCGGCCGCGACACCACCTTCTCCAGCCCGGAAGACCCGCTGGACGACGCGGCGTTCTTCTACTTCATCCGGATCACCCCGCTCGAGGTGGGCAAGAAGTACGTCTTCGATAGGTACTTCAAGAAGGAGAAGAACCCGGTCACCATCGAGGTGGTGAAGCGCGAGCGCATGGAGCTCCCGGATGGGAGCAAGGTGCAGTGCCTCGTGCTGCACCCGGTGATCGACACCAAGGGCCTCTTCTCCAGACGTTCAGATACCCGGATCTGGCTCACCGACGATGAGCGCAGGCTCCCCGTGCAGATCCGGAGCAAGTTCCCCTTCGGCACCATCACGCTCCGATTGAAGGACATGGTGGTGCCCGGCAGCGGCGCCCCGGCCTCGGGCGCCTGAGCGTGGCCTATCACGAGGCCGACCTCGCCCGGGTACGGACGGTGCCCGTGGCGGCCAGGCGCAACAAGGTCGATCCCTCGCTCCTCGCCAAGGCTCCCGACGGCCACCGATCCTTTCAGGCATTCCTCGACAGCCTTCCCGATGTCCTCGCGGCGCGCGACCTGCGCGCCGTCATGGCCGGCGTCGCCGCGGCCGCGCGGGCACGTCGAGGCGTGGTGCTCCTCATCGGCGGACATGTCATCAAGGTCGGGCTCGGTCCGCTGATCGCCGCCTGGCTCCGCCGGCGCGTCGTCACCCACGTCGCGCTCAACGGCGCCGCGGCGATCCACGACTACGAGCTGGCGGCGTTCGGCGGGACCAGCGAGGACGTCGAGAGCGGGCTGGGCGATGGGACCTTCGGCATGGCGGAGGAAACGGGTGCCGAGATGAACGCCGCGATCGTTGAAGCCGCGAGGCACGGCCGGGGAATGGGGGAAGGGCTGGCGCTGCGGCTGGCGGAGCGGCGGCCGCTGCCCGGCGGCGAGTGCTCCGTGATGCTCGCGGCGCTCCAGGCGGAGGTCCCCGTGACGGTCCATGCCGCGATCGGCGCGGAGATCATCCACCAGCACCCGGCGGCCGACGGCGCGGCATTGGGGGCGACCAGCCACCGCGACTTTCGCCGCCTCGCGGGGTCACTGCCGGATCTGGACCAGGGTGGCGTGGTGCTGAATCTGGGAAGCGCGGTGCTGCTGCCGGAGGTGTTCCTGAAGGCCCTGACCATCGCCCGCAATCTCCACGCAGGCGTGCCGACCCACTTCCTCGCCGCCGACTTCGATATGCAGCGCCACTATAGGCCGCGCGTAAACGTCGTCCAGCGCCCTACCCGGGCGGGAGGCCAGGGCTACCTGCTGACCGGGCACCACGAGCTCCTGATTCCGCTGCTGGTCTGGGGGGTGCTCCAGGAGCTCGACGGCCTGGGGAAATAGCCACTAGCGCCCCGCGACCATCATTCGCACCCGCGCCGCCGTGGCGGGAGCGAACACCTTCAGGATCAAGTAGATCAGAAAGCCCACGAAGGCCAGCCACAGCACCGTGCCGAGCAGGCCCAGCACCAGACCGAACAGACCGAAGAGCAGCTTGAGCAGGAAAATCGAGATCACCGCGAAGACCGCGAATCCGATGATGTTCCTGAGCATGTACCTTCCTCCTGACGACGGGACAGCGCGCAGTACGCCCCTACGTTTCAAATGGTTTCATAGGAAATGTAAGTGACTGCTAGCTACGATGTTGTCGTGGTGGGTGGCGGCCCGGTCGGCGCCGCCTGCGCCCGTGAGCTGGCGCTCGCCGGGCGCAGGGTGCTGTGCCTCGATCCCGGCGGCGAAGCCGGCCAGGCCTGGAAGGCGGCGGCGGGAATGCTGGCGCCCCAGATCGAGGCCGACGAGGAAGACCCCCTGCTCGAGCTCGGCCTGGCGGCCCGGGAGCACTACGGCCCGCTCGCGGAGGCGCTCAGCGAGACCACCGGCAGCGACATCGGGCTCTGGCGCGAAGGAATCGCGCACGTCGCGGCCAGCGAAGCGGAGGCGGGCGACCTGCGAGCGAAGGTGGCCTGGCAACGGCAACAGGGCCACTTGGCGGATTGGTTGGACGCCGACGAGGTGAAGAGTCGCTGGCCCTGGCTCGGTCCCACGTTCGGCGCCTTCTGGGCCGCGCACGAGGGCGCGGTCGAGCCCGAGCGCCTGGTCGCCGCACTGCGAGAAGACGCCCGGCGGGTGGGCGTGGTGCTCGAGCAGGACGCGGCCCAGGCCATCGAGGCCCGGGGCGAGCGGGTCGCCCAGGTGATCGGCCGTCGCGGCCGCTATCCCGCCGGCGACGTGGTCATCGCCGCGGGCGCCTGGTCCGCCGGGATCGCCGGGCTGCCGCGTCCGATGGCCGTAGCGCCGGTGCGGGGGCAGATGGCGGCACTTCCATGGCCCCAGGGAGCACGGCGCGCGATCGTCTACGGAAGTGGCGGCTACCTCGTGGCCCGTGGTGACGAGGCGATCGCGGGCTCAACCATGGAGTACGTGGGCTTCGACGTCGAGGTGACGTTGGCGGGGCTCGCGCGCGTGTTCGCCGCGGCCCGCGCGCTCTGTCCCGCACTTGCCGGCACCGACCCGCGCCGGACCTGGGCCGGCCTGCGACCAATGACGCCCGACGGTCTGCCCATCATCGGCCCGGAGCCGCGCCTGCAAGGTCTGTGGTACGCGACGGGCCACGGGCGCAACGGGATCCTCCTCGCGGGACTGACCGGATTGCTCATCAGGCAGCTGATGAACGACGAGACGCCCTCCGAAGACCTCGACGCCTTCGCGCCGGAGCGATTCTGGAAGTGGTGATGGGGCTCCCGTATGCTTACACTCCGAGCCGTGATTTCCACTCGATTCCAGGCCGCGGGCGTCGCTCTCGTATCACTCGCGGGTTCACTCGCCGCCCAGAGCACCCCGCCCGACGTGGCTCGCGAGCGCGCGGCCTACACCGAGTGGCTCGCCACCGCGCCCAACTCGCCGTTCGCCGCGGTGGCCCAGCAGCCGATCGGCCCGGCGGTCCGCCTCGGCCCAGCCGATGCGGACGTTCCGCTTGAGGGCGTGGCCGAGCACCGTGTGCGGGAGCGCGGCGGGGTCGTGACGCTCGAGGGGCCCGAGGGCTCCCGCCCTCTGCCCCTCGGACGCCCGGTGGCACTGGGCTCCTACTTCGTGACTGCCGGTGGTGTGGCCGGACGCCGTGTCCTCACGGTGTACGGCCCGATCAGGGCCGAGAATCAGGCGGAATACTACCCGTACGATTCAGGGCTCGTCTTCACTGGTCCCCTCTCTCCTCCGAAGCAGCCGGGACGCCTGCGGGTGCTCGCGCTCGACGGGGTGGAGACTGAGGCCGCCGAGGCCGGCACGGTCACCGTGCCGATCGGCAGACGGCCGGTTCGTCTCAAGGTCAGGCGGATCCCGACGGGCATGGAAGACGAGTCCGAACTGGAGATCTACTTTCGCGACGACACCAACGGCCGGGGCACGTATCCGGCAGGGCGGTTCGTCGCTCTGGTGCCCCTTCCCGACGGCCGCTACCGGCTCGACTTCAACCGCGCCCGCAATCCGTTCTGCGCCTACAGCTCCGCCTTTCCCTGCCCCGCGCCGTGGCGGGGGAACACGATCGAGGCGAAAGTCGAGGCGGGTGAGCGCTACCTGGGCGGCGGGCTGAGCGCTCCGCCGGCGGACCTGGAGGCACGGTGAGGGGGGCGGCGGCGCTGCTCGCGCTCACGCTCGCGGGATCGGGCCAGCTCGCTACAGATCCCGCGCCTGCCGGGCGCTGGCGGGCCGTGCTCGACCTGGCCGGCGGTGAGCTGCGCTTCGGCGTCCGGCTGGAGCGACGCGGCACCGCCCTCGCCGGCGAGCTCTGCAACGGTCACAAGTGCCAGCCGTTCTCGGCAGTCACGCTCCGGGGCGACAGCCTGGTGCTGGAGATCGCCGATTACGCGGCGACGATCTCCGCCCGACTGGCGGGCGACTCTCTCACGGGAGCGTACCGCAACGTGGGCAACCGCGGCCCGCGCGTGATCCCGTTCCGGGCCTCGCGCGGGAGCTGGCCGCAGCGGCCGGCGCCGGAGCGCTTCATCGGCCGCTGGGACGCTATGTGGATCGGAGACTTCGGCACGAGCCCCAGAGTCATCGAGCTGCGGAACGGCGCCGGCGGTCTCGAGGGTACCATCATCTCCAATACCGGTGACTACGGTCATTTCGCCGGCCTGACCAGAGGCGACAGCTTCGCGGTCGCGCATTTCGACGGCTCGTACGTGTATCTGCTCACCGGAGCGTTGGGCGGCGGCAACGGGGCGCCCGATACATTGCGGGGCATCTTCCACGCCGGGCTGCGCACCCAGACACCATGGATCGCGGTGCGGAGCACGGGCAAGCCATACCTCAAGGCAGTCACCGAGAACACACGGGCGGACACCACCGCGCCGTTCCGTTTCGCCTTCCCCGATCTGGAAGGCCGGCTCGTCACCGAGCGGGACCCGCGATTCCGGGGGAAGGTCGTCGTGGTGGATGTGTTCGGGACCTGGTGTCCCACCTGTCACGATGCCGCGCCGGAGCTCGTGAGGCTCTACCGGAAGTACCACTCGCGGGGCCTCGAGATCGTGGGGCTTGCCTACGAGGTCTCCGGAGACACTGCGCGGGATCGCCGTCAGGTGCGGCGCTATCGCGAGAAGTTCGACATCCCGTTCACCCTCCTCCTCGCCGGGATCAACGACACCGAGGCCGCCGCGGCCACCCTGCCGCAGCTCCAGGGGTTCACCTCGTTCCCGACGACCGTCTTCCTCGGTCGCGACGGCAAGGTGCGCCGGATCTACGCCGGGTTCTACGGTCCGGCAACCGGCGCCCAGCACGCGAAGCAGGTGAGAGACTGGGAGGCGGAGGTGGAGCGACTGCTGGCGGAGGACGGGCAGGACGGCGGATGAGCGGAGATTGCATAATCTCCCGTTGCTCGGAATATTGTTTCATCACGTAACCCGCAGGTCGGCGGGGCAGGCGTACCGTGCGTGACGCGCGGCCTGGGGCGTCACCGGGCACACCCGTGCATAGCAGGGGCGCCTTCCGCGGTGGCGTCATCCCGGTGCTCCGGCCGGCGTGGCGGACTCGGTGTGATCAGGACGGCCGGTGGATCGGCCTAGCGGCTACGTACGCAAGTTTTTGCATCACATAGCTTTGGCCTAACGGCACCCGGACCGGGCCGCCAACTGTCTGATTTTCGGGGGCTTGACGCCGTCTCGCAGGGAAACAGATTGTAAGCCGTTCAAATACTTAGCGCTTCCGAAACCACCCGGCGCCGGGCCTCCGGTGCCGTTCTCGCGGCGTTCACTGGCCGCTGGCGACATCGTACATGCACAGGCATGCGGGCGAATCGCCCGCTGGTCCCCAGCAACCGACCGGCCCATGCTGACGGGCTTCGCGTCCGGCAGGCACCGCTCTAGCGGCGTCGCTGGCCGCACGGGATCGGTCGCCGGTACTTCGGTCGGCCGTGCAGGCCTGCCGACCGGCCTGGGGATGTCGTCGCCACCACATTCGCGAATAGCATCAGCTACTCCCCACCGCCGGTGGGCACCGATGTCGGCTCCGCTGATCGACGTGCGGCGGCGCGGCGGGGCCGCCCCGTTGGTGACGTGTACCTCTCGCCGGCGGCGGCGAGGCTGGCGGGATGTTGAACCCGGCTCTCAGGACCCGCACGCGCGGAGATCCGGGCCGGCATGTCGTACCGTAGTGGAGAAATTCCTGGCCGAGTTGGCACCGGGCCAGGCGGCGGAGCAAGACCTGCTCCCGCAGGAGCTCCGAGCGCAGCGACAGGGCTGCGATGGACCGGCGACTCGGGAGGTGAAGGCGAGACCGACGCGCCCGATCTGACATCCGCGCCCGAGCGCGGCCGAGTTGCCGGTGCAGGTATTCGTCCCGGAGGTTGACTGTCGTTGGCGGTCATTTCTTCACTGAGGGAGACGCACCTATGAAGCGAGTCGCACTGTTGTGTATGGGTCTGGCGTTAGGCACGGCAACCGTCGCCGAAGCCCAGCTCACGATGCAGATGAGTAACGGCTGGAGCTTCACCTTCGCCGGCAATGTGAACGCGTTCGCACTCTACGATGACATTAGTGAAGGCGGTATCGCCGCCACTCCCGGAGGCATCGTACCGCCCGCCGACCCGCTCGGCGGCAAGGGTGCGTTCGGGATCCGGACCGGACTGCTGCCCGCGTTCGCGGTGTTCGACGCCAAGGGCAAGGAAGGCGAGACCGACCTGAGCGTGCACTTCGGGTTCGCACCGCAAATTCAGTGCGGCTACACCACCGGTCGCGAAGGCACCAGCGGTAGCAGCGTCAACGGCCAGGGCCATGACTGCTTCGGGGCGCAGATCGACATGCGTCAGGTCTTCCTGACCGTGGGTGGCTCCTGGGGCCAGATCCTCGCAGGCCGCGAGCTGGGCCTGTTCGGCCGGCAGGCGATCCTGAGCGACCAGACCCTGTTCGGCGTGGGCGCCACCGGTGGCCCCGCCGGTGAGGGCACGACCCTTGGCCGCATCGGGTTCGGCTACATCTATCCGCAGTTCAAGGCGCAGATGACGTACTCGACGCCCGCGGGCCGCCCGGGGCAACTGTCGATCGGCGTCTTCCAGCCCGCCACGAACCCACCCTACACGACCGTGCAGCTTCCCCGCCTCGAGGCCGAAGGCGTCTACACGGCCGGCAACACCAAGGTGTGGGTGGGCGCGCTGGCCCAGAACAACAAGACCCCCGACGTCGGACTAGGCGACGAGGAGACGGCGTTCGCGTGGGGCGGCAATGCCGGCGTGCGGCTCGGCTCGCCCACCTTCTCGGTCACGGCAACCGGCTATTACGGCAAGGGCATCGGGACGACCCTGATGTTCCTCGGCGGCAGCGCCGGCACCGGCGTCGGCGGCGACGACCTGCGCAACTCCTACGGCGGCTATGGGCAGCTGAGCTTCACCCCCGCCAACAGCAAGGTCACCGTCGCCGGCAGCTGGGGCATCAGCATCCTCAAGGCGGCCGATGATGTCGAGGCGGACTTCGAGACCAAGAACTGGCTGGCCTCGGGCGGCATCTACTACCAGGCCACCAAGTCGCTCAAGGTCGTCGGTGAGTTCAACTATGCCGTCACCAACGACGACGACGACGCGACGGACGAAAACAAGGAGATCGCGCCCGCGGTCGGATTGATGCTGTTCTTCTGATCCGCACGGCCAGTCGTCCATTCCCCGGCGGCCTTCTTCGGGAGGCCGCCGGGTTCTTTTTGCCCCGGGGAGCTTTACATTTCCCCGCTCGGCTGATCTCCCCTCTCACGTGAGGCGCTCGACGATGCGCTCCCCAGCTTGCCTGGTCGCTCTCTCCCTCCTCGCCGGCTGCAGCAACGCACCCTACGCGACCGCCTTGACCGCGTCGAGCCCGTCGCCTGCGCCCGATGTCCTGCAGTGCGCCCGCGATCAGCTCAAGGCGGTGCGCTTCGACCAGACCTCGATCGACGTCAACGACTATCGCCTCACGGCCCGGAAGTTCGACGAGACGGCGCGCCGGCCCGACGTGCAGTTCCGCCGCATCGTGGACCGGCTCGAAATCCAGGCCGCTCCCGCGAGCGACGGCACAACGACGGTCAAGGTGACCCCGCGGACCTTCGCGGAGTATACGACGCAGCGCGGGCCTACGGAGGTGCAGGAGAAGACCTCCACCACGGCCCAGGCCGCGGCCGAGACCCTCCTCCAGAAGTGCAGCCAGCCCGTGGATTCCACCTCGGTCCCGGGCTAGCTTTCGCGCGGTCACAGGACGATCCGCGATTCCGGAGAGTGAGCGAGTGGCGGTCCCGCTGGTACAACTGACCCGCTCGGCGCCCCATGCGCCGGGCGGCCCGTCCCCCGAGGCCCCGGCCCCACTGCCGGCGCGCAAGCCATCCTGGCTCAAGGTGAAAGCCCCCGGCGGCCCCAACTACGGACGCATCAGGACGATGATGCGCGAGCTGGGGCTGCACACCGTGTGCGAGGAAGCGCGCTGTCCCAACATCGGGGAATGCTGGGAGCACAAGGCGGCGACGTTCATGATCCTCGGGGACGTGTGCACCAGGAACTGCACCTACTGCGCGGTCTCCCACGGCACGCCGAAGGCCTTCGATCCGCTGGAGCCGGTGCGCCTCGCGGAGGCGGTGGAGCAGATGGAGCTGGCGCACGTCGTGATCACCTCGGTGGACAGGGACGACCTCCCGAACGGCGGCGCGGAGGCGTTCGCCGGCTGCATCACCGAAATCCGCCGCCGGCTGCCGGACACGACCGTCGAGGTGCTCATTCCCGACTTCAAGGGATCGGAGCGCGCGCTGGCCGTCGTGATGAAAGCCCGCCCCGACATCCTCAACCACAACCTCGAGACCGCCGAGCGGCTCTATCACCTGGCACGTCCGGGCGGGCGGTACGATCGCGCCCTCGAGCTCCTGGCGCGGGCCCGCCGCATGGCGCCCGACGGGCTCACCAAGTCCGGGATCATCGTCGGCATGGGCGAGGAATGGGACGAGCTGCTGGTCTGCATGCGGGACCTCCGGCGCAGCGACGTCGACATCCTCACGCTCGGCCAATACCTCCGACCCTCGGCAGGCCATCTGCCGGTGGCGCGCTACTACACCCCGGACGAGTTCGGTGAGCTGCGTGACATCGGGCTCCGCATGGGCTTCACCCACGTGCAGGCGAGCCCCCTCACCCGCTCCTCGTACCACGCCTGGGACCAGGCGCGCGCCGCGGGAGCGGGCGTCTGATGGCCACCGTCGCGCAGTCCCGACCGCGCCCCCGCTGGGGGCTCGACCCCGCGCGCGCCGACGTCTACCGCGACTGGCTGCGGCAGATGCTGCTCATCCGCCGCTTCGAGGAGAAGGCGGGCGAGGCCTACAGCCTGGGCAAGATCGGCGGCTTCTGCCATCTGTACATCGGGCAGGAGGCGGTCGCGGTGGGCAGCCTGGCCGCGCTCGGCCCCGACGACTACATCACCTGCTCCTATCGCGAGCACGGGCACGCGCTGGCCCGCGGCATGAGCGCCCGTACCGTCATGGCGGAGCTGTTCGGCAAGGCGGCGGGCTGCTCCAAGGGCAAGGGCGGCTCGATGCACCTGTTCGACTCCTCCCTGGGCTTTCTCGGCGGGCACGGCATCGTCGGGGCGCATCTCCCCCTCGCGACCGGCATGGGGTTCGCCGCGAAGTACCGCGGCACCGAGCAGGTGGCCGTCTGCTATTTCGGCGAGGCGGCGGTGAACAACGGCGCGTTCCACGAGGCGCTCAATATGGCGGCGCTGTGGAAGCTCCCCGTCATCTACATCTGCGAGAACAACCGCTACGGCATGGGAACGGCGCTCGAGCGCGCCAGCGCCATCTACGACATCTCCGAGCGGGCCTACTCCTACGACATGCCCAACGAGGTGGTGGACGGCCAGGACGTGCTGATCATGCACGCGGCCATGGAGCGCGCCGTGGAGCGCGCCCGGACCGACAAGGTCCCCACCCTCCTCGAGGTGCGCACCTATCGCTTCATGGGCCACTCGATGTCCGACCCGATCCACGGCCATTACCGGACCAAGGAGGAGGTCGAGGATCAGCGGAAGCGCGACCCGATCGCGGTGTGGTCCCAGCGTCTCATCGCCGAAGGGCTGGCCGACGAGGACGCCGTGAAGGCGCTCGACAAGGACGTGATCCAGGAGGTGGAGGACGCGTACCAGTTCGCCGAGGAGACGCCCGACCCCGAGCCGGACGAGCTGTACCTCGACGTCTACGCGGAGCCGGAGGGAGGGCCGGCGTGACGACCGTGACCTACCGTGACGCGCTGAACCAGGCGCTCCGGGAAGAGATGCAGCGCGACCCGGACGTCTTCCTCATGGGCGAGGAGGTCGGCGTGTATCAGGGTGCCTACAAGGTGAGCCGCGGCCTGCTTGACGAGTTCGGCCCGATGCGGGTGGTGGACACGCCCATCACGGAGCTCGGCTTCGCCGGCGTCGGCGTAGGTGCCGCCATGGTCGGCCTGCGGCCGGTCATCGAGTTCATGACCTGGAACTTCGCCCTGCTCGCCATCGACCAGCTGGTGAACTCGGCGGCCAAGATGCGCTACATGTCGGGAGGCCAGGTGGGCGTGCCGGCGGTCTTTCGCGGGCCGGGTGGCGCCGCGCTGCAGCTCTCCGCGCAGCACTCCCAGGCGTTCGAGAGCTACTACGCGCACGTTCCCGGTCTCATGGTGGTCATGCCCGCCACCCCGGCGGACGCCAAGGGCCTCCTCAAGAGCGCCATCCGGGACGACAACCCGATCGTCTTCATCGAAGGCGAGATGCTCTACAACACCAAGGGCGAGGTGCCCGAGGGAGAGCACATCGTCCCGCTGGGGCAGGCCGACGTGAAGCGAAGCGGGGATGACGTCACCGTGATCTGCCACTCGAAGACCGTCGCGCTCGCGCTCAAGGCGGCGGAGCAGCTCGCGGGCGAGGGGATCGAGGTCGAGGTGGTGGACCTGCGCACCATCCGTCCCCTGGACACCAAGACGGTGCTCGAGTCGGTCGCACGCACCCACCGCTGCGTGGTGGCGGAGGAGGGCTGGCCGTTCGCCGGAGTCGGAGCGCAGGTGGTGGACACGATCCAGCGCGAGGTGTTCGACGAGCTCGACGCGCCCGTCCTTCGCGTCACCGGGGCCGACGTTCCCATGCCCTACAACAAGCACCTGGAGCGCGCCGCCAAGGTGGACGCGGGGAAGATCGTGGCCGCGGTGAACCAGGTTCTGTACCGGGAAACGGCTGCATGAGCACCAAGGTGGTCATGGAGGCGCTGTCGCCCACGATGGAGGAGGGGCGGCTGGTCGAGTGGAAGAAGCAGGAAGGCGAGCCCGTCGCGGTGGGCGACGTCCTGGCGGAGGTGGAGACCGACAAGGCCGTCATGGAGCTGGTGGCCCGCGCCGGGGGAACCTTGCTCAAGCAGGTCATCCCGGCCGGGGCGACGGTGCCCGTGTCGGAGCTGGTGGCGGTGATCGGGGAACCGGGTGAGGACGTCGGGGACACCGGCGCACCGGCCAGGCGTGAGGAGAAGACCGAAGCGCCAAAGGGCGCGGCAGCACCGAAGAGCGCGGCAGCACCGAAGGAGCCGGCGCCCAGGCCCGAGCCCGACGCCCGGGAGCGGGGCACCCGAGTCACGAGGGACGAGGAACAGGGGACTCAGCCGAGTCCGGATCGGAACCACCCGTCGTCGATGCCTCCGGCACCGCCGGCCGAGGCGGTGACGGAGGGCAACGGGCAGCAGCCGTCCCAGCGGCCGGCCGCGGAAGCGGCGGAGGGCACTCCCCGGACGCCTCAGCCCGGGAGTCGGGTGAAGGCTTCCCCCCTGGCCCGTCGCATGGCCGCCGAGCAGG